>NZ_JAFCTF010000004.1:0-217980 GCF_049895885.1 Acinetobacter sp. TSRC1-2
GTGCATATCAATTAACCCATCGAAATAAGCCAACAATTCAAATTATGGAACCATTGGCTTAAGCAGGATTCGGGTTATTTAATATTTTGAGTAAGGTTCAGAATAGGGCTTTTAAGTCATTTAATTAATCCTCTCCCCTTTCTTAGCGCCCTTGCACAGTCTATTGTTTCAAGATGAAAAGTATATCTCTACATGAATGGAAATTATTTTTGTAAGAAACCGAAAAAATCTCTAGATAAAAGTACTGTAGAGCATGGTCACTATGATCATACATTCACTTGCGCAGCAATTCTGCTCAGGTTCACAATCTAGTGAAGACTTGAATAAATTCTGCCAGAAGCATGACTAAGTTTCTAACATAGCTATCGCCATTTCCATAAAAAATTTAAAAGCTATATTATTGCCGCAATTAATGACATGGCACAGACCAAGCAGGTAACAGAGACCTATAGGTTTCAGCAGACATTTCCCTTATTTAAAAATATTTCATTAAAAATCGTCAGCATAACTTTATGATCAGGTCTAAATTAAAAAGGAATCTATTAATAGATTCCTTTTTAGATACTTAGATTCAATACTCTCTTTAATCTACTTTAATTACTATTTTTTAGGCAAAAAAATACCCAAAATTTTCATCTTGGGTATGCTCTATGAATGCCTAGCCTTTCAGTATTATTCAGGTTTTTGCAAACGTAGCGCATTAATCACGACAGATAAAGAACTTAAGGACATCGCCACCGCGGCAAGCATCGGGGTCAATAACAATCCAGTCAGAGGATAAAAAATACCCGCCGCAACTGGCACGCCTAAGCCATTATAGACAAAAGAAAATGCCAAGTTCTGCTTCATATTTTTTACGCCCAGTTTCGCCATATGAATGGCATCAGCCACACCACGGATATCACCTTTGACCAAGGTGACTTGAGCCGTTTGTTTGGCAATATCAGTACCATTGCCCATCGCAATCCCGACATTGGCTTGTGCAAGTGCAGGTGCATCGTTAATACCATCGCCTGCCATTGCTACAACTTTCCCTTGAGCTTGATATTTTTTCACGATGTCTAATTTTTCAGTCGGGGTACAGTTGCCATAAACCTGCTGAATTCCTAGTTCTGCTGCGACCAGTTTTGCATTTTGTTCATGGTCACCTGTAGCCATCACCACCTCTATACCATCGGCTATCAGTTGATCAATCACTCGATGTGCATTGTGTTTAATTGCATCATGAATCGAGATATAAGCTAAAACTTCTTGTTCATTGGCCAAGAAACTAATCACATTACCTTTCGAGCGTTGCTGATCAAGTTGGGCTTGAATAGCTTCATTTAACGTTAAGCCCAGTTGATCAATCAGCTTTTGACTGCCTACATACAATATTTGGTTTTCAATCTGACCTTTGACACCAAAGCCTGTGACATCCTCAAAGTCATTGACTTTAATCAATTGATTATTCGGAATGAGCTTTGTCAAAGTTTGTGCAATTGGATGAGTTGAATATTGCTCAATTGATGCAATCCATTGTTCCACTTGAGCTTGCTGAACTGTATCTGAAAGCAGTTTAATCTCTTTCAGGCTCGGTTTACCTTCGGTTAATGTCCCGGTTTTATCAATAATCAAAGTAGTGACTTTACTTAAAGCTTCAATCGCTTCTGCATCTTTAAACAGCACACCTTTTTGCGCAGCACGACCTGTTGTTGCCATCACCGACATTGGCGTTGCCAGCCCCAAAGCACATGGACAGGCAATGATCAGTACAGCTACTGCACACATGAGTGCCAGATCGAATTGTGCATTTCCAAACACCATCCAGGCAATAAAGGTCAACACACTAATCGCTAAAACGACAATGACAAAATATTTGGCAAATACATCGGCAAGACGTTGCAACGGTGCTTTGGAGCGCTGTGCTTCGGCTACGGTTTGAATCATTTTGGCTAAGGTGGTATTTGCGCCCACTGCCGTGGTTTGAATACGGATACTGCCCTGCTGATTCACCGTACCGCCAATTACCCGGTCATCAATTTCTTTTTTGACCGGAACAGGTTCACCCGTCATCATGGCTTCGTCAACATAGGTTTTGCCTTCCACTACAATGCCATCAAGTGGAATTTGATCCCCTGAAGAAATCTGCAAGATATCGCCCTGTTTCACCATAGCGATATCGACTTCGACCACCTGATCATGCTGCACCAGTTTTGCGGTATGCGGTTGCAGTTTCAGCAATGATTTTAATGCATCAGCTGTCTTGGCACGCGCTTTCAGCTCCATAATTTGCCCAAGCAAACTTAAAGATACAATCATACAAGCCGCTTCATAATACACAGCGACCCCATGACCGGTTTTGGCCTGCATCGGAATTAAGGATGGAAAAATGGTTGCAACCACACTATAAATAAAAGCTGCAAGTACTCCGACACCAATCAGGCTCCACATGTTGAGGTTGCGGGTTTTATAGGATGTCCAGCAGCGTTCAATGAATGGTTTACCCGCCCAGAGCACCACTGGAATAGAGAGCACCAGTTCAATCCAAGGCTGAATATGCTGCGGAATAAAGGCATGAATATGCGAACCCATGGCCAATACAAATACAATTAAGGTAAGTGGCAAAGTCATCCAGAAACGATGACTGAAATCGACCAGTTCAGGATTCGGTGGATCATTTAAGGTCGGTTGCATCGGCTCTAAAGCCATCCCACAGATGGGACAGGTTCCTGGTCCTTTTTGCACAATTTCAGGATCCATGGGACAGGTATAATCCATGTCCGCAGCACCTTCCGGTACAGGTCGCTGATCTGCCGGAATCAGATAAAACTCCGGGTCGCCCTTAAATTTCTCCAGGCAGGACGGGTTACAGAAATAGTAAGTTTTAGCCTGATATTCTGTTTTTAAATCGGTTGCCGTATCCACCGACATACCGCAGACAGGATCAATGTCTGAACTCTGTACTGATGAAGGATGCGCTCCACCACAACAGCCAGATTTCTTTTCTTCAACTGCCACTTTTGCTGTTGAACCGCAGCAGGAGGAAGCTTTTTGCTTAGTTTGCAGATATTGTTCAGGCTGCTGGGTAAATTTAGTCAAACAGCGTTCTGAACAGAAATAATAGTCTTGGGACTCCAACTGGCTGTGCCATTTCGAATCCTTTTTAACCTGCATGCCACAGACTGGATCGGACACCTGTTCAGTCGTAGTCTTTTGATCTGTTCCATAGCAACCCGCAGTCTGGGCTACTACTTTCGATTTTGATGCACAACCACAACCCGAAGTTTTCGCAGATTCTTTTGCTAAATATTGATCCGGATTTTGTTGAAATTTATCTAAACAGCCCGGACAACAAAAATAATAACTTTTTCCTGAATATTCAGTATGCGGTTTAGACAAGTCCGTTACGGTCATGCCACAGACAGGATCAATATATTGCAGTGCTTCAGCTTTTTGACTGCCACAAGATGAGTTTGATGATGCTGCCGCTTTTGCTTTACTGGTACAGCCACAGCCGGAAACAGGTTTGCTTTGTTGTTGAAGATATTTTTCAGGAGAATCGATAAATTTCTGTTTGCAGCCATCGCAACAGAACAAATACTTTTTCCCCTCAAATTCAAAAAAGTGCGCTGAATGTTCAGAAACGTTCATTCTACAGACCGGATCAATTTTTACCAATTCAAGGACTGAATCCTGTTTTGTACAGCAGGAAGATTTTTGTTGCTCATTCATCCGACTCACCTGTTTTATTCTTGCATTGTGTTAGCATAAAGTCTGTACCTAGGTACAGAGTCAAGTCATTTGAGGATATTTTATGCTCACTATCGGAAAACTGGCCAAACAGTGTCATGTAAATGTCGAAACCATTCGTTATTATCAACGTATCGGTTTAATGCGCGTGCCTGAAACCACGCAGAGCTATCGTTATTACAATGACAAAGATATGGAAACGTTAAGCTTTATTCAAAAAGGTAAAGACGCAGGGTTGCAACTCAGTGAAATACAGGAATTACTGCAACTTCAACTGGATGATCGCGAACAGGTGAGACATGTCATTGAACAACGATTAAAAAAAATCGATCAAAGAATCCGGGAATTACAAGCTCTCAAAACCCGTTTAAGCAGTTGGGTGGATGAATGTAAAACCACAAATGAAAGCTGTTGTCCGATTTTGAAAGAGCTGAAAAACAGTTAAACTCCTTTTACGATGAAGATTTTTGTATTTTTTGGGAACAAATAAGTGATGTCAGTGGATTTAAAAATTTTACGCAAACAACTTCGACATCAACGTAGAGCCGTTTCCTCTTTTGTACAAAAGCAATCTCAACAACGGGTGCTGAACCAGCTACTGCGCCTTAAACAATTTCAACACTCAAAAAAAATTGGTGTTTACCTGCATGCCTTTGGTGAAATACACACCAGACAAATCATTGAATACTGTTTTAAACAGCATAAAGAAGTTTATCTTCCCATGATTTGCAATATGAATCAGCAATTGCAATGGGTCAAAATTACACAAAAACAATATCGAAACAATCAATTTTCACATCATCCCTTCGGCATGAAAGAACCCATGGCTGGTCGCGGGTTGCATGTGTCTAAACTCGACCTGTTAATCATGCCTTTATTGGCCTGCGATATTTACGGCACACGCATTGGTATGGGTGGCGGCTACTACGACAAAACCTTAGCCAGTGCGGGTCAACGCCCTTTTCGTTTGGGGATTGCCCATGACTTTCAGTTGATTGAGCAACGTTTACATCGGGAAGTCTGGGATCAACCTCTGGATGCCTTACTCACTCCTTCACGTTATTTATATTTCAAACGCTAATCTGGTATGTTTGACCATCCCAAACACGTCTAAATCATACATTTACCTATTTTTTATATATTTTCATTGCCCCAACCCTTGTAATTTTTGAAATACACTTCACTATAAAAATATGGCAACACCATTGTTACTCATTAGGAGTGCCCATGTCTGAAATTATTATGAATCAAGAAACCTTAGTTACACAGGTTCCAAGCGTATTACCACTTTTAGCGCTACGAGATGTGGTGGTTTATCCACACATGCAGATTGCGTTATTTGTAGGTCGTGAAAAATCGATCAAAGCAGTTGACGTGGCTCGTAACAGTGACAATCTTGTATTTGTAGTTGCACAACAAGATTCTCTTACAGAAGAAATTGATCACGACAACTTATATCAATACGGTACTGTCGCAAAGATCGTACAAGTTGTGAATCATGAAAATGATGAAAACTGTATAAAAGTATTAATTGAGGGTTTACAGCGTTCTAAACTGGTAAAAATCATCGACAATGAT
The DNA here is from genome assembly GCF_049895885.1 of Acinetobacter sp. TSRC1-2. Taxonomy (NCBI): domain Bacteria; kingdom Pseudomonadati; phylum Pseudomonadota; class Gammaproteobacteria; order Moraxellales; family Moraxellaceae; genus Acinetobacter; species Acinetobacter sp. TSRC1-2. The sequence goes on from NZ_JAFCTF010000004.1 coordinate 5,311, forward strand.
GAATATTTATCAGCCGAACATGCTATTAGCCCAATGACAGTTAATGTCGAAGCTGACTCTCAAGAAACACGTGTGCAAGAACTGTGCGCTTTATTTGCACAATATGCAGAAGCAAAATTACGTAATGCACGTGAATTAATTACTGCTGCAAATAAAATCGATGATTTATTGCAACTGTTGTTCTTCGTGGCCACTCGTGTCCCGTTGAACATCGATGTAAAACAAAAGTTCCTGGAACATGATGACTTTGAAGCACATTTGACTGAACTCATGACTTATTTGTTACAACAATCTGAAGAACAACAGATTGAACAAACCTTGCATGACTCGGTTAAACGCCAAATGGAGAAAAACCAGCGCGAATATTTCCTGAATGAAAAAATGAAGGTGATTCAGCGCGAACTTTCTGACATGAACGGTGGTGCTGAAGATGATGTTGCTGAAATTGAACGTCGTCTTGAAGAAGCTGATTTGCCAGAACACGTACGCAAAAAAGCGGAATCTGAATTCCGTAAGCTCAAAGCAATGCAACCTGCTTCAAGTGAAGCTGCTGTGGTGCGCAACTATATCGAGGCGATTTTAGATACGCCTTGGAATAAAGCCAGCAAAGTCAGCATTAACCTGAACAAAGCACAAGAGATATTGGATGCTGACCACTATGGTCTTGATGAAGTTAAACAACGTATTGTTGAATACTTAGCTGTTCAATCGCGCGTAAAAAAACTTAAAGGTCCGATTCTTTGCCTGGTTGGTCCTCCAGGGGTAGGTAAAACTTCACTGGGTGAATCCATTGCCAAAGCCACAGGTCGCGAGTTTGTGCGTATGGCTTTAGGTGGCGTACGTGACGAAGCGGAAATTCGTGGTCACCGTCGTACTTATATCGGTGCGATGCCGGGTAAAGTGGTGCAGTCTTTAACAAAAGTAGGCGTGAAGAACCCACTGTTCTTACTCGATGAAATCGACAAGATGGCACAAGACTACCGAGGCGATCCTGCTTCTGCCTTGCTTGAAGTGCTTGATCCATCACAAAACAGCAAGTTCAACGATCATTATTTAGATCTTGATCTAGATCTTTCTGAGGTAATGTTCATCTGTACTGCAAACAGTATGAATATTCCTGAAGCTTTGCTTGACCGTATGGAAGTGATTCGTCTACCGGGTTATACCGAAGAGGAAAAAGTCAATATTGCTGAGCGTTACCTGGTTCCTAAAGCCATTAAGGACAACGGTTTACGTGGTAAAGAACTGACTATTCATGAAGAAGCGATTCGTGACATTGTGCGTCGTTATACTCGCGAAGCGGGCGTACGTAGCCTTGAACGTGAAGTGTCAAAAATTGCACGTAAAGTCGTGAAAGAAGCGGTGAGCAAAAAAGCCAAAAACTTGCATATCGATGTGACTGCTGAAAACCTGTCTGATTACCTAGGCGTCCATAAGTTCGACTTTGGTATGGCAGAAGAAGAAGCGCAAGTGGGCCGTGTAAATGGCTTGGCTTGGACATCGGTCGGTGGTGAATTGCTTTCCATTGAAGTTGCAGCTGTAAAAGGTAAAGGTAAATTCATTACCACCGGTTCCCTCGGTGATGTCATGAAAGAATCCATTACCGCGGCAATGACTGTGGTGCGTACCCGTGCAGATGCACTGGGGATTGAGTCTTCAAGATTTGAAGAAACCGATATCCATGTGCATTTACCGGAAGGTGCAACTCCGAAAGATGGTCCATCTGCAGGTTTGGCATTAACGACTGCCTTGATTTCTGCCTTCACTGGCATTCCAGTTCGCGCTGATGTCGCCATGACCGGTGAAACCAATCTGAGTGGTCGGGCAATGCGTATTGGTGGCTTAAAAGAGAAACTTTTAGCTGCACATCGCGGTGGCATTAAACTGGTGTTTATCCCTCAAGAAAACGTTCGTGACTTGGTGGAAATTCCAGACAACGTGAAAGCCGGTCTGGAAATTAAAGCAGTGAAAAGTATCGATGATATCTTGCCATTGGCTTTAATCGAAACCCCGAAACCTTTACCCAAAAATCCGATTGTAAAACCGGTTGAAGAAAGCAAAGCTGCACGTCATTAATCGTATTTAGATACAAAAAAGAGAGCTTCGGCTCTCTTTTTTTATGATGAAAAGTTTTACTATATTAATAAAGCATATGCTTGAAAAATGTACATCTGACCCTCATTTATTATTATAGAGACACAGATGCGCTGTAAGTTTCTGATTAACAAGTTATGTGAATGGTCATCTACATCTCCAGGTGGATGACCTTTTGATCGCAGTTCCAGTATTCATTCAGGGACTGCGTTTTTTATGCGTTCTTTATCAATCCGATTGAACCATTAAGCTATAAACCAGTCCATCTACCACACTGGCCATTTTTCCAACATTCAGTGTTTTTAAGGTATCTCCCTTGGTATGGTAATGCTTATTTCGAAAAGAAGCGGTATCGGTAATCATCATCGCGGGAATCCCGAACTTCCAATAATTCACATGATCAGAAAATTCCATTCCAGATACAAAAGATGGTGCTACCAACCTCTGACACTCTAAACGATTCAGGGTTCGCATGGATTGGCAATACTTCACCCCCAACTCATAAGACTGTAAATTACTCACAGCTCCAATAAAATTACCGTGACTTGGATACACCCACTTCAAACCAGCCGGATATTGCTGCACAAGATTTTCATCATAGTAGCCAATCATCTCTAAAATATAGACGGCTTGAATTTGATCCTTTTTCGCTTGTACCGATTTGGCATGAACATAACTTCCCATCTGCTCAGTTTTGAAAAATGGCGGCTCGGCCAAGGTATAAAATACGAATTCCACATTATTTGCGAGCTGAGATTTTTGCTGCGCTAAAATACGTGCCGTTTCAATCACCCCTGCTACACCCGAGGCATTGTCATCTGCGCCCTGTTGCTCCCCAAACACATCATAATGTGCACCGATAATCACTTTGTCAGCATGACCGGCCGTTAAGTTACATACTACGTTTCGATAGCCCAAACCATTTACCGAATAATTTTGATACTGGCATGGAATACCAAACAAACGCATTTGTTCTTTAATCCATGCAGAAACACGCTGTAATTCTTGTATATTTTTATAATTACGATGCCCCTGTTCGCCTATGATTTGTTCCAGATAGACCTTTAAGTTATCGGTACTGGCTGGCGTCACACTCGGCAATGCCCATATTGAAGTCGTTAAAAAAATAGTGCTAAGGAAAGTGCTTAACAATAAGCCTAAATTTTGATTCTTCTTTAATATCATTTATTATCATTCCTCTCTTATTATTTATCTTCAATCCATTGCTGAGGATTAAAGCAGCATCTCTCCCGACTTTTCAATTTCAATTTGTTGCTCAAAATAAGTAAAACCAGTTTTAGCGTTTATAATAACGATGACTTTCAAATCATCGAATCTTATGAAAATCCGTATTATTACCATCGGTCAAAAAATGCCAGCTTGGGTCCTCACTGGTTTTGAAGATTACTTCAAACGTATTCAGCCTTTTGTGCAGACTCAGCTTATAGAATTACCCATGGCAAAACGCGGGAAAAATGATTCGGAAGCTGATATTTTAAAATATTGCCAGATTGAAGGTGACAGCATTCTGCACGCACTTAAGCATAATGAAACCCTGATTGCACTTGAAGTGGGTGGCAAAGAGTTCAGTACTGAAAAACTGGCTGAAACCATGAAAGTATGGATGCTTGAAGGCAATGATGTGGTATTGGCGATTGGGGGTCCAGACGGACACTCTGAAGCGGTGCGTAAAGCCGCTGCATGGCATTGGTCGCTGTCCAAGCTGACCTTGCCTCACCCGATGGTTCGAGTGATGCTGATTGAGCAGCTATACCGCGCAATGACTATTAACAATAATCATCCTTACCATCGTGCAGGGTAAATCAGCCTGTCGAGGAACTTATTTTAGTTTTTTAGAAAGCTGAAATAGGGTCATTGTTAGCGCTTGGTCTTGATGAGAAAATGATCTGGCTCGTTTTTTAATCGTTGCATATATGCAACAACATGTTGAGACAAACTCTATTTATTCTATATCTCCTTTTTGGCATCATAACCATTACAACCCCAGTCGATATTATTTGAATTAGGCGCACCGTCATGAATTTACAAACTTTACCCGGTTTATTTATTTCACATGGATCACCTATGCTTGCGCTTAATCCAGAGCAAGTCGGTCCGGCTTTAGAGCGCTTGAGTTTAAACTTGCCTAAACCTGAAGCCATTATTGTAATGTCGGCACACTGGGAAAGTAATGCGCTAGAAGTGAGTAGCAGTGTACGCCCTGAAACCTGGCATGACTTTCGTGGCTTTCCAGCTGAACTTTATGAAATGCGCTACCCTGCGCCCGGACAACCAGAACTGGCTGAAGAAATTCTGCATCTTTTAGCAGATGCAGGCTTGGCTGCACATGCCAATAGCACCCGCCCTCGTGATCATGGGGTCTGGATGCCATTGCTGCATATGTATCCTGAGGCAGATATTCCTGTGGTAGAAATCTCGTTACCAATCAACATGTCTGCTGAAGATATTTATAAAATTGGTCAAACACTGGCTCCACTGCGTGAAAAACAGGTGCTGATTATTGGTTCGGGAAGCATTACCCACAACTTGGCTGAGCTTGCTTGGCGTGGTGAACCGGCAGAAGTACCCGAATGGGCATCAACCTTCCGTAATTATGTGGTGAGCAAACTGACCCATCAAGATTATGCTGCTGTACTGGATTGGCAGAATATTCCCTATGTGCAACGCAATCATCCCAGCTTAGAACATTTCGCTCCGCTCTTCTTTGCAATGGGAACGGGTCATCGCTTTAGTATTGTACATAGTAGCTTCAGTATGGGTTCACTCGGTATGGATATTTATCGTTTTGACTGATGCATACACACTCATAACCTTTTATGAGTAATCAACAAAAAATAGCTATGGATACATTTTGATACTTAACTCATCAGAATGTATCCATATTTTTTAAATACTCATACGTTATTCTACTAAAAATTCTTCAAAACCAAGTACTTTTAACATGAAATTTAAATTTTTAGCGATTGCCCTTTTCCCACTCACGCTTGCGGCTTGCCAATCTGGTGATATTCAAAAAGCTGGAGATGTTGCTGTGTCTATATTACAACAACAAAATGTTGATAAGACGCTTGCTTCTTATCAATGGAGCACCAATACCGGAACTGCACCTAAACCTTTAGTGCTTCATTTTGATGATAAAGGTCGCTTGAGTATTGCAACCAGTTGTAATGGTATGGGAACCAGCTGGAAAGTAGAAAACAATCAAATTGTAACGGCTGATTTAATGGCGACCCAAATGGCTTGCCCAGAAGCATCCATGCAACAAGAAGTCGTAGCATCAGATTTGTTTAGTAAACGCAAAGCACCTTTCGTTTTAGACCTCAAAGACCCTCAAAATCCAACCTTAACAGTCATTTCGGCTATAGGGCAAAAATATGTCTTCACTGGAAAAATGACACCTGAAACAAAATATAACGCTCAGGCTGAAATCATTTTCCTGGAAATTTCACCTGAAACTAAACCCTGTACTGGTGTAGCACCGCAAACCTGTTTACAGGTACGTGAACTCAAATACAACGACAGTGGCGTTAAAACCCAAGTAGATAAAGATTGGACTTTATTTTACGATCAGATTGAAGGTTTTGAGCATAATCCGGCTGAACGCCAAGTGATCCGGGTAAAACGTTATGCAATTAAACATCCGGCAGCCGATCAGTCGAAATATGCGTATGTGCATGACATGACTGTAGAACGTGCCACTGTAAAATAATAGGTTAATTTCAGCTATAAAAAAACCGATGCCCAAGCATCGGTTTCTTTAGCTTCAAGAAAATATATTCTTAGAATACGCCCTGAGCCAACATCGCATCGGCGACTTTTACGAAGCCAGCAATGTTTGCACCATCAACATAGTTTACAGAACCATCTTCTTTAGTACCGTATTTAACACAGTTGCGGTGAATTTCTTTCATGATTGCATGTAGACGTTCGTCAACTTCTTCGAAAGTCCAGCCCAAACGAATCGCGTTTTGAGACATTTCAAGACCAGAAGTTGCAACACCACCAGCATTTGATGCTTTACCTGGCGCATAAAGAATTTTCGCTTCAATGAATTTCTCAACAGCATCTAATGTAGATGGCATGTTTGCACCTTCAGCAACACAGATCACGCCGTTTGCGATCAATTGAGCTGCATCATCCGCATCCAACTCGTTTTGAGTTGCACATGGAAGTGCGATATCACATTTGATTGACCAAGGACGCTTGCCTTCAAGGTATTCAAAACCGTGTTTAGACGCGAATTCTGAAATACGACCACGTTTTACGTTTTTAAGTTCCATTACTTCAGCAAGAAGTTCGTCAGTGAAACCATCTTTGATGTAAACAGTACCTGCAGAGTCAGAAAGTGAAACCACTTTCGCACCCAAGTACATTGCTTTTTCAGCAGCATATTGTGCAACGTTACCAGAACCTGAAATCGTTATCACTTTGTCTTTGAAGCAGTCGCCACGAGTTTTCAGCATTTCCTCAGCGAAATAAACTGTGCCGTAACCTGTTGCTTCTGGACGAGCCAATGAACCGCCGAAAGTCAAACCTTTACCAGTGAATACACAAGCAGTGTCATTACTCAACTTTTTCATCATGCCGGCCATGTAACCAACTTCACGGCCGCCCACACCAATATCACCTGCAGGGATGTCAGTGTTTGAACCTAGGTAACGGTACAATTCGATCATTAATGCTTGGCAGAAACGCATGATTTCGCCTTCAGACTTACCTTTAGGGTTGAAGTCTGAACCACCTTTACCACCACCCATCGGGAGTGTAGTTAAGGCATTTTTAAAAGTTTGTTCAAAACCTAGGAATTTAAGAATTGATAGGTTCACAGATGGGTGGAAACGCATACCACCTTTGAATGGACCGATTGCTGAATTGTACTGTACACGGAATGCACGGTTGACATGTGTTTGACCTTTGTCATCAACCCAAGAAACACGGAATTGAATCGCACGTTCTGGCTCAACTAAGCGTTCAAGTAGACCATGATCAGCATACTCTGGGTTCTTTTCAATGAACGGCCAAAGGCTAGTCATTACTTCTTCTACCGCTTGTAGAAATTCTGGTTGATGTGCATCACGTGATTTAACGTAATCTAGGAAGTCGTTAAGGCTGTTATATTTCAACACTTAATCCTCAGCAGAAAGATGGATCAAAATTGGTCAAATTTTCAAAAAATGATAATTTTTGGCGCAAAATATTAAATAGCTTTTGTAACAATAGCACAATACTTTTTTTTAAAAAAATTAAATAATATTTAATAACATATATTTATTTTAATTATAACCATTTTTTTATCTTAGTACTAAAGTGATGCTGTGTGACTGTTTTTGCTATCTTTTCGCCCGATAATAAGGCGCTTATAGCTTCATTTTCGCGCATAAGATTAAAGGGTGAAATCATGCTAAAATCCTCTACTTCGTTTTAATCTTCTTTCGGTATGCTGCTATTTCTTCAGCAGTCGTGGTCTACACATGAATTCGCAACTTGCTCTCATCCAAAATATTGATGCCCTCCTTCCTCAAACCCAATGTGGCTTATGCGGTCATCGGGATGGATGTTTACCGTATGCAAAAGCCATAAGCGACGGTGAAGAAGCCAATAAATGTGTCCCAGGGGGTCAACCTGTTGCCGATGCCTTAGCCCATTTACTCGGTCGTGCCCCACTGAAAGCTGAAGAAAGTGTTTGGCCGATTCAAAGTGATGGTCGCCCGCAGCGCATGAAGGTCATTATCCGTGAAGACGAATGTATCGGTTGCACCAAATGCATTAGTGCCTGCCCTGTGGATGCGATTATTGGCTCGGGCAAACTCATGCACACCGTTTTGACGGACCTATGTACAGGCTGCGAACTTTGCATTCCACCTTGCCCTGTCGATTGTATTGATCTGATTGCAGATCATCACGCAGTGCCCGATGAAACCATGCAAATTACGGAACAAAATGACTTACGAAATCGTTATTACGCCCATATTCAACGTGAGGAAAAACGACGCGTAAATCGTAAAGGTCCTGTGGTGCGTGCCAATATTGATACAACCTTATTTGCTCGGTTTTCAGCACAAAATGACAGTGTCCCAGACATTGTTATTACTCAAAATGAAGTTAAATCAGTAATCCATTTTGATGCCAAATCAACCATCGAACTGGCAAAAATTCGTACACAAATCAAAAAATTAGAAAAACAACTCAGTGTTCGTGAGGATGCACAAAAACGTCTACAACTAGATGAACTCAACCACCAACTCAATGCTTTGCAAGGAGCATAAAGAATGCCTGTAAAGAATATGACTAAAAAACAAATTCAGGTATTTTTTGAGCGATTACGCGAGCAAAGGCCTCATCCGAAAACCGAACTGAATTATACCAGTCCTTTTGAGCTTTTAGTGGCCGTAACACTTTCTGCGCAAGCAACCGATGTCAGCGTGAATAAAGCCACGGACAAACTGTTTCCTGTTGCCAATACACCGGAAGCCATTTATGCACTCGGTGTCGATGGTCTGAAGGAATATATTAAAACCATTGGCTTATATAATGCTAAAGCCGAAAATGTCATCAAAGCCTGTAAAATACTGATCGACCAGCATAATAGTATCGTTCCAGACAATCGTGCTGATCTGGAGGCATTGCCTGGCGTTGGACGTAAAACCGCAAATGTGGTGCTGAATACCGCCTTTGGTCAGCCGACCATGGCAGTCGATACCCATATTTTTCGTGTAGGTAACAGAACTGGGCTGGCGACTGGCAAAAATGTGTTAGAAGTTGAATATCGACTGGTTAAAGTCATTCCTAAAGAATTTATCATTGACTCGCACCACTGGCTGATTTTACACGGTCGTTATTGTTGTATTGCCCGTAAGCCGAAATGTTATGAATGCGTGGTGTCTGATGTCTGCCAGTGGCCGGATCGGTTTGAATTTGGTGCAGCGAAAAGCATTCAATTGAAAATGATTGAAGATAAAATCTAAATTCAGTTTTTATCTTTATTTTTTTGCTGCAATTTAGGATGTAGCTGACGCTCGGGTTGACTATTTTTCTTTTCTGCCGCTTCCTGCTTTTCCACGCGGCGCAAGAATTTGAAACTTTGTACCATTAAAGCCAATACCACAATACCAAAAAAAATCATCAATACAACTAAGCCAATTTTTAGCAAGGGTTCATCCTCAACATAATGTACAAATTAAAAGAGTCCTAATATGACTTAGGACTCTTTTAATGTCAAAACATTCACTACACTAGGGTAGTTGAATTATTTTGATTGATCTAAAATCGCGAACAAATCAGTTTGAACTTCTTCAATCGGACGAAGACCATTCAATTTGTCATAAGTCGGTGCATTTTCGCCAGAAGCTGCACGACCTTGATAGAAACCGACCAATTGTTCAGTTTCAGTGTGATATGAACCCAAACGTTTACGAATCGTTGCTTCTAGGTCATCTGGACGCTGAACCAAATCTTCACCAGTTTCATCATCTTTACCTTCCACTTTAGGTGGATTGTAAACAATATGATAAATACGACCAGAAGCTGCGTGCTGACGACGACCCGAAAGGCGTTGTACGATTTCTTCATCAGGTACATCAATTTCGATCACGTGATCAATATTAATACCTTCACCTTCCAAAGCTTCTGCTTGAGGAATCGTGCGTGGGAAACCATCAAAAATGCAACCGTTTACACAATCAGGTTGAGCAATACGTTCTTTAACAAGCCCGATGATGAGTTCGTCAGATACGAGACCACCGCTTTCCATCACGCTTTTAGCTTTAAGACCTAATTCTGTACCTTCACGAATTGCAGCACGGAGCATATCACCGGTTGAAATTTGTGGGACATTGTAGCGCTTACAGATCAACTGAGCCTGTGTACCTTTACCTGCTCCAGGTGGTCCGAGTAATATAATGCGCATAAAAAAACATCCTCATTTAACAATGTATATGACACTTTGTTTATGTCGAATCTATTGATCCAACACGCAGTCCAGCATCTAATTATAAGAAAGCCACAAACAAATGGATTGTACCCGCTATAAATCCGGTTACGCCACCCAGAAGGATCAAAATCCATTCATCTTCCTGAAAAGCGGGCCGTAATAAATTCTGAAACTCTCTGGGAGTCAGCTCTAGAATACGGTCTCTAAACATTTGATAGATTTTCTGTGCACGGCTCGCATTAAAGGCAGGGTCGCATACAGGCACCATCGTAATTTCAATTGAGCGATCGATCAAGTCCGTCTTGAGTTTTGCGTATTCTTTTGGCCCTAATGAGAGCTGTAAAGAGGTTCTAACCAAGGGTGTTTCCATAATTTCGTTAATATGACGTTTAACGATACGGCGAGTCTTATTTTTCTTCCCGCCATACATCATCTCAGTCATGATCGATTTTAATGTAATTAGGTCTTCTGTGACTACTCGTGCAAAAACATCTGACACTTCTTCCTGGCGTTTCATAAACGCGCCTTGAATATTGTATGTGCCAATACGTGGAATCACAGGTTTCACCCAGGGAAATTTACGGTTCTTGGTTAATTCAAAGAATTGTGGATAACGGACATAATGCGGTTCAAGCGGATTAAATACCATCCAGATTGCAATCCAGTTAGTCAGAAAACCCCAAATCGCAGCCCAAAATGGTACGGTCCAGTGCCAAGGCACAACAAACCAGACGATCATCTGGAAAATACCAAAGAACATCCCGATTAACGCACTAATATGCCAAATAAAGTTGATTTCTTTCTGACCGACTTTAAGAAACATATTCACCATTAAACGGCGATCACCTTCCATTTGGCGAACCACCATTTCACGCATATCCACAAGTGACTCGACGTTCATGGTCAGCTCAGTCACAAGCTCTCTTAGGATACCTGGCAACTGTTTATGTGCCTGAGCATAAATACGGCGCTTAAGCGAATAAGGGAGGTTTTCCCACAGCACCGCATTCCGGTCAATCATCATCTCATCAATGATATGTTCAAGTTCAAACCCAACCTGTTCACCAATGATACGCGCCATATCTTCCGGATCCATCGCATCTAAAAATTCGCGCAATGACCCCAGTTTTGACAGAGTATTATCGGTAATAATCCCTGAAATACGGCCAGCTTTACGTGGCACAATGCCCTGCCAGCCGACAGGTAACGGACCTAAATGGAATCCCCAAAATGTAATAGGGTAAAAGACCATTTTAAGCGCCATCCACACATGCGCCCAAGTGACAAAAGCAGTTACAGGAATAATGCTAAGTACTGCCCAGAAATCTGGGCGTTTCAAGAAGGTTTGCCACAATTCGTTGACGTACTCAAGCATGCATAATATCCATTTTAATTTTTAATCACAAAATACTAAATCGTATAAAACTGAACATTTTGACTATAAACCGATACTTAGAGTATAGGAGAATTGTATTGTTGGCTCTGTTTCAGCAACGACATTGCCCGCACTATTCTTTAACTCTTCGCCCGCGCCAATACCGATACTAAAACTACTAATCCGTTCATTACTCAGCAAAACATAGGCTAAATCCACACCAGCACCCAATCGTGCTTTGAGATCATTGTCTACCCCTTTACTTTCAATATGTCCAGCATAAACCCCGACATAATAACCGTTTTTATCTTTACCGGTGAGATGGTATGGATAGCGAAATCCAACCTGAGCACCGGGAGTATAATCATCATCTATGAATACCCCTGCTTTCGCATAGGCAATTCCATAGGGATTCACCCACTCTGCATTCACATGAATCATTTCTTGTGTGAATCCCGCCCCAACATTCCAGGCTTTTGCACTATCTGATGTTAATTTTGCTTCTGGTAAATACGGATTGTCTTGCGCATAAGCTACATTCGCTAGCGCAAAAAATGCCAGCAAAGAATACACTTTTGTGATTATTTTCATGCTTGTCCTTAATTTTATTTTTAATACAGTCCTTTTTTCAATTTTGACTTTAGCAGAATTATCAGAACTCTTATATACTGCACTTTACAATTTTAATGTCTGTAAAGTCAAAGTTTAAGCTAAACCAACCTAACTGCTTACCTGAACAAATATCAAAAAATCATGACATGCGTTAGAATGTGCCACCAGTTTTTTCCACTCTCCGGTATGTAAGTCGATCGCGTATGAAGCAGCACTTTCCTTTAAAAAATGTCCAACAAGAAAAGCGCATTTATCGCAATCGGGTGTTTATCTCGGTCGGGATTGTGGTCTTCTTTCTTCTGTTACTCGTTGCTCGTTATGCATATTTACAGATTGCACACTACGATGAGTTTTCAACTGCCTCAGACCAGAACCGAATTCGGTTGCAGCCTTTAGCACCTGCACGTGGTTATATTTATGACCGTAATGGTATTTTACTGGCTGACAATTACCCTGTATTTTCAGCCACCATTTCACGTGCTGATGTTAAGGATATTGATGATACCATTAGGCGCTTAATGCCAATTTTGGCATTATCTCAAGAAGATATAGATCGTTTTAGCAGCCGAATTAAAACTTCCAAAAAAACTGAACGTGTTTCAGTTAAATTAAATTTAACTGAAACAGATATCGCTAAATTTAGCGAAGTGAAGTTTCAGTTCCCTGGGGTCAATATTGAAACCCAAATGACTCGCTATTACCCACATGGTGAGTTATTTGCGCATGTCATTGGTTATGTCGGACGCATTAATGACAAAGAATTAAAATCGATTGATAAAGATTTATACGCCGGTACTAACCTGATTGGGAAAATTGGGGTCGAAAAATCCTATGAAGACCTTTTACATGGTGTACCCGGAAACGAATCTGTTGAAGCAGATGCACACGGTAATGTACTGCGCAATTTAGGTCGTAAGGATCCTGTTCGCGGCAATGATTTGTATCTGTCGATTGATTATGGTTTACAAGTCATCGCCACAGAACAGCTGGCGGGGCGTCGTGGCGCGATTGTGGCATTGAATCCCAAAACAGGGGAAATTTTAGCGCTGGTTTCAAGCCCAAGTTTCAATCCTAATTTATTCGTTACTGGAATTAGCAATACCGACTATAGTGCGCTCAGGGACAATCTTGACCAACCGCTTTATAACCGTGCTGTGCAAGGAGCTTATCCTCCGGGTTCAACCATTAAACCGATGTTTGGTTTGGGAGGCATTCATTATGGTTATGTCGACTGGGCAACTGCTATCTCTGACCCCGGTTATTTCACCTTGCCGGGTGATAGCCACCGTTTCCGTGACCATAAAAAAACCGGCCACGGTACTGTAAATATGCATAAAGCCCAAGTAGTGTCTTGTGATACTTACTTTTATGTCCTGTCTTATCGCATGGGCATAGAAAAAATGAATGCCTGGATGCGCCAGTTTGGTTTTAGTGAAAAAACTGGCGTGGATTTACCGAGTGAAAGTACCGGTTTGTATCCAAACCCAGAATGGAAAATGCGTACCCGTAAAACCAAATGGATGAAAGGTGAAACTATTTCCGTGAGTATTGGCCAAGGTGCCTTTACTGCAACACCTTTACAACTCGCTATGGCCACTGCTATTACTGCAAATCAAGGCTCGCATATTACCCCACACGTCCTGCGTGAAAGTCATGGTGCCAAACCATATCAAGTGCATAATGCACCAGACGGCAAAATTCAGTTTAATGGTAAACCTGAAGACTGGATTAAAATGCGTGACGCCATGGTTGATGTAATTCAAACTGGTACTGGTCGTGGAATTCGCACCCCGATGTATCAAATTGCAGGTAAAACGGGTACAGCCCAGGTTAAAAGTATCGCCCAAGGTAAAAAGTATAACGAAGCATTATTAACCGAGCGTCAACTTGACCACGGTTTATTTATCGGTTTTGCCCCTGCTGAAAACCCTGATATTGCGATTGCAGTGGTGTGGGAAAATGGTCGTCATGGTGGTTCAGCCGCACAGTTGGCTCGCCCAATCTTTGATTACTGGTTATTGACGCGTAAAAAGAATCCAATCCGTCCAGCCAGCCATCAAATGAGTGGCGGCTTGATGACAGCCGGAATTAAACCAGGTGAATTACCAAGTGGCACCTTGCCAGTCACCGCTGATCCTTCTGCTCAAAATACGGCATCAGCTCAATCAGCTCAGCCTACAATTCAAGCGATGCCAAGCACACCCTCATCAACCAACCCTCAACCCGTAGAAAGTGAGTGATCCATGAAAAACCAACTTCGTCTTATTGGTGGTGAATGGAAACGCCGCCAACTTGCTTTTGCCAGTATTGATGGTTTACGTCCTACACCGGATCGTGTCCGTGAAACTTTGTTCAACTGGCTGATGTGGGACATTCAAAATTCGAATGTCCTCGATCTTTGTGCTGGTTCGGGTGCCTTAAGTTTTGAAGCATTATCACGTGGCGCGGCACAAGTGGTGATGATTGAACCTAATCGAACCCAAGCCGCATTTTTAACAGATAATTTGCAGTTGCTTAAAGTGACCAGTCAACATGCAAAGTTGAAAATCGCCACAGCTCAACAAGTCGTGCCGACTCTCAAAGAACAATTTGATCTGGTATTTTTAGACCCCCCTTATAGTCTAGATTTATGGCAAGAACTGGCTCAACTTGCCGAGCCTTTGATTAAAGATAAGGCTTTTATCTATGTTGAAGCCGACCGGGATTTGGCTCAGCTGAAACTTCCGTCTTCATGGCAACAGATTAAACAGACCAAAGCCGGAACTGTTCGCGCAGGCTTATATCAAAAAAATGCCTGTTAATGAAAGGCAATAAAAAAGGATTCCTATATGGAATCCTTTTTTTGTCAAATGTAGTTTATAAATTCAAGATCTGGCTTATAGACCTGTTAACGATTGTAGTGTCGGTCGCGATCGTTTCTGTCATGGTTCCAGTCCGGACGGTCTTTGTTATTCCAATCTCGGTCACCATGTTGTCGATCATAATGTCCATTGCGTTCTCGATGATCACGATAATCGCCATCATAAGGATCAACAACACAGCCATTTAAAGACACTGCCAATACAGAAAGTAATATCATTTTTTTCATCATGTCCATCACCTCTTACTGCACTATGCCAGTATTAAACGATTTAATGGAGAGTGAACGGAGCCATTGTTGCACTCTTGTAGTGATTTATTCTTTTTTTATGCATTGTGAATATATTCAATCAATATTTCATTCAATCCTTTTATCAAAACTTTGAAATAGATGTGCATAAATTCAGCTAACTATAAGCTTGGCTTTTGCCCTGATCTTTAGAATACTGCTGCCTTTCCTTATGACCTGAGCTCTATGACTTGGCTATTATTTATTCTTGGTGCAATGGTCGCAGGTTTTGTACAAGGACTTACAGGTTTTGCTTTTGCCTTAATTGCCATGTCTTTCTGGGTATGGGTATTGCCTCCGCAGATTGCTGCACCCTTAGTGGTATTTGCTTCGGTATGGAGCCATATCATTTCATTATCCAATGAACAAAAGCATCCTCATCTGAATAAAACCCTGGTGTTACCTTATTTAATTGCCGGGCTGACTGGCGTGCCTTTAGGCACTTATTTATTGCATATTATTCAGCCAGAAACATTTAAACTAGTCTTAGGCTTATTTTTGGCGCTATGGTGCCCAATCATGTTCTTCAACCCGCAATTTCCAAGACTGCAACAGTCAGGGAAATTTGCAGATGGTTTGGTAGGATTTATCGGTGGAATACTGGGTGGTTTAGGCGGATTTTGTGGTTCGCTTCCTTCAGCTTGGGTCATGTTGAAAAATTTATCCAAACAAGAACAACGTTATATTTTACGCCATTTCAATTTCGGCATTCAGGTGTTTACCTTGGTTGCCTATTTGCTACAAGGCACACTCGAAATACAACTGCTGCCTTATATGGCCATCCTGCTGGTCAGTGTTAGTTTCCCCGTAATCTTGGGAGCAAAATTATTCTATAAAATTTCAGAGCGGCAATTTAAACATACCGCGTTAAGTCTATTATTTGCATCAGGCTGTTTCTTAATCTTTAGTACTCTGTTTTAAATTTATTAATCAGGAAAATGTTTAAAATTCACATGCAGGGAGTTGAAATAATTTTCCCTGAAATATATTTTAAAAAATGAGATAAATATCATTTAATCAAAAAACATCCAATTGGTATTCCACATTTCATTAATGTGAGAGAAAACTTTATACAATACTTATCCCCGCCACTAATTTTTCTAAAATGAAAACCTTGATTTGCTTAGCAGGGATGATTCTGCTAACAGGCTGTAGTTTAAGTACTTCTCGCGATGTCAAACATGCTGAAAAAATGCTTTCATATTTTAAATGCAATAAAATTGAAAGCACACAAATGACGCATAGTTCTATTACCTCATTTCACGAACAATCACTCGCTTCTAGCCGTCAAAAAGCCGAATCCTATGTGCAGAGCTATAAAGAAGGTGAAAAGTTATTTGATGTTCCATTAACCGATGTAATTAAGGAACAATATGGCATATATCAGGAAGCTTGCCAGCATTTAGGTGGCATTAGTCCAACAGCAAATAAATAGGCATATTTCATCTCTTTAAATGAATGCTCTACAGCTCTGTTCATGACTAAAAAATGCAGAATCACATGCTGACTGGCAAATGCTGAAACGTTGAGGCAAGTTTTTTTGATTTATAAATTTCGCCACGTTTTAAAGCAAGACAGGGATACGCTCCCTGTCCTTTTAGAATTTATGCTTCAGTGTAATAACGCTTATCAACACTAAAGTTTTTCGGAAATTTAGCATGAATTTTTGAATAGAAATCCATAATTTCGGCCATATCTTTTTCATAATCCCCAGTAGGATATACAATTTTTCCTACACCGGTTTTTTTCTTGGCATAATCCATATAGGCCAAAGCAATAGGTACACCTGCACCCGTTGCCACATGATAAAACCCGGTTTTCCATTGTTCTTGTTTTGCACGTGTTGCTTCAGGTGTCACCAGCATCACCAACTTTGGATGGTCTTTGAATAAATCGGTCATGACCTCAACCATACTTGGGCGCGGCTCACCTTGTTGTTTAGGGGTACGGTCAATACCGATGCCTCCCAAAGCACGTACAAATGGCCCGAATGGAAACTTCATATAGCTGTCTTTAATCGTTAAACGGACATTTACCCCTAAAGCTTTTAGAGCCAAGCGGGCATATAAAGCATCCCAATTACTGGTGTGGGGTGCAGCAATCATTACGCACTGATCCAAATCAAGTGGCCAATGATTATCAATTTCCCAGCCCATCATTTCTAGACTTTGTTCAGCTAACTTCTCGAACACAAAAACACCACACCCTAATAAAGTGTGCAGATTCTAACAATGTCTCTAAAATAAGATAGTTCAACATGAGCAATAAATGATCAATTAATATATAAATGTATAACTTTCAATTTAAATGAAATATATATTTATTTTTACCTTTATCCACCGCAAAAAAATAATTATTTTCAGGAAAAATTGAGTTTACTCAATAAAAGTTAAGAGAAAACAGTAATGTCTATTTTAAAAACGAATCCAAGTAATAACAAAGCACGAACAATATCATTCTTTAATAAATATCCTTTTCTACGTAGTTTTAAAAGTTACATTGTCTTATAAAAGGAACTAAAGCGTGAAAAAAACAATGTTAATCCTGCCTCTTATCACTATCGCATTAACTGCATGCAGCAAACCGAATACCGATACGAATGCAAGTAATCAAGCACCTGAAGATACGGTCACTCAAACTCAATCCATGCAGCCCACCAATACTCAACCTGCAACCCCGATGAGTGATACTGCAGAAACCTCACTGGATTGGGCGGGTAAATATAAAGGTGTTTTTCCCTGTGCGGATTGTGAAGGAATTAAAACCGATCTCGAGTTGAAAGCAGATAAAACTTATGAATTAACAGAAGAATACTTGGGTAAAGGAAAGGACAACGAATTTAAAGTCAAAGGGACTTTTAGCTTCGACCAGAATAATCCATCGATCATTAGCTTAGATAAAGCCGGTGATAATCGTAAATTCTTTGTCGGTGAAAATTTTGTAGAAGCACGTGATATGGATACAGGAAAAGCCATAGATTCAAAGCTAAATTACAAGCTCCAAAAAAGATCTTGACCAGTTTAGCCCCCCTTTTTTCTCTGCATAAAGAGCCTGAAATATGGCTTTTTAGGACCCCCACTTTTTGCTATTCGTCACGATTTGCTACAAATAAATCATTTATTTAACGACTTAATACTAGCGGGATAATTCAGTTATGATTATGTTTAAAAATATCTTTTTCATTAAATGACCATTATGAAACAAGCGATGATTACACTCAGTCTTTTTGCCATTTTACTTTCAAGTGGCTGCGATAATACGAGTACATCATCACTGAATGAAAAAGTTAATCTTCCTGAGCAACCTTCAAAACCTATACAGGTTCAAATTCCAAATTGGGTGGGCTCTTATAAAGCATTTATTCCTTGTGATGCTTGTGAAAAGAAACTCGTTTCTCTCCGACTTTATCAAGACAAGACCTACCTCCTAAAAGAAATTAGTTTTTTTAAGCAAAAAATTAAACAAAAAGAGTCTTCAGGAACATTCACTTTCGATGAGAAAAATTCAAATTTATTGCAATTAAGTGACGATAAAACCAAAAAAAATCGTTATTTTTCTCTGCATCAGCATTCAATAGAATTACTTGATCAGACTAGAAACCGATTCAAAAATTTTGAGAAATATCAAATTCCTCAAGTACAAAATATTGAGGTAAATAATGCACTCAAACATGTAGATATACAGGCTGACTTATATAAATCAGAAAAAATAGAATCGAATGATATTGCAAGTACAAAATTGACATATTTTTTTGAAATTAATAACCATTCAGATCGACCTCTTAAATTACGCGACAGCGATATTGTTTTAGTAGATACTAAAAATAACGAACATATTGCTACGTTTGAAAATAGTCCAATCTCACCGATTAAAGCGAATAAAACTCAACATGAGCTGATATCGTTTATTTATCCTGAATCCTATCAGGCGGCTTATATCAACATTAAGTAATCTGAAGATGGATAAAAAAATCCCCGCAAAATGCGGGGATTTTTTTATCGGATGATCAGTATGAATTACATCATACCGCCCATGCCACCCATACCGCCCATATCAGGCATTGCAGGTTTATCTTCTGGAATATCAGTGATCATGCATTCAGTTGTAAGCATTAATGCTGCAACAGAAGCAGCGTGCTCAAGTGCAGAGCGGGTTACTTTTGCTGGGTCAAGAATACCCATTTCAAGCATGTCGCCATATTCGCCAGTCGCAGCGTTGTAACCGAAGTTACCTTCGCCATTTTTCACAGCGTTGATTACAACTGAAGGCTCATCACCAGCGTTTGCAACGATTTGACGAAGCGGCGCTTCAATCGCACGGCGTAAAATGTTGATACCTACATTTTGATCGTCATTAATCCCAACAACACCATCAAGTGCTTTAGCTGCACGTACTAGCGCAACACCACCACCTGCAACCACGCCTTCTTCTACCGCAGCGCGAGTTGCGTGAAGTGCATCGTCAACACGGTCTTTTTTCTCTTTCATTTCAACTTCAGTTGCCGCACCGATTTTGATCACTGCAACACCGCCTGCTAATTTAGCAACGCGTTCTTGAAGCTTTTCTTTATCGTATTCTGAAGTTGATTCTTCAATTTGCGCACGGATTTGTTGAACGCGATCCGCGATTTGAGCTGCAACACCAGCACCATCAACAAGCACTGTGTTTTCTTTAGAAACAGTCACTTTATGCGCTGTACCTAAGTGTTCCAGAGTCGCTTGTTCAAGTGACATGCCAATTTCTTCAGAAATTACAGTACCGCCAGTCAAGATCGCGATGTCTTGAAGCATAGCTTTACGACGGTCACCAAAACCAGGTGCTTTAACCGCACATACTTTGATAATACCGCGCATGTTGTTTACTACAAGAGTAGCCAACGCTTCGCCTTCAACATCTTCAGCGATAATAAGAAGTGGTTTACCTGTTTTAGCAACAGCTTCTAATACACTGATCAATTCACGGATGTTGCCAATTTTTTTGTCAACAAGAAGAATGAATGGATTTTCAAGTTCAGCGGTTAACGTGTCTTGCTTGTTTGCAAAGTACGGACTGATATAACCACGGTCAAACTGCATCCCTTCAACCACGTCAAGCGAATCTTCAAAGCCTGAACCTTCTTCAACAGTAATTACGCCTTCTTTACCTACGCGTTCCATTGCTTGCGCAATAAGTTTACCCACAGTGGTGTCAGAGTTAGCAGAAATCGAACCAACTTGTTCAATCGCTTTAGTATCAGAAGCAGGTTTAGCCGTTGCTTTAATATTTTCAACTACAACGCGAACAGCAAGGTCGATACCACGTTTCAAATCCATTGGGTTCATACCCGCAGTCACTGATTTGATTCCTTCGTTCAAAATTGCTTGAGCCAAGACAGTTGCAGTTGTTGTACCGTCACCTGCGATGTCATTGGTCTTTGAAGATACTTCACGAACCAATTGCGCGCCCATGTTTTCAAACTTGTCTTTAAGCGTAATTTCTTTCGCAACCGTTACACCATCTTTAGTGATGTGTGGTGAACCAAAAGAACGGTCAATCACCACGTTACGGCCTTTAGGGCCTAAAGTTACTTTTACCGCATCGGCAAGTACGTTTACGCCTGCAATCATTTTACTGCGAGCTGAATCACCAAATTTTACGTCTTTAGCTGACATGCTTTACTCCAAATATTTTAATTTTCAAAAATTTGATTAACTGAAACAGGTCTGAATTAGTCTTCTAAAACGGCTAAAATGTCAGACTCTTTCATAATAAGAAGTTCTTCGCCTTGTACTTTGACAGTTGTGCCAGCGTAAGTACCGAACAATACTTTTTCGCCTACTTTAACGTCTAAAGCACGTACACCATTGTCAGTGATCTGACCATTACCTACTGCAATGATTTCACCTTGAGCCGGTTTTTCAGCAGCAGAACCTGGAAGTAAAATACCGCCAGCAGTTTTAGTTTCTTCTTCAACACGACGAATAACTACGCGATCATGTAATGGACGAATGTTGCTCATTGGAAACTCCATCAGACTAAGTCTTTTATAGTGAAGTAATGATGACTTTGTTATTCCATCGGTCATCATCAAAAAATAATTTCGATGACACTTTGGTGGGGATGGAAAAAAACGCTTCAAGGGGGTAAGCAAAAAAAAGTACTGTTTTTTGTATGTTTTTTATTCAATCTCAAATATTTCCGTATTTATTCAGCATTTTCTTCTTTTAATACAAATTCTTTTTGCTGTTCATCAAAATAATAATGCTGCACATCTGCATTTGCATGAATGACATTAAAACTATTCGGCAAGCCATGATGTAGTCGATATGAAGTCGCCGTTCCGGCATGAATATCCAGTACTGGATGTGCTGCGCCTAAATGATAAATCTGGTTTAAATCATAGACTGCCGATTGATGCAGATGTCCGTGCAATAAACCATTTAAACCACTTTGACTCCACGACTCTAAAGCCATCCGTCCCAACATGGGACAATCTTTCACCCCATGCGGATCATTCGGCGGGGTATAAAAAGGCTGATGCGCAACAATCAGTTTGATTTTATCTACAGGTGCGATCATTAATGACTGGTCAATCTGCTGAATTTGCTCTAAGGAAATATGTCCGCGGGTGTGATAACGACGTCGAATACTGTTCACCCCAATAATATAGAAATGTTCAGTTTCCAAGGTGGTTTCCATATGGCCAAAGAACAATTTATAGCGGGTAAATGGACTAAAAATACGATTCCATACCTGATACAGCGGAATATCGTGATTGCCTGGCACCACCAAATACGGAAGATTTAAACTTTCCAAGAATTTTTTGCAATCATGAAACTGTATATAGCGTGCACGCTGGGTTAAGTCCCCACTCACCACAACCGCTTCAATCTGTTGCTCTTGGCAAAATAAGCGGATTGCTGCCATACAAGCTGGCTTTTCCGTTCCAAAATGCAGATCAGACAGATGTAGAATCATTAGGCACCATTATTTTTAAGGCATTTTTACGCACTGAAATTTTAAGTGGGGGCGGTATTTCAACAATTTCACCATCTAAAGCAACCGTTAATTTTTTTCTTTTTGAATAAATTTTGACTTCATCTCCAGAAAAGCTATACACATCCGGTGCTTTATCTAAATTCCCCTTCATTAATTGCCATAACATTTTAAATAGTGTGCGTTTATCACTTTTGGCGACGACTATTCCTGCTACCTTTCCTTGTTTAGCAGATTCAGCAATACGTAGATTCATCTCTGCCAGTTGCAACTGGTTATTGCCAAAGAAAATCAAAGGTGTTTTCAGCGGATATTTTTTTCCATCGACTTCTACTTCAAGTTTCAGTTCTTTACGATCACGAATCAGCACATCCAGACCTGAGGTATACGCATTTAAAGCAAAACGACCAAAGCGCTGATTATATAATTCACGTTTCTGAATAAATAAAGGATATAACCCTAAGCTGGCATTATTTAAATAAATATGATCATTGATCTGTGCTACATGCACTTCATGAACCTTTCCTGTGGCAATCACCTCCGCAGCTTTTAATAGATCCAGTGGAATATTCAGTAATCGTGCCACATAATTAAATGTTCCTAATGGTAAGATTCCCATCGGTATTTTAGTTTCCATAAGTTTCGCAGCAACTGCGTTTAAGGTTCCATCTCCCCCTGCTGCAACGACAACCCCAAGCTCATGAGCCTGTTGATGGCGCAAAATGATTTTATTCATCAAATGATCAAAACTCGCTTCCGCACTAATTTCAAAAGCCTGAATTTCATAGCCATAAGCTGTTAAATTTGTCATAAGTTGCTCAAAGACTTCATCTTTATTCGCTGCATGAAATCCAGACTTTTCATTATATATAAGTGATAAGGGCTTTAAAGGTTCTGACATTTTCTATATCTTTTTGAAGCAATTGCTCTAATCTTGTCCAATTTATCGGCAATTAAAAGCCTCTTTATGTAAAATTCGAATGACAACCATTTATTTAATCAATAATAATTCTCATAAAAAAAATATTACTAACCAATTGTTTTTAAAGTAAATAACTTAAATAAATAATCCCCATAATATAAAAAAATACTGTTTTAAATCTTATTTAAAAATCATAAGATATTGTTTTTATAAGACTTTATTAAGAATAGACATAATCTTCCAATCTATTTTGCATACTTCTTTAGTCTTATTTTTTTTACGATTTTATGCTTTAATACAGCCACTTTTTTTTATATTTTCATCCAAGCGATGCATCCCATTGCTTGGATTGTACTTTGTACATTCAAATTGTACACATATGAGATAGGCCTCACCATGACCCAAGTGAACGCACCAGAATTCGTTCGACACCCTAAGCTTATTGCATGGGTTGAAGAAATTGCAAAATTAACGAAGCCAGCGAAAATTGAATGGTGTGACGGTAGCGCAGAAGAATATCAACGTTATATCGACTTGATGATCGCTAACGGCACTATGCAAGCGCTTAACCAAGAAAAGCACCCTGGTTCTTACTTAGCTAATTCTGATCCTTCTGACGTTGCTCGTGTTGAAGGTCGCACATATATCTGCTCAGAAAAACAAGAAGATGCAGGTGCGACGAATAACTGGGAAGCGCCAGCTGAAATGCGTACGCGTTTAAGCGGTTTATTTGATGGTTCAATGAAAGGACGTACTTTATACGTAGTACCTTTCTCTATGGGTCCTTTAGGTAGCCATATTGCACATATCGGTATTGAACTCACTGATTCTCCTTACGTTGCGGTAAGCATGTCTAAAATGGCTCGTATGGGTAAAGCTGTTTATGACGTTCTTGGTACTGACGGTGAATACGTTCCTTGCGTACACACTGTAGGTGCACCGCTTGTAGAAGGTCAAAAAGACGTTGCATGGCCTTGCAACCCTGAAAAATACATCGTGCATTATCCAGAAACTCGTGAAATCTGGTCTTACGGTTCTGGTTACGGTGGTAACGCATTGCTTGGTAAAAAATGCCTAGCTTTACGTATTGCTTCTTCAATGGGGCGTCAACAAGGCTGGTTAGCTGAACACATGTTGATCCTTGGTGTAACTAATCCACAAGGTGAAAAACACTACATCGCAGCGGCATTCCCTTCTGCATGTGGTAAAACCAACTTTGCCATGTTGATTCCACCAGCAGGGTACGAAGGCTGGAAAATTGAAACTGTAGGTGATGACATTGCCTGGATCAAACCAGGTGAAGACGGTCGCTTGTATGCAATCAATCCTGAAGCTGGTTTCTTCGGTGTAGCACCGGGTACCAACACCAAAACCAATCCAAACTGTATGGCCACTCTTCACAAAGACGTGATTTATACCAACGTTGCGGTTACTGATAATGGTGAAGTTTGGTGGGAAGGCCTGACTAAAGAAGCACCTGCTAACCTGACTAACTGGAAAGGTCAGCCACACGTTGCTGGCGAAAAAGCTGCGCATCCGAATGCTCGCTTCACCGTTGCTGCGGGTCAATGCCCTTCTATTGATGCTGACTGGGAAAATCCAGCTGGCGTGCCAATCTCTGCGTTTATCTTCGGTGGTCGACGTGCAGATACAGTGCCTTTGGTTTCTGAAGCTTTTGACTGGGTAGATGGCGTTTATAAAGCTGCAACCATGGGTTCTGAAACGACTGCTGCCGCTGTTGGTCAACAAGGTGTTGTTCGTCGCGATCCATTTGCTATGCTTCCATTTGCGGGCTACAACATGGCTGACTACTTCTCTCACTGGTTAGAATTGGGTGAACAAGTTGCGACTAAAGCTGAAGCTGCTGGCAACAAACTTCCTAAAATCTTTAACGTAAACTGGTTCCGTCGTGATGCTGAAGGCAACTTCGTATGGCCTGGTTTCGGTCAAAACATGCGTGTTCTTGAGTGGATGATTGATCGTTGTGAAGGCCGTGCTGAAGCGACTGAAACTCCAATCGGCTTGGTTCCTACTTATGAACAATTGAACTGGACGGGTATCGACTTCTCTAAAGAGCAATTCGTAACCGTTACAGCGCAAGACAAAGATCAGTGGATCAAAGAATTGGAAAGCCACACTGAATTATTCACTAAATTGGGTGAACGTTTACCCGCTGCACTTAAAGCACGTCAAAACGAACTTTTAGAAGCGGTAAAATCTGCTTAATTTATTGAATTAATTGATAAAAGGTCACTACGGTGGCCTTTTTTTACGTTAATATACCCCCGCAAATAACGCCATAATTAAAAGAGGGAAATTTCATGCTAAAAATATTCACACTTACAATTTGTCTGCTTGGTTTAGCTGGTTTAGCTACGGCTCAAGCAGCTACTGCAGAACAGCCTGCTCTTCACGTTTGTGCCATCAAAGGCACACCAGACTCTAGCCAATTTTAAATTAAAAAACGCATTAAAGTAGCTAAAGGTACTTATGGCAGTGTCGTAGAACTGTATCCACGCTTTACAGAGCGTGCACACCAAGTCGGTGGTAACGTGGTCATCAACTATAATGCAAGCCAAAGATTCGGTTTCTGGCCTTGGCGTGTTGTACGTCCTGTGATCTGGGGTACTGCAGTTCAATGGAATACGCCTGTAAATTGCGCAGCGCTAGGTGGCGTTGAAATTTAAACAGAAAATTAAATAAAATTTAATTGAAGATCGAATTTACAAGTTGATTCAAGTAAAAGACCGTTAAAACGGTCTTTTATTTCATGTTTAAAAAATTTAAGCGGCAGTATCCTGCGATCTTTTAAGATGCAATTTTGAAAGATATTGATCTAATAACCGAATCTCGTCATCCATAAATTGAAAACCCAGTTTGCTTCTACGCCATAAAATATCCTGACTGCTTCTCGCCCATTCTTGATCTACCAGATAATCCACTTCTTTGGCAAATAAACCATGCCCAAAATCTTCACCAAGTTCATCGATCGTTGAAACACCCTTTAAAAACTGCCATACCCGTGTTCCATAAGCATGTGCCCAGCGCGAAGCCACTTGAAATGGCACGTCCTCGATTGTTTGCATAATCTGCTGCAGTAAAAGCTCAACCGAAATCAGGTTTTCTGCACCAGGTAATAATGCTTTTTCAGTCCAGGACTTTTTCATTTGAGGAAAGAAAGGTTGCAAATGTGCAATTGCAGATTCCGCCAGCTTTCTATAGGTTGTAAGTTTTCCACCAAACACCGAAAGTAACGGCGCATCATTTTTCTGTTCTTGAGATATGGCCAAAGTATAGTCGCGAGTAATCGCAGATGGATTATCAGACTCATCGTCACACAAGGACCGAACCCCTGAATAGGTATATAAAATATCTTTAGGGGCTAACTGATGCTTAAAGTGATCATTGTAAACATCCAGCAAATAATCAATTTCAGGCTGGGTAATCTTGACCTGATCTAAATCATCTTTATATTCGTGATCAGTGGTTCCAATTAAGGTGTACTGATCCAAATAAGGAATTGCAAAAACGATCCGCTGATCATCATTTTGAAGAATAAAGGCTTTATCTCCTTCATAGATTCTCGGCACAATAATATGACTGCCTTGAACGAGTCGAAGCCCATACGGTGATTTTTGTTTTAAATTCTGTTGAATAAATTTCGCAACCCACGGCCCTGAGGCATTCACCAAGGCTTTGGCTTGAATTTGATAAGTGCCTTGCGCATTTTCCAGATGAATCAACCACAACCCATTTTCACGATATGCAGAGCTACATCGTGTCTGAGTAACAATATGTGCACCTCGCTCATGTGCTTGTATCGCATTTAAAACCACCAAACGTGCGTCATCCACCGCACAATCTGAATATTCAAAACCCTGGGTCATTTCTTCTTTTAAAGGGCTGGTTGCTGCATCAAAATGAATATGCTTTGAGCCTGCTAATTTTTCTCGTTTACCCAAATGATCATAAACAAATAAACCAGTCCGAATCAGCCATGCAGGACGTAAATGCGGTTGATGAGGCATGATAAAGCGCAATGGACGAATAATATGAGGTGCTTTGGCTAATAATACTTCGCGTTCAACCAATGCTTCATGAACTAACCGAAACTCTTTATGTTCGAGATAACGCAAACCACCATGAATAAGCTTACTGCTTGCAGAAGAGGTATGACTGGCTAAATCATCCTTTTCACATAGAAACACAGACAGCCCTCGCCCCACTGCATCGACTGCGATACCAACACCATTGATGCCTCCACCAATTACTACTACATCATAGACCGGATGAATCACTTGCATGCCCACCTCCTCTAATTTTGTTAAAACAGCTGAGTTAAATTTCTTATTGTTCTATAAAACTTAACACCATTTGAGATGAAATAACACTTGGAAATTATGGATGAGTGGAGTGGATATAAAATAACAATGAGATTTTCACATCAAAAATAAACAATGCCTATAAATCATCTACTCCCCCCCACTTAAACTACTTCACTTTCAAATAATTAAATTTCGCACATTTTTTATACAAAACTAAAAACTCGCGTGCTTATACCGTTAAAACAATAGGTTTAACATCTAAAAACAATAACAAAATGGACTTGTACCCATGATTGAAGATAACGCTCCTCAAGTAAATCTAGATACCAAAACACGAGTCAAATCTATTCTGGGTGGTTCAGCAGGTAATCTGGTTGAATGGTATGACTGGTACGTCTATGCCGCATTTACCTTATATTTTGCTCACGCATTTTTCCCCAAAGGCAGTCAGACTGCACAATTACTCCAAGCTGCTGCCATTTTCGCAGTCGGCTTTTTAATGCGCCCAATCGGGGCCTGGATCATGGGTATTTACTCGGATAAAAAAGGACGGAAATCAGGCCTTACCCTTTCCGTGACCTTAATGTGTATTGGTTCTCTGATGATTGCAATAGCCCCCACCCATGATCAAATTGGGGTGTTTTCGCCCATTATTCTAGTGGTTGCCCGACTTATTCAGGGCTTAAGTGTGGGTGGAGAATATGGTGCCAGTGCCACCTATTTAAGTGAAATGGCAGAAAGAAACCGACGCGGTTTTTTTTCCAGTTTTCAGTACGTCACTTTAATTGCAGGTCAGCTCACTGCACTCTGTGTGTTACTGATTTTACAGTTTGTACTGACTGAAGAACAACTACATGCATGGGGTTGGCGCATTCCATTCTTTATCGGGGCTTGCCTCGCCATAGTCGTGTTCTATATTCGCCGTGGGCTGCTCGAAACCCAATCTTTTAAAAATATACAAAAAGATAAGAATCAGCCTGAATCGAGTATGTTTGCACTGTTCAAGCATTATCCTAGACAGGCATTTACTGTGTTGTTTTTAACCGCAGGTGGTACTGTTGCTTTCTACACTTACACCACCTATCTGCAAAAATATTTAGTCAACACCTCTGGATTTAGCAAACCCGAAGCCACGCAAATCACCACTTTGGCGCTTTTTATTTTCATGTGTTTACAACCTTTTGCCGGAGCTTTATCGGATAAAATTGGACGTAAACCACTCATGATTGCCTTTGGGGTGTTGGGCGTTTTATTTACCTATTTCTTATTTGACAGACTAGGACAGACTCAAGACTACTGGTCTGCATTCTGGATCTGTTTAGTCGGCTTGATCATTGTTACGGGCTACACCTCAATTAACGCTGTAGTAAAAGCCGAAATGTTCCCTGCACATATTCGTGCATTAGGAGTCGCACTTCCTTATGCACTTGCCAATACTTTATTTGGCGGAACAGCAGAGTTTTTTGCATTGAGTTTCAAAGAAGCTGGACATGAGTCTTGGTACTTTATTTATGTCACCATCTTAATTTCTATATCACTGATTGTTTATATCTTTATGAAAGATACCAAACACCATTCAGAAATTAAAGAACACTAATTCCCAGTTATTTTTTAAGCCTTTTGACAGGAAAGGCTTTTCTTTTATCCTATTTAATTAATTAAAACAATAAATTAGAATTACTAAACATTCAAAGCAAAACACCGATAAAATTAAAGTCGAATGATGAAGCAAAAACATAGGCGTATAACATATTTTTAAAAATTTATTTTTATCTTCCACAATAAAACATATGGTTTCAAATTTTTCACCTCGAAGGATTTAAAAGAATGTATTTTGCCAACAATTTTTTGAAGAATTGTTGTGGCAGATTCACCTTCTCCGGTTGCTAATCCGCAACTTGACAGAAAAACTCGTTTCAAATCTATCCTTGGCGGCTCTGCAGGTAATTTATTTAAAGTGTAGGACTGATATGTGTATGCCGCATTTACTTTGTACTTTGCTTCACCATTTTTCCCTGAAGGCAATGACACGGTCAACCTGCTTCAACGTGCGGTTGATATTCTGTCCAATAAAATTGGTCGTAAACTGGTTATGATCGCCCTTGGCTTATTAGGCGTATTGTTTACAATTCCAATTTTTAATGGCTTGGGATGACCACCAATCCAATCACTACATTCATGCTTGGTATGAATGGTATGGTTATTGTAACGGGTTATACTGCCATTAATGCGGTAGTTAAAGCGGAATGACTTCCTGCACACATTCATGCATTGGGTGTTGCTTTACCTTATGTCATTGCTAACACTTTGTTTAGTGGTACAGCAGAACTGATTACGCTTAGCTTTAAAATGCAGGTCATAAAAACTATTTTTTCTACATTAGCTTCATGATTGGCTTGTCTTTGATTATCTATATCTTTATGAAAGACACCAAGAAAAATAGCATGCTTGCCGACGATTCAACCCAGCGTACTTAGTTGAATAATCACCTAAAAAAGCTTTCTAGGTTGTCACAATTGGAAAGCTTTTTTATTGGATAGATGCCTGGATTGCATCGTTAAAAAAGTAGGCTTATGGCATACTCAATCCAATAACAACGCTTGGAACTTTTAAAGATGAACAATACCTATAAATTGCTTGGCTTAGGTTTTATAGCGCTTGGACTTACTGCGTGTCAAAGCACACCACGTCAATATAATGGCAATGTCGGCTATCAAATAGAAAGTCAGTCACCTAACTCAGCAACCTTGGCTTATACTTTAGTCATTCGTCCAAACCAAAAAGTGGATGAGCAAAAATTACAACGTGCTTGTCAAAAAGTATTGGGCCTAAATAAACACTACAAACTCGATATTTTAAGCATTAGTGAAATTGCCAATCCAGAAATACAAACACCACAATATGGTCGTCAACTGGGTCAAAGCCGTACCAGCATTAGTTTAAGCAATACTCCAGATTTGTATAACAGTGAAAATATGGCCACTCGCCAGTCTTTAGATACTCGTCCAAGCACCTTAAATGTGGTTCGTTATACTTGTTCTTAAGCGCTACTAATTACTTGATAAATAAAAAGACGCTGTTTACAGCGTCTTATAAAAACTCACATTTCGAAATTCTTTAGATTCATCCAAGTCAGGCCAAGTTGTAGCACTGCGTTCATCCAATTTTTGATATTGGGGATGACTAAAATTTTTCACCCGACTATCTGCGACCCATACTTCAGGGGAAAATTTTAAAAACTCATCCAGGAAAAAGCGGTTACATTGATCATATAAAACATCCGCTGCTAACAGCACATCGACCTGTTCTGCTTTATACAAATCATCCAGATATTCAAGCTCTACATTATTCAATTCTGCATTGGCACGGCATGAATCCAAACTGATTGGATCTATATCACAGCAAATAACACGTTTAGCCCCTGCCATTTTTGCTGCTATCGCGACTACGCCCGAACCTGCACCAAAGTCGAGGACAACCTTATCTTTAACGTGTTGTGGCTCTGCAAGTAGCCATTGCGCCATCGCAAGCCCAGATGCCCAGCAGAAAATCCAGTATGGTGTATCATTCCAGATTCGACGAATCACTTCATCATCTAGGCGGTCGGTTGGAAAGACCGGTGGAATCAGCCAGAGTGAAATCGGGGTTTCAGGTAGCTGCTGCGCCATCAAGTCACAACCGGGGATCACCTCATGTAAGGCTTGGATAAGATGCTCTGGGGCTTTGGGGAATTGGAAAGTACAGCTCATTGGAATACTTTTAAAATGTTTTGTGATGCCTTCACGGCGGAGTCTTACAAGAAGAATTCTAATATTTGGATCAACCTTTGGTTCGACCTACTTTTCTTTCGGGAAAAGTAGGCAAAACCATTGCCATTTGCTGAACTCGACTGAGACCATCATTTACTCAATGATTCACAGAAACATTTTTATCGAACTTAGTCCTGCCTCGAACAGCAGCAAATGGCGATGTCGCGAATCCAATACCAAAATTTATTCAATATTGGATTCTAAATTTAATTAACCTAAAGCCTTTTCAGCAGCTTCAACCGTTTGACGAATCAAAGTGGTAATGGTCATTGGACCTACACCACCTGGAACTGGTGTATAAGCAGAAGCAACGTCTTCAATCCCTACTAACTGGATATCACCCACACCACCGCCATCACGCGGATGGAAGCCAGCGTCTACAACGACTGCACCTGGTTTAATCCAGTCTTTTTGAATAAGTTCAGCTTTACCAACTGCACCCACAATAATGTCAGCCTGTTTAACCAACTCAGGAAGATTTTTGGTACGCGAATGGCAGATGGTTACCGTTGCGTTGGCTTGAAGAAGCATCATTGCCATTGGTTTACCCAAAATCGCAGAACGACCCACAACCACTGCATGCTGACCTGCAATTTCAATGTTGTTTTCTTTCAGGATGGTCATGATGCCTGCTGGTGTTGCAGAACCATAAGCAGTCTCGCCCATGGCCATACGACCAAAGCCAAGACAGGTTACGCCATCAACGTCTTTTGCCAAAGAAATTGCATCGAAACATGCACGTTCATCAATTTGAGCAGGTACCGGGTGTTGCAACAGAATACCGTGAACATCCGGATTGGCATTGAGTTTTTCAATTTCAGCCAGCAATTGTTCAGTTGTGGTCTCTTTGCCTAATTCAATTTTTAGCGAATCCATACCGACACGGCGGCACGCATTGCCTTTCATACGTACATAAGTGGCAGATGCACCATCATCACCGACCAAAATAGTCGCAAGAATGGGGGTACGACCTGTTTTTGCTTTCAACGCTTCTACACGTGTTAACAAGTCAGCTTCAATTTGTTTTGCCAATGCACGACCATCTAAAACTAATGCCACGGCACATCTCCAAAGTAGATATGAATCAATTTCGCAAATAATACATGATTATTTCGGCTATTTTATTCTATATGCCGATTTTATGTGCATATACACTATTTACAGTATTGTTTTTTTTTCAAAGATTGCTAATATGTGCATCACCAAGAGATGGCGGGGTGGCAGAGTGGTCATGCAGCGGACTGCAACTCCGTGTACGCCGGTTCGATTCCGACCTCCGCCTCCAATCTTGTTAAAATGCCCGAGTGGTGAAATCGGTAGACACAGGGGATTTAAAATCCCCCGCCCACAAAGCGTGCCAGTTCGAGTCTGGCCTCGGGCACCATTTTAAGACTACTTAAAATGGTGCAATAAAAAATCCAGCTTAATGCTGGTTTTTTTTATGCCTGAAATTTCTTGCAGACATCTCATAAAATTTAAGGGCGTTGAGTCAAATACTTATCCGTATCCCCCATCGCCCTGCTAAAACTTTAAAACCTTGAGTTCATTTTTACTGTGCACATTTTAAATAGCCTTGCAGACTGGCATCTAGTTCTTGCTGTAAATGCTCAGGCTTGACGATTTTCACATAAGGTATCCAGTAACGCACCAATGGGTTCAATTCTTTCTGATGCCGAATCTGACAACTAATCAGCAATTCCCCTGTTTCCAATTCGTCTAAAACTACCTGTTCTGAAAAAATCCGCCGTTGCTTAAAATAAATTGCAACCTCTGGATGCACAGATAAAATGACTTCCTGCTTTTCGTATTGAAACCAAATACCATCTTCATCTTTTAACTGCTGCAGCACAGCCCGATCATGTTCAAACCGTGAAAGTCGATGGTTACAGATAATTTTCTCAATACGGCCCAGACGGTAAACACGCAGTTCCTGCTTGCGTACAGCAGCCAAATACCAGTTGCCCATGTGATGAATTAATCGATACGGTTTTACAACCCGCATTTGATCTCTGTAAAACAAAGCGATTTGCTGTCTTTTTTGAATACTTCCAGTGAGTATCTTAAAATGTTCCGCATACTGCGTAGTATCTTCAAAGTTATAACCTTTGGCAGAAAAAACCAGATTTGCACGGTTATCGAACAACTCTCTTAAAAAAGACATATCTAAAGAGGGAAAAAGATCCTGAATGCCAGACAACTGGGCAAAATTTTGAATATCCTGTAATTTAAAGCGCCCGAGATAGGAAGATTCCAGATAAAAATTTTTGGTTTTAGGGTCTTGAACAAGTGGAAGATAAGAATTTAAACGATCAAAATCACGCTCTATGGTTCGGCTACTCACCCGGAATTCAAGCGCCAATTGTTTTACGCTCAGCTGATGCCCCACATTAAGCTTAGTCAATATACGGGCCAAACGTTCTGCAAGACGCTCATGTGTTGAAGGATTATCCTTCATAAATCCCCTCTTTGTGCTTTACAGCACCGCACATAAAAATATGCAAAATTATTTAATTATCAACAAAAATTATACAGCCAAATAAAAAATAATTTTCAAATATTCCCTTCAACTTAAGGCTAATAAAGAGGCTCTAGAAAGCTATTTAACCAGCCGTGTCACGCGGCTTTTTTTACCCTTACGATGAAGGCGTTCTACATAACGTTCTAAATGAAGCATTGCCTGGTAAAATTTATGCAGGTCTGAATGTGACACCTGATTACGAATAATCGCTTTATGCAGGCGTTTTAAAGCACGGAAACTATGCGCACGGGTATATGGTGTTGATATAATCTTCATTGTACATCCCCTTATTGCATGATATTTCACCCAATACCAAACAAATTGGTCAGGTTAAATTTAAAGGTTAATTTAATCCACACTTCCGACAGGTTGTGTCAAGCATTCGACAATTTTTACCATTTTTTAAAATATATTCACTGTTATTCAATAAATTAATTTGAACTAATTAACTTATTTTATGCAAAAAAAAGCCAACATTTGTTGGCTTTCATTGTTTAAGTAGAAAAATTAGATGATTTCCACCACAATCTTCCCAACATGCTCACCTGTATCCATAGCCGCATGTGCTTCCTGAATTTGATCAAACTTAAATGTTTTATAGATCATCGGTAAGCATTCACCTTTTGCCCATAATGGCACAATAGTTTCTTGCAAGCCTTGTGCAATCTCGGCTTTTTCAGCCGTGGTACGGGCACGCATGGTTGAACCGGTAATGGTCAAGCGTTTCATCATGATATGCCCCAGATTAATCTCTTTCGCTTTACGACCACCCAGAAAGGCGATATAAACCAAACGTCCATCACGACGCAATAAATTCAAATTACGTTCTAAGTATGGCGCACCGACCATATCCAAAATAACGTCTACACCGCCATTGTCAGTTTGCTCATTAATCACTTGTTCAAAGTCTTGAGTTTTGTAGTTAATCCCTGTGGTCAGATGGGAAATTGCTTGAACTTTTTCGTCCGAACCGGCAGTTGCAAAGGTTTTGATACCAAGTGATTTGCACAGCATCAGTGCCGTCGTACCAATCCCGCTTGCACCCCCATGAACCAATACAGTTTCCCCTGCTTTGGCTTTACCCATCTGGAATACATTCGCCCACACGGTAAAGAAGGTTTCAGGAATAGCAGCCGCTTGAGTAAAGCTTACGCCTGTCGGAATAGTCAATGTTTGGCTTTCAGGTACAACGCAATATTCAGCATAACCGCCACCATTGGTTAAACCACAGACTTTGTCACCGACTTTAAATTTAGTCACATCACTGCCTACAGCTTCAACAATACCTGCAACTTCCAGACCCGGAACTGGTGTTACGCCTTTAGGCATTGGATACAAACCTTGGCGTTGCAAGATGTCTGGGCGGTTAATTCCGAAGGCATGGACTTTCACCAACACTTCATCTGCTTTAGCTTCAGGAATCGTAACGCTTTCATAAGCCAGTTTATCGATACCGCCCGGCTCTGTAATGATGACTTGTTGCATGTTGGTTTGTGACATAATTTCTTCCCTTTCAATTTATTAACTATTCATCTATCTACGGTTTATTTCAACATAGTTTGTCTGTGCTTTGAAGCCAACTCCTGCTTATGTCTGAGAGCCTACCATCATCTAGAGAAATACCCCTAGATGTCGGTTTAATTTGGTTTAGCCATAAATAGCATAAGGAAACGACGAACCAAAGGCAGCACCATGAGAATCAGTGGAAATGCCATCAGCCACGATAAACTCCATGCATGCAGCCACAAGGAAAAGAAGCCATCCCCAAAACCTTTATTAATAATCATGTTAAAACAAGAAATCGCACCACTCATGATGCCAGATAAAAATAGAGGCATGAGCCACGCTAAATGTTTGGGATGAATTTTTGGAAGAGGGTTATGCATAATTGACCTATATGTACTTCGTCTTGATGTTGGCTTTTATAGATGTTTTGAGTCTTTTTAAATGTCGGTGATTACATTCGAGCGATGTTTACAGCGGCCTGATCAATTTTTTCTGCAATTTCTTGGACTTGTTCAGGCGTAAGCTCACAATGCTGTATTTTCAGGCGCAAGGATATTTTTAGATTTTCCATTGCACGTTTAATGTCCACATAGTGTTCGTCATTCTGGATTTGCTTGCGTGTGCTAAAGCGGTCGAGAATTTTTTTTACTGTTTCTTGATTCTCTTCGAGATGTTGAAGACCTGTAGGCGTAATACTGTATTGCTTACGATCATCGGCACTCAGTTCAGCTTGAGTATATTGATGTTCTTCAAGATAGTTAATGGTCGGACAGATGGTGCCTGTACTCGGCTTATAGTTGCCACCGACCAGTGATGCCACGTCTTTAATAATGTCGTAGCTATACTTGGGAGATTGCGCAATAAAATGTAGCACCAATAGCTTCATCTGTCCTGCTTCAAACAGACGTTTACGTGGTAGAGGTATGCTTTCGATGTCTGCAATCAGGTCTGATTTTGGCATAGCAAAGATATATCTTAAGATCAATTAAGATATATCTTATATTTAAATAAAATAAATATCAAACCCATTTTAAAAAGTGTAGTATTTAACCATAATTACTATTTTGAGTTATTTTTATGGGGAAAATCAGAGATATGCTTTCTTCAGGTATGACAGATGGGGAGCGAAAAGAGGTAGAAGAAGCTCTCAGACAACTTAGCGCGTTACATGGAAAGCTTTCGGCTAAATACACATTAGCTGATAATCTTGAGCATATAACTGATGGACGTACTGCTGCATCAAAAATGATTAAGGGTGAGATAGAGCAACTTCAAGCAGATATCCAAGATGCTAAAGCCTTAAAGAATCAGCTTCAGTCAGAACTAGATGAATTATTACAACTAAAACTAGAAATTTCTTCTTTAAAAGATATGATTGAATACAAATATGAAGATGGATTTACGACCTTACAGACTTTAAAAGAACTATTAGACTCGGATAACTTAGCTAATCTATATAATAGAGCAGATAAACTCAAAGAACATTACCAATCTTACTTTGAAGCAACTGAAGGCGAGGAACTTAGTTATAGTCAAAAGCTTGATAAACTATCGACAAAAACTAAAGAACTATATTCCTATCTCTTTAATAACGAAGTCGTAATAGAAGGATTGGAAACTTCACGTGAACAAGCAATAAAGAAAAAATATCAAGAAATTGAAAAATACTATGATTATATCTTCTTAGATAAAACTGATAAGGATGGACAAGCACTTTCATCCTACTCAACAATGTTTAATAAGCAAAAAGCTAGCTTAGATAAATTTTATGTAAAAATTTTTGGTGATGAGAAAAATCACTCATTAGAAAATGAGCTAGATACACGATTAACTAATTTAAGTAGTATTGAAGAACAAGCTTTAAAGACAATCAATCAAGCAAGTAGTGCTGGCCTAGCAGGTGGTTTTTTTGACAAGGTTAATCAAGCTAGGGAAAGTAAAAAGAATAATTTGTGGGTATTTGGAATCTCTTTATTCTTGCTTGCCCTATTCAATTTTTTAACTATTGAATTTGATAAATTAGATCAAATTACAATCACATCAATCATAGTCAGAGTAATATTAAATGTTCCTTTAATTTGGATTGCAACTGTAGCTAATATTAATTTGAATAAATATTCAAAATTAGAGCAGGAATATGGCCACAAAGAGGCTCTAGCACGCTCCTTTGAAAAGTATAAATCTGAAATTATCACACTCAATGCCGAAACTGATGAGACAATCTATCTTAAAACCAAATTATTAGATCTGAATTTAGAAGCATTTAGAAAGAATCCAGCTGATGGAATGGAAACCGCAAAATCTGATTCTTTTTTTGAAAAAATGATCCCCAATATAAAAAAGGAAAAGCAAGAAACCTAAGTTTTCTTAAAAAGAAAACCCGCCTTTCAGCGGGTCTTCTTTCAAATCAGCTCAGTATTATAAACGAACCAATTCCACAATTTTCTCAGCCAATTCTTCAACAGACTCTTGCGTGAAAGTTACATCTGTCGCTTCTGCAACAGTAGTAATGACCGCAATCCCTGTTTCACGAAGAAGTGCCACTTGAGCCGCATCAAGGTCAGCTTTCGCAATCGCTACAATGCCTTGTTGAAGCAACAGGTTTTCAATCGCTTGGGCATTTTCCAATGCTTTTGCAGACACAGTAATTGACGCAGGTTTTTGACCCAAACGTGCTGCACGGTCTTCCGCTGTTACCGGATTGGTATGAGCCGACCATTCAACAGACTCTTCTACCATACCGGCACCAATCGTTACGTTGTTCAAACGATCAATGAAGATAAATGAACCGGTATAACGGCTGTCCTGATAACGGTCAAATACTACTGGTGCATCAAATTCAATAGTGACATTGGCAATTGCATTCAGCTCAAGGTGATCCACTTGCATTTGCTCAAGTGTATTCACATTGGTACGGAAGTTAATGCCAGTCACTTTGGCAGGAACAGTTTGCGTACCAATTTTAATGTTATACAACTTGCCCAGCACAAGCGGTTGATCCGCCATCCATACCACAGTCGCTTTAACCGAACGCGAAATTGCAGGAATCCCCTGATCTGCACGGATCAACATATTACCGCGTGATACGTCAATTTCATCGTTTAGCGTCAATGTCACTGCTTGACCTGCAAATGCATGTTCAAGGTTGCCATCAAAAGTGACGATCTCTTTAATCGTTGAAGATTTGCCCGATGGTAAAGCAACAATTTTATCGCCCACGTTAATTTCACCAAGCGCAATCGTACCTGCGAAACCACGGAAGTCGAGGTTAGGACGGTTTACATACTGCACAGGGAAACGGAAATCACGTTTCGCGGTATCACGGTTAATTTCAACAGACTCAAGCGTACCCATTAAGGTTTCGCCAGTGTACCACGGCGTATTTTCAGACTTGTTCACCACGTTATCGCCATTCAATGCAGAAATAGGCGTAAAGATGATGTTGCTTGGCTTACGGTCGCCCAATTGGCTCACGAAGTTGGCATAGTCGGCTTGAATTTCATTGAAGCGCGCTTCAGAGAATTCAACCAAGTCCATTTTGTTAATCGCAACAATAATGTTCTTAATACCGAGCAAGCTTGCAATATAAGTATGACGACGAGTTTGAGTTTGCACACCATAACGCGCATCAATCAAAATGATCGCGAGGTCACAAGTAGATGCACCTGTAGCCATATTACGTGTGTATTGCTCATGCCCCGGAGTATCAGCAATGATGAACTTGCGTTTTTCTGTAGAGAAATAACGATATGCCACATCAATGGTAATACCCTGTTCACGTTCAGCTTGCAAACCATCTACAAGAAGCGCTAAGTCAGGCGCATCGCCTGTGGTGCCGACTTTTTTAGAGTCACGGGTTACCGCTTGCAATTGATCTTCATAAATCAATTTTGAATCATAAAGCAAACGACCGATTAAAGTCGATTTACCATCATCCACGTTACCGCAAGTCAAGAAACGCAATAAATCTTTATTTTCATGTTGTTTTAAATAGCCCAAGATATCCTGGCTAATGAGTTCTGATTGATGAGACATTGCTCAAACTCCACATATTCTTTAGAAATCGGTTGTTTTAAATCTCTTTGAATCCACCTAAGTCCTCCATAAACAATGGAGGACTGCCCTTTTTTATTTGCCCCTCTTTTATAAAGAGGTGAGCAGCACTGCTGCGCAAGGGAAATTTATAAAGGGATTCTTAGAAATAACCTTCTTGCTTTTTCTTTTCCATCGAGCCTGCTTCATCATGGTCAATCATACGACCTTGACGTTCAGAACTGGTGGCCAAAAGCATTTCCTGGATAATTTCCGGCAAGGTGTTGGCAGTTGATTCAACCGCACCCGTTAATGGGTAACAACCTAATGTACGGAAACGTACCGATTTCATTTGTGGAACTTCGCCCTCTTTAAGAGGCATACGTTCATCATCAACCATAATCAGTGTGCCACTGCGTTCAACTACAGGACGTTCTGCAGCCAAATAAAGTGGTACTAATGGAATGCTTTCCAAGTAAATGTATTGCCAGATATCAAGCTCAGTCCAGTTTGATAACGGGAACACACGAATACTTTCACCTTTGTTCACTTTACCGTTGTAAAGATTCCAAAGTTCAGGACGCTGATTCTTAGGATCCCAACGGTGCTTCGTATCACGGAACGAATATACACGCTCTTTAGCACGTGATTTTTCTTCATCACGGCGCGCGCCACCAAAAGCAGCATCGAACTTGTATTTATCCAAAGCCTGTTTTAAGCCCTGGGTTTTCATGATGTCGGTATATTTAGAACTACCATGATCAAACGGGTTGATCCCAGCGTCTTTCCCTTCTTTATTTTGATGTACGATCAAATCGAAACCATGGGTTTTCGCCATGTTGTCACGGAATGTGATCATATCTTTGAACTTCCAGCCCGTATCGACATGCAATAGCGGGAATGGGAGTTTTGCAGGATAGAAGGCTTTTAAAGCAAGATGCAGCATGACGGCAGAATCTTTACCAATAGAATACAACATGACCGGATTTTCAAATTCGGCAGCCACTTCACGGATAATGTGAATACTCTCAGCTTCTAGCTGTTTAAGATGAGTAAGTCTTTCCTCATTTATGGACATTGACAACACCAGCTCAGATCAACGTGTACTTATTACACTTTTAAAAATATATATATTCATTATAAAGATTTAGTTATCACAACTATTGCTTGTTTTATTATATTGATATGCAAAATTGTCATATAAAGCTTATCTAATAATGAGTATAAGTTTTTATTAATGATTCACTTAAATGATGATCTATTCTTTTATTCAGATAGGGCTGTTACCACAAGCCAACATTAAAATTTACAAAATCTTATCTGATTGGTTATTCCTCTAAAACATCTATGTTATTCGTGCTGAAAATTGCATAGAGTAGCCAAATTCTCTCCCATCTCCTATGTTGTTTTGAATTATGCCTACGTTAGACTGTACTCTTGAATCCATTAAATCTAGCCTGGAACAGGCACAGCTTGCTGGTCATATCTATCAACACAATGAGCATTTTCTGATCTTGCAAGAACCTTTGAATGATGATGGTTCAATCCTGAATAATTTTGTGCAACATGAACTCAGTGCTGACCAGATTGGGCTGCAATTTGGACTAAGACTTTCGGATAATTATTTCGATTTTTTGATGGGTGTTACCTATAGCAACCAAGACCGTAGCTATGAAATTGGTGCGGGTAATCTTAAGGCCGATCAAAAAGCATTTAACTTGCTGTATGCTTTTTATAACTACCCCAAAGCGTTCTATTTGGTCAGTCTTCCACTTGCAGCCAATAGTGCGCAACTTGAAGAAGCGATTGAAAGCCAATTATTCAATCAACCTGAATTAAATTTCCTAAATACCGCGGTTAAAACTAATCCGATGGGACAACCAGTGCACTGGATGAATAACTTTATTACGCAACAGGCCTTGGACATGAAAGTTCGTATTCAAACCTGTTTGCATTAAGCTTTATCTGAATTAGGCGCGGCTTAAATCAAGATCTGATTATTTTGAGATCTCCTGCATTTAGCCAATTTAATCAAAGTGTGGATGATCAGCATCTTCTAGGCCTTTATGCATTTCTACTCTTTTACGGGAGGAGGAATTTAAATCATCCTCTATAAACCTTACTAAAAATACTCCTTCATAAAATAATAAGTCTGCTCAACAACTGAATTCGCATTTATATCAACATGAATTCATTTTTTAGACAAATTTATTTCTTCAATACTCTGTTTAATTTAGATTATTTTTAGATAATAAACAATAACTTGAATAATTTAAACGAACAAATGTAGAGAGGTAAACAATAATGGGGGAACTTATTACTCATCCTTTCACCCTCATTTTCAGCGTTTGTATTTGCCTGATGTTGCTATCAGGCAGTTTAGAGCTAATTTTGCTTTTACTGGATAGTGGCTCTCAAGGGTAGTTGGAGCAATTTTTCCGGATGATTTAAGCACTGCACAACATATTGAAATTGACATCAATACAGATCCGATTATTTTTATTCAAGTTTTAGACTGGTTATATTTGGGTGTGTGCCACTTTTTGTCTCGCTGATTATTTTCTTAACCATTTATAGTTTAACCGGTTGAATTATTCAGCCGTGTGGTTAATGAAACGAATAACATCT
The DNA here is from genome assembly GCF_049895885.1 of Acinetobacter sp. TSRC1-2. Classification (NCBI taxonomy): domain Bacteria; kingdom Pseudomonadati; phylum Pseudomonadota; class Gammaproteobacteria; order Moraxellales; family Moraxellaceae; genus Acinetobacter; species Acinetobacter sp. TSRC1-2. Next base: position 47,206 of record NZ_JAFCTF010000004.1, read on the forward strand.
TGTCTACTGAAAGGTAGAAATACAGATTCGTTTAGCATTATTAAAATATTTACACGAAATTATCCGTAAAAGCATTAAGCTAATGGAAAATATAATGATATTAATCAGATTTAAATCAATAACTTAGTATAGATATACGACATCAATGCACCAGGTAAAGGCTATTTGGATCATGGGCAAATCCCCTATCTGATTAAGTAATGAACAGGGATTTACGTTATCACACTCTAACCCTCGCTCATTGATAGCCGGATGAATCAACTGGGTATTCAAGCAGGTGATATTCATGACTTAACGCAAAGGCTCAAGTGACTTCATCTAAATAAAAATTTAAAAAATGCAGTCAAATTGGCTGCATTTTTTTATTTTGAATCGAATAAATTTTATACAATTATTCTGCATAAACTTACTTGAGTTATACCTGTAGAAAGTTACATTATCTGCTGATATTGCATATATAGAGCATAATAATGACTCACTCTATTTACCCCGCCTTGCGGTTTAAAGAAAATGCAAAAGCTGCGTTGGAATGGTATTGCTCCATTTTCCCAAATAGCCAAATTACTCAAGAACTGGACACTGCGGTAAAAGCACAATTTTCAGGTATCCCATTTGTTGGTATTAATGGTGGTCCCTCTTTTACAACCAATCCTTCTATTTCTTTTATGGTGATTTGCGAAAGTCGTTCTGAAATTGATAAATTTTGGAAGCGCTTGATTGATGGTGGTTCTACCCTAATGGAATTAAATCAATATCCATGGAGTGATTATTACGGCTGGCTACAAGACCACCATGGCTTTAGCTGGCAACTCTATTTAGGTAAACTATCAGAGGTCAATCAGCAAAAAATTGTTCCCACCTTGATGTATTGCGGTGCATATCAAGGACAGTGCCTAGCAGCTTTAAATTTCTATCAAAGTTTATTCGAGAGCTTTCGGACTCAAGGCATCTTAAAATATACCGAGGGTGAATTTGCCGGACAAGTGAAACATGCTCAAGTCATTGCAAATGACTTTACCCTTATGGCAATGGACAGTGGTATTAAACAAGACTTTGAATTTAGTGAGGGGGTTTCCTTAGTCATTGAATGTGAAAACCAGGCTGAAATTGACTATTACTGGAATGGAATTACCTTACACGGCACTGAAGACTGGTGTAGCTGGTGTAAAGACCAATTTGGTGTCAGCTGGCAAATTGTCCCGAAAAATTTAGGGGAGATTTTAAACAATAATCCCCATGCCCTAGACGCCATATTCAAAATGAAAAAACTTGTAATTGATGATTTAATTCAAGCGCAATAAAAATTAAAAAATAAAATTTCACAGAAAAAAACCACAAATGATTTATGATTTTTTCAAAAAACAATGATTTATCGAGCAAAAATTAACTAAACGCGAGTATAAACAAAATGATCAATTTTAAACAAATATATAAAAATCGTTTTACCCACTGCCTTTATTTAAGTTTAGGCTGTCTGCCTTCCACTGTAAACTCTGCAGATTTAACTCAAATTAAACGTCACCCCATAGATGATATTGTTCAGCAGAATACTGTCAAAAAACCTATTTCCTTAGCAAAGAGAACCACTAAAATTGATCAGATGCGCATTATGCATATCGATATTGATTACATATATGACAAAGACAAAAAACAGCAACAGGAGAATATGCGGACTTTAATAGAACGGATTCAACAGATTCAACCAAATACCGTTTTTTTACAAGCTTTTGCTGATCCAGATGCGAATGGCTCGGTAGATCAGGTTTACTTTAAAAACCGTCATATTCCATTAAGAGAAAATCTGTTTCCGCTCGTTGTGAAGCAAATTCGTAGCAAAACTCAGGTAAAACATATATATGCGTGGCTGCCTTTAATGGCTTGGGAATTTCCAAAAAGCTACCACATTCCATATGTTTCACATAGTGATGGTGGAAAGCAAGGTTATATTCGGGTTTCTCCATTTGACCAACAAAATCTGAAATACGTTTCTGAAATTTATTTAGATTTTATGAAGTCTAATTCAGTGGATGGTGTGCTCTATCATGATGATATTACCCTGAGTGATTATGAAGATATTTCTGCTCCTGCCCGAAAGATGTATCAATCGTGGGGGTTTAATTCAGAGCAGGTATCAAAACTCCACAATTCTCCAAAAAAAGCACCATTAGCTCAACACAAAACAGCATATCTTGACCAATTTGCTGAAGGTATTAGCAAGATACTTAAACAACAGCAACCAAATATCCTTACTGCACGGAATATGTATGCACCCGTGGTATTGAATCCGGTAAGTGAGAACTGGTTTAGCCAGTCGATGCCCAGCACATATAAATACTATGACTACAATGCGATCATGGCGATGCCCTATATGGAAGGAGCAGATGATCATCAGCAATTCTATTTAGACTTAATCACCCAGTCAAAAAAATACGATCCTGAATTGGATCGTACTATTTTTGAACTGCAAGCTGTAAATTGGAAAAATAATCAGAAACTTTCAACACAAGAAATTATTGAGACTATACAGTTATTAGAGAAACATGGGGTAAAACATATTGGTTATTACCCCGATGACTTTGTCAATGAACACCCCCAACCTTCTAGGCTGAAATCCGCTTTTTTAACTGATGATTGATCTCGAAAAACTCTAGTTTTCCTTGTTCATCATAATAAAGAGTTAAATTTTTAGCCAGTTGCATATTTAGGATATCAACTGTATTGACTTTAAAACTACTGGCTAACTGTTTTTCATCTATGGCTAATGGAGCTCTACGACGGTCTTCTCCATGAAAACGAACCCAATTATAAGTTGCCCAAAGTAGTAGTCCACAAATAAAGATGGTAATCATGGCGATGATATTCATTAGACTCAGCTGGCTATTGGGTTCAGCTTGTATCACCATTTGCTGATAAATAGTTTTACCTTCAAGCCACCAGAAGAATATCGTTATCACTGGCATAAACAGCCACATAAAAATGAACCACCCCACGATTTGTAAACTGTAACCGATGCTCTTATTTCGTACATATTCGGGTCGATCTATATATTCAGGAAGTTCTAACTTTGACTCATCTTCAATAAGATAATATTTATTTACATTAGTCATTTTCCGTCTCTCCTCTAAATCCACGGTCTGGGCTAACCCATCGCGCACGTTTTTGAGTTTTGAAAATTGTTTTAGGTAATGCAACGACCGTGGTCAGCATGGTGAGAATCCAGAAGAACAAAGGATACCAAATGACCCAAAAATAGTTCCTGAAGATTCGATCTTTATCGTAAGGTTTATCAATACATAGACTGACAAAGAATTGAACAAGACAAGTCATTCCTAGAATAACCCCATACCATTGAGGAAAGAGAGATTGAATTGCCCACTCTCCTGGTAAAGAGAAAAACAGACCATATAAATATAAGGCAATAATACCGGACATCACGTATGCCCAAACCACACTGACAATTGATTCCAGTGCAATCGGCCACATGCGACGTAGGTTCCATTTTAGTAGACTTGAGGAATAAGCAAACAGGACTTCAATTCCACCCTGAGCCCAACGTAAACGTTGTTTCCATAATCCATTCAATGTTTCTGGCATATAGATGTAACATAATGCTTTGGGTACATACTGCAGATCCCAATGATCGAACTGCAAACGCCAAGACACATCAATATCCTCTGTGATCATGTCATCACGCCAATAACCAATGCGGTCTAAAGCAGTTTTACGAAAACCTGCAATTGCACCTGATACGGTAAAAATACGTCCATAGGTTCGTTGTGCACGTTTAATCAAGCCAATAATAGATGAAAATTCACCGACCTGAATTTTACCGAGGATGCTAGAACGATTGACAATACGTGGATTACCCGTCACCGCTCCGACACGAGGATAATTCGTTAAATGGTGCATCATCCATAACACAGCATGCGGGTGTAATAAGGCATCACCATCAATACAAACCAGATATTCATTTTGACTGACCATCGCACCTGCACGAAGCGCATAGGCTTTACCTTGGTTTTCAGCCAAATGAACCACTCTAAGTTTTGGATATTGCAGTAAAAGCTCATTTAAAATTTCAGCCGTTTTATCTCGACTCCCATCATTTACCGCAATCACTTCAAAATTTGGATACTGGGTTTGCATCGCAAATTTAATGGTATCTCTTATCTGTGCTTCTTCATTAAAACAAGGAATAATAATACTGCAGGCATGCTCACTAGCTGGTGGTATTGCGGGTTGTTTACGTTCATGCTTTAGATAAAACCAAATGCCGCCTGCAATCCAAATCCAAGCCATAAATAATGGGTAGAAAAAAGCAAAACCAAAATAAAAATCACTGACTCGAAGTTGATCAAACCATTCCATTATTTCGCCCCCTTAGCCAAGTCGCGCTCATAAGGATTCCGATAAGTTAATGGACTACTATTAGTGCTTAACTCTCTATAAAGATTCTCTTGAATCTTCTGTCCTTCTTTTACTTGATAATTATTAATACCAATTTTTTGTACTGATAGATTTTTTAAGGTTTGATAATCATACTGATATTGCTTCCATTCACGTTTTGTGGCATTTGGATTGATCGTAAAACTAAAAATTAAACGTTGTATTTGACGATCATTCAATTGTTGTAATTGCTTTTGTATAGCCTTAAATATTTCAGGATGACGTACTGGATCAAATTCAATGTAAAGGAAATCACTATAAGCTAAACTATGCTCAATTAAAGGTTTTAAACCATCAATATGTTTATCCTTTAAACTCATTTTGAGAGCAGTTTGATAATTACTACTAATGTTTGCGTAATACTTTGCCCTTTCTTTAGTTCTTTCTTTAATTTGAAAAACTTTATTCATTTTCTGGCTACAGTCATCATCCCAAGTTTTATTTTGTATAGCACATGAAAACTCATCTCCGATTTCTATCATCAAGCCTTCAAGATGTGTATTATTTTTAACCAAATCAGCTGTCAGCTCCGCAAGATTTAAACCTTGTTTTGTCTCTAAACTAATTGGCAGTTCTGCATATACAGTATTACCAATACGCGTACGTGCCTGCCAAACTGTACGGTTAAGCAGATCTTGACGCATACTTAACTGTCGAGTTGGGAAATAAGCAACATCTATTTTTCCATCGTCATTTTCATCAGCTACAGTTTTTAATAAAATCATATTGGTTTTTAATGCATTGACTTGATCTAAAAATTGTCCTAGTTTTTGATCAAAAATTTGATTATTCGGACTAACCATTTCAGTTAAATCGAAACGGATGAAACTACTACGTTGCTTGTAAGGCGCACGTACAAAAGTTAGAAAATCCACCATCTCCGCGTGAAGTGTTTCAGGCGTTGGATTATTCATCACAAGAGCACGTTGATATGTTTTACCTGTATCTGCAAGCGTAGACATGCTACCCAAGCTAAAAGACATTGGTAATCCTGCTTTTACAGCAAGTTGTTCACTTTCTTTCGTCACTGCACCGTAGGGCCAAAAAACTGCTAAAGTATTGATACCCAATTGAAAGTCTAAATTTTTTTTAGATTCTTTTAAATCTGCAATGACTCGTTTTTGATAAGCTTGATCAGACTCGTATTTTTTAACTTTGGGTAGATATTCGCGGGTTATTGCCGCAGGCTGCATATTTTTTTGCGGATTGGCAAGAATACCTTTATGCATATTGTCAGAGTGTGAAGCAAACTCAACTAAGCCTGAGTCTTGCATTTCACGCATTTGATCCCAGTTCATCAAATTATTTTCACCATAGGCAACATAGGCATCTTTTGTATTGCCATTAATCCAACTGGTTGGAATTGCAAATACCGCTGGAAGATCATATTGCTTCAATAAAGGGAAGACCCGGGTATAACTACTTAATGCACCATCATCAAAGGTTAATAACACCGATTTAGGAGGTAACCTTTTTTTCTTTTGACGAGCTTGCCATATATCTTCTAAGCGAATTGGATTCCAGCCCTCTCGCTTAAGCCATGCAAAATATTGCGCTAAATTTTTAGTACTGATTGCATAAACATCTCTATCTCCTGTGCGAGCAACATCATCTCGCACATCATGAAAAGTAAGCGTAACAAACAGGTTATCTGGGATTTCGATTGCAGACCTAGTTTGATTTTGAGCCATACTCACGTTAGGAATTGCCAAAACACCTGTCAGCATTAATCCAAATATTTGTTTTGTTATTTGCTTCATTAAAAACGCCCCTCAAAACCAACAACCCCATATGTTCTCTTTTCATCTTCCCCGTCATAAGGATGTGTTCCCCATCCAATGCCATAGTTCAGACTCCATGTTCGATAAATTTTCCAGTCATGTCGATATAACACGTTATAAATCGGTTTTGAGGAAAATCCATCTTGCCCAAAAGTTCCGATAGTTGCTTGAAAATGTTGTTTAAAATTTTGATCATAACTGCGCCAAGTCATCCAATCATGCTGTAAAGTCAGTTCAGCACTATAACTTTCTTCAGGATTGAAATAGTCAACTTGAACTTTATCGTTTTGACCGTAATACCCGCCTAAAGTCAGACTAGTGATATGATGAGGGGACTGAAAAATCTGCTGTTTAAAGTAAGGGGAAATTTCCTGGCGGATATTCCCATCATCAATATCAGTTATTTGATATGTCACTCCCGCTTCACGAGATTCATTTTCCTGCCAATTAATAGCAACGCTATAAGACTGACCTTCATTACCATTTTTAATGGCTTGTAATGGAATATTGGCCTGACTATTAAACCCCAACATATACTGCCAATGGTCATTCAACCATTGTGACCAATCCAGTTGCACACCAAAACGATCATCTTGATCATCAATGCTTTGAGAAAAGAGAATATTTGCAGCTTTACGACGAGATGCCCATTCAAGCCCCAACCCTAAACGTTGATCATCAATTTTACCTTCTGAATAATCAGCAGAACGAATACGATGATCGATATAAGTACGATAGTTGTCATAAAACCAAGGACTATTAATGCGTGTTAAGTTTTCATGTTCTTGGCTTCCCTTTAAACGATTGAGCAAGGCTGAATTATCAGATTCACTCTCTGAAAAAGTACTCTGATGTTGAATAGATGCATGATTTCTATCATCAAGCTCTTTTTTACTTTTTATGACTGCGGTATCTTCTGGCAAATTTTGCATGAGATAAGCATTTAACATACGCCATTGTTGAATATCCCCTAATGCTTGCATGTTCTGTAAATGATTAACTCGAACACCTGGATCAACTGGTTCAACGCCGTCCCATTGTGCCAATGTCCATTCTGAATGCTGTGGTTTTTCACGCCATCGTTGAATGAGTGCAAGATGATTTTGATAAACCACATTATTTGGCGCTTTTGCAACCAACTCTTCAAAATGTTGTTCTGCTTTAGCATCCTCATTACGATACGCATAATTGAGACCGACCAATCCTAAATATTCAGTACGGTCATCATGAGTCACTTTATCCACTCCTTTTGCATTACTGTATTGAAAAGTAGGTAATAATTTGTCCATATCCAGGAGTAATTGGTTGGCTTCTTTAAATTTTTCTTGTTCAATTAAAGAGTAATAAATACCGGAATAAACATCAAAATTAGGATAATTTTTTTCTTTCAGTAAACTCTTATATTGCACTTCAGCCAATTTAGGTTGTCGAGTTTTTAAATATGCATCCGCGATCGAATGACGCACATACGCAGGCATCTGCTCAATCGGCAACCCAATTTTTGGAATTTGTTCAAAGATTTTTTGAGACCGATTTCTTTCATTTAACACATAAATATATTCATAATAAAATTTACGTTTAATATTTAGATCAGGCGGCAAAGTAGTTTCAAACTTTTCCATATCAGCAATAACGAGATCAAGTTGTTTATAAGCAACTTTCCCCCGGTCGCGATACATTGAAAGTTTGTAATACTCCACTGCATTTTGAATGCGCTGGGTAAATTCATTAATTTGTATATAAGTTCGAAGTTGGGGATTTTTTGTTAGTAATTCATTCTTTTGAATATACTGATCAGCTTTAGAATAATTAGCATTTACCATCAGTGCCAATGCATACTGTTCTTGCGAACTCGTATTTTGATTTTTTTCAACGGCTAGGCTAGCTGCTTTTAATTCTTCAACTGGCATATTTAGAATTCGATATGTGTAAGCGAGCTGTGCTAAATAATCTGCTTCCACATAATTAATATCAATCTGAGAAAGGGTTTTTTTTGCTTCAACTTCTTTACCCGCTTCTGCCTGTAATACTCCTATCCACACAGTCCATATTTGATTTTGATCAGTTTCAGCGAATTTTTTTGCCCATTGTTCTGCTAATTCAAATTCTTTTAAATCACGCAAGGCTTTAATAACATTTACTTTTGCATATCCTGGAAATTGTTTATTCTGTATATTAGAAAGATATTTAATATCTTTTTCAGTAAATTTTTGATTTTCATATGCCATTACCACAAAGTCAGCAATCAGCTTCTGATTGTTAGGTTGAAGCACCAATAATTGCCTGAATTTTTTTAAACCTGCATCCACCTGCCCCTGCTTAATCAAACTCACCGTTGCTTCACGTTGCGGATCCACCGTGTCTCTATACAATAATTCTGCATGCAGGAATGTAGAAAACAGTAAAGTGCCACAAGAGAGTGTAAGTATATTTAATTTAGAATTAATTTTATTCATATTTAAAATATTCATCATTCATTGTTATTAATTGTTGCAATCCAATAAACAATACCCTCAAACCTAATCATATCAACCTGTTTTTGTGTTTCATTTTGTGTTTTTATCTATTAATATGACACATATCACTTTATAGTAATCGTGAAAAATATTTCTATATATTTTTTCTATCAGTGCATTTCTTTATAGTTGATAGTACAGTTTGTATCCGTTTAACAATTTTTAAAATAGAATATTTAAATATCTAAAAGTTTCATCTCAAATTGTAATTATTTATTTGCCTTAATTTTAATGAATATACTCCAATAAAAAAGCCCTCAAATGAGAGCTATTTTATTTTTCAAAAAATTAAGCCAAGCTTTTGTCTTTTAATGCTTGAAGCATAGTCGAACCCAATTCTGCTGGACTACGAGTATACGCCATACCCGCTTTTTCAAAGGCAGCAAATTTTTCTTCTGCGGTACCCTTGCCACCAGAAATAATCGCACCTGCATGTCCCATACGTTTACCTTTAGGAGCAGTTACACCTGCGATATAACCCACGACTGGCTTGGTTACATTAGACTGAATATATTCAGCAGCTTCTTCTTCTGCCGTACCACCAATTTCACCGATCATAATAATGGCTTCAGTTTGCGGATCTTCTTGAAACAGTTTCAAGCAGTCAATTTGGTTCATGCCCGGAATTGGGTCTCCCCCAATACCAATACAAGTTGACTGGCCTAAACCCAGCTTCGTGGTTTGCGCCACAGCTTCATAAGTCAAGGTTCCGGAACGCGAGATGATGCCAATTTTACCTGGCTGATGAATATGTCCCGGCATAATGCCAATTTTACATTCACCTGGTGTAATGATGCCTGGACAGTTCGGCCCAATTAGACGTGCGTTATTACCATAGGTTTCAAGATAACGTTTGGCTTTTAACATATCTAAAGTGGGTACGCCTTCTGTGATCACTACAATTAAACCAATACCTGAATCTACAGCTTCTATAATTGAATCTAAAACAAAAGGTGCTGGTACATAAATTACAGAAGCATCGGCATTCGTTTCTTTTACTGCTTCATTCATGCTGTTAAATACAGGAAGGTTTAAATGCGCTTGTCCGCCTTTACCTGGAGTTACCCCACCCACCACTTTAGTGCCATAAGCAAGCGCTTGTTCTGAGTGAAATGTACCATTTTTACCTGTGAAGCCTTGTACCAATACTTTGGTGTCTTTATTAACTAATACGCTCATGATTGATACTCCCTTACGCTTTCACTGCAGCAACAATTTTTTCTGCGGCATCCGCCAAACCATTCGCAGAAATTAATTTAAAATTTGATTCATCAAGTAATTTTGCCCCTAACTCTGAATTGTTGCCTTCCAAGCGCACAACTACAGGTACAGTGACATGTACTTCCTGAACTGCTGCAATAATTGCTTCTGCAATCATGTCACAACGCACAATACCCCCGAAGATATTGATCAACACACCTTGCACAGATGAATCTGAAAGGATAATTTTAAATGCTTCAATCACACGGTCTTTGGTTGCACCACCACCAACATCAAGGAAGTTTGCAGGTTGGCCACCATATAGTTTGATGATGTCCATGGTAGCCATAGCAAGGCCAGCACCATTGACCATGCAACCAATATTACCTTCAAGGGCAACATAGTTCAGATCAAATTCGGAAGCTTTCAATTCACGCTCATTTTCCTGAGACTTATCGCGCATTGCTGCGATTTCAGGTAAGCGATATAGTGCATTTGAATCGATCCCCACCTTGGCATCAACACACAAGATATCGCCATTTTCTCGAACTGAAAGTGGATTAATTTCAAACAGGGCAAAATCATTTTCAATAAAAGCTTGATACGCAGCCGTCATAATTTTGACAAATTGGTTGATTTGTCCATCTTTTAAATTAAGGGCGAATGCAACTTCACGTGCTTGAAAAGGTAAAAGCCCAACTAGAGGATCAACTTCAACTTTAATAATTTTTTCTGGGGTTTCTTCTGCGACTTTTTCAATTTCGACCCCCCCTTCTGTAGATGCCATAAAAGTGACACGACGGCTAGAACGATCGACCACTGCACCAAGATACAATTCACGCTCAACCGGATAAACATCTTCACAGACCAGAACACTATTTACCGGCTGACCATTGGCATCGGTTTGATAAGTTACCAGTCGTGTACCAATAATGCCATTTGCATATTCAGCAGCTTCATCACTGGATTTTACGACTTTAACCCCGCCCGCTTTACCGCGTCCTCCAGCATGGACTTGAGCTTTCATCACGGCAAACTTACCACCGAGTTGCTCAAATGCTGCTACAGCTTCTGCCGCATTGGTTGCAAGTACACCCTCTTGAACAGGCATACCATATTTTTTTAATAACGCTTTTGCTTGATACTCATGTAAATTCATCGAATAACCTTTTATTACTTCTTTGCTTTGTTATGACCCACCAATACCCAGACATCCATCAAAGCAGGATTGGCATTTTTTAAAATCTTTCTTATCTTTATTTTTAGATGATTATTCCAATAAAAACAACCATCAAATGTAAAAAGAGCGACCTAAGTCGCTCTTTTACTCATCTTATTTACGCTTACGCTGAATCGCGTGAATCGCTCGACCATCCACTGCCAGTGCAGCTTCATGAACTACTTCAGAGAATGTTGGGTGACCGAAAGTCATCAACTGTAGATCTTCAATTGAAGATACAAACTCAAGCGCGATCATACCTTGGTGAACGATGTCAGACGCAGCAGGTCCAATCACGTGCATACCCAATAAACGGTCTGTTTTTGCATCAGCAACAAACTTAACGAAACCAGCACCCTCACCAGCAGCGAGTGCTCGACCGTTCACAGCAAAACCGAATTGACCCGTTTTAACTTCGTGACCTTTTTCAGTCGCTTGCTGTTCTGTTAAACCTACCCACGCCGCTTCTGGATGTGTGTAGATGACAGAAATGATCGTGTCATAGTTCACTTGAGCAGCATGACCGTGAATACGTTCAACTGCCATCACGCCTTCTTCCATTGCTTTATGTGCAAGCATTGGACCACGTACCAAGTCACCAATTGCATATACACCTTCAACAGAAGTTGCACACCAATCGTTAACTTCAACCAAACCACGTTCAGTCAATTTAATGCCTGAATCATTAGCCAATAAACCTTCAGCATATGCACGGCGACCTACACAAACGATCAACTTGTCGAAAGTTTCAGTTTTGTCTTCACCAGCTTGGTTATATTGAACAGTCACTTCGCGACCGTTGATTTCAGTACCCGCAACTTTCGCACCGATACGGATATCCATACCTTGCTTCGTCAACAGTTTTTGGAAGTCTTTTGCCAGAGCTTTATCAGCCATTGGCAAGAACGCATCCATTGCTTCAAATACAACAACTTCCGCACCCAAACGACGCCATACTGAACCCAGCTCAAGGCCGATAACACCAGCACCAATCACACCTAAACGCTTAGGTACTTCTTGGAATTCAAGCGCGCCAGTAGAATCAACGATTAAGTCTTGATCTACAGGAGCTGAAGGAATGTTAATTGGTACAGAACCCGTCGCAAGAATCACGTATTTAGGCTCTAAAACTTGAGTTTCACCTTCGTGAGAAACAAATTCTACTTTTTTACCCGCAAGCAGTTTACCCGTACCTTTTAACCACTCGATGCCATTACCTTTAAGCAATTGATCAATACCGCCAGTTAATTGATCTACAACCTTGTCTTTACGAGCCAGCATTTTAGAAAGATCAAATTTAACTTCACCGGTAGTAATACCATGGTCATCTAAATGCTGAACGGTATCTTCATAGCGATGTGAAGAATCAAGCAAAGCTTTAGACGGGATACAACCCACGTTTAAACAAGTACCACCCAAAGATGGTTTGCCTTTATGAATACGCTTTTCGATACATGCAACTTTGAAACCAAGTTGAGCCGCACGAATTGCTGCTTCATAACCACCTGGTCCACCGCCAATTACTACTAAGTCAAACTGTTGAGACATTTTTATCTCCAAAAATGGGCTTAGAGGATCGCCCTAAGCCCATGGATTTATTCTTTAGAATTAAAGATCAAGGATAAGACGAGCTGGCTCTTCTAACAATTCTTTAATTGCCACAAGGAAACCTACAGCTTCTTTACCATCGATTAAACGGTGGTCATAAGAAAGCGCCAAGTACATCATTGGTAAAATTTCTACTTGACCATTTACAGCCATTGGACGTTCTTGGATTTTATGCATACCCAAGATTGCAGTTTGTGGCGTATTCAAGATAGGAGTCGATAACAATGAACCGAAAGTACCACCATTAGTAATAGTGAACGTACCACCAGTCATGTCTTCAATGCCTAATTTACCATCACGCGCCTTACCTGCGTAAGCACGAATACCGTTTTCAACTTCAGCATAGTTCATGCGGTCTGTATCACGAAGTACAGGAACCACTAGACCACGTTCAGATGAAACTGCAACACCGATGTCGTAGTAACCGTGATACACGATATCGTCGCCATCAATTGAAGCATTTACCGCTGGGTAGCGTTTAAGTGCTTCAGTTGCTGCTTTAACAAAGAATGACATAAAGCCAAGACGTGCACCATGACGTTTCTCGAATGCATCTTTATATTGAGCACGCATTTCCATGATTGGTTTCATGTTCACTTCGTTAAACGTCGTCAACATTGCAGTGCTTTGCGTTGCAGCAAGAAGACGTTCAGCAACACGTTTACGTAAACGAGTCATTGGAACACGTTTTTCGATACGCTCACCAATAGCAACGCTTAATGGTGCAGCAGCAGGAGCCGCTGGTTTAGCTTGATGACTTGCAACATCTTCTTTAGTGATACGGCCACCGCGACCAGTACCGGTAACATCACCAGCAGCAATACCAGTTTCAGTTAACGCTTTACGTACTGCAGGCGCTTGGTCAGCAACCGGTTGAGCACGTTCAACAACAGGTGCAGCACCCGCTTCAGTTTGTGATGCAGCCTGTTCAACTTGTCCTTCAGATTGAACTGCCTGAGTTTGAGCAGCGCCAGACACAGCACCTTCTTCAAACTGAGCAATCACTTCGTTAGAAAGAACAGTTTCGCCTTCACCTTTAATGATGGTTGCGATAGTACCGTCAGCAGGAGCAACAACTTCTAAAACAACTTTATCAGTTTCAATATCGCAGATCACTTCATCACGTGATACAGCTTCACCTGGTTGTTTGTGCCAGGTTGCGATCGTACCGTCTGCAACTGACTCTGGGAATACCGGTGCTTTAATTTCGGTTGCCATTATTTAGAATCTCCTGATTGTTCAGCTACGATCGCTAATGCGTCATTTACTAGCTGAGCTTGTTGTTTTGCATGCAAATATGGTGAACCACAAGCTGGCGCAGCAGAAGCTGGACGGCCTGCGTAACTGATACGAACTTGTTTAGCAGATTTCATCACATCGTCATAGAGACGCGGTGCGATGAATAGCCAAGCACCTTGGTTTTTCGGCTCTTCTTGAGTCCAAACCACTTCTTTTAGGTTTGGATAAGAAGCAAGTACTTCAGCAATACGTTGTTCTGGGTATGGATACAATTGTTCGATACGAACAATTGCAGTGTTATTTAGATTTTCTGCACGACGTTTTTCAAGTAAGTCATAGTAAACCTTACCGCCACACAGGACTAAACGAGTCACGTCAGCGTGGTTGATTTGATCTACTTCATCAATCACCGTCTGGAATGTACCAGTTGCAAGCTCTTCCAAAGTAGACGTTGCAAGTTTGTGACGAAGCAATGACTTCGGTGAAGTCACGATCAATGGCTTACGGATTGGACGAATCGCTTGACGACGTAAAGCATGGAAAATCTGTGCAGGGGTCGTTGGTGTAATCACTTGCATGTTGTCTTCAGCACATAACTGCAAGAAACGCTCTAAACGTGCAGATGAATGCTCCGGACCCTGACCTTCATAACCGTGTGGAAGCAACATGGTTAAACCACATACGCGTTCCCATTTGGTTTCGCCTGAAGCAATAAACTGGTCAATCACTACCTGTGCACAGTTCGCGAAGTCACCAAACTGCGCTTCCCAAATAATTAAACCGTGTGGAATTGTAGTTGCATAGCCATATTCAAATGCAAGTACGGCCATCTCAGACAAGAGTGAATCATAAATTGCAGTACGCGGCTGGTTCTCTTTGATATGACAAAGCGGAATATAAGTTGAACCATCCACCTGGTTATGCAGTTTCGCATGACGATGTGAGAAGGTACCACGGCCAACGTCTTCACCCGTAATACGAACCATGTAGGTTTCATCAAGCAAGGTTGCATAGGCTAAAGTTTCAGCTGCACCCCAGTTCAATGGCATTTCACCGGTCTGCATTTTTAAGCGTTCATCAATCACTTTCGCAACTTGACGTTGCATCACGAAGCCTTCAGGAAGCTCGCGCATTTTAGTGCCAAGTTCTTTTAAGCGTTCGATTGGGAAAGTGGTATCCCAAACATCTGTGTATTCGTGACCTAAATAAGGGGCCCAATCCACAAACATTTTCGTATTTGGTTCAAGTACTAAAGCATTGGCAACGTGCTTACCGGCTTCAAGATCTGAACGGTAGTTTTCAACCATTTGATCAGCAGCGGCACGATCAAGTACACCTTCTTTAACCAGTTGATCGGCATAAAGTGCACGTGTAGTCACTTTCTTGTTGATCACTTGATACATCATTGGCTGTGTTGCTGCTGGCTCATCCGCTTCGTTATGACCACGACGACGGTAGCAGAACATGTCAATCACAACGTCTTTACGGAATGTATGACGGAAGTCATGCGCCAATTGAGTCACGAAAATCACAGCTTCAGGATCATCGCCATTCACGTGGAATACTGGTGCCTGAATCATTTTTGCGATATCGGTACAGTATTCTGTAGAACGTGCATCACGTGGATCGGAGGTTGTAAAGCCCACTTGGTTATTCACCACAATATGAACTGTACCACCCACGGTATAACCACGAGTTTGTGACATTTGGAAGGTTTCTTGGTTTACACCTTGACCTGCAAATGCTGCATCACCATGTACAATAATTGGCAATACATCATCACCACCGATGTCGCGACGGCGCACTTGACGAGCACGTACCGAACCTTCAACTACAGGTCCCACGATTTCCAGGTGTGAAGGGTTAAACGCCAATGCCAAGTGAACTTCGCCACCTGCTGTCATGACGTTAGAGGAGAAACCCTGGTGATATTTAACGTCACCCGAACCTTTTTTATGAATTGATTTACCTTCAAATTCACCAAAAAGATCTGCCGGGTTTTTACCCATAATGTTGACAAGAAGGTTAAGACGACCACGGTGTGGCATGCCAATCACAACTTCTTTACAACCAACAGAGCCTGCACGCTGAATAATTTCGTTGACCATCGGGATGAATGATTCACCGCCTTCAACACCGAAACGTTTAGCGCCAACGTATTTATTACCTAGAAATTTTTCCAGACCTTCAGCTGCAGTTAAACGCTCAAGGAAATGTTTTTTCTGTTCTGCAGTAAAGTTAAATTGACCTTTCGCACCTTCAAGACGTTGTTGAATCCAACGTTTCTCTTTAGTGTCAACAATGTGCATGTACTCAGTACCAACAGAACCGCAATAAACGGCTTCCATTGCTTCAACCATTTCACCAAGCGTAGCTTCTGCTTTACCGAGTGCAAGGTTACCTGTGTTAAATACTGTATCGAAATCAGATTTAGTCAAACCGTGCGTAGCAAGATCAAGATCAGGCACATCTTCACGTTTTGCCAGACCTAATGGATCCAATTTTGCTTTTTGATGACCACGATTACGATAAGCAGCGATCAATTGTAAAACGCCAATTTGACGACGTTCATGCTCAGAACTTACAGAACTTTGAACAACAGGCTGTACGCGGCTTGAATTGCGACCTAATAAAAGGAATTGCTCACGTACATTGCTATGTGGTTGATCACCTTTAGGGAATTTATCGAAATATTCGCGCCAATCAGCCCCAACTGAGTCTGGTGACGTCAAATAATGTTCATAAAGTTCTTCAATATACGCTGCACTGTCAGCGCTTAGTTCAGTGTCAAGACGCAGTGCGTCAGCAACTTCTTGCATTTGTGGACCCATTTCCTATTGCAAAAACATTTTCAGGATGCTTTTTAAGCGAACCCATGATTAATAATGTCAAATTGGTAACATGACATTAGTCCCCATCAGGCATAAGCCATGAGGCGTTATCACTACATCAGGAATAACCTAATGTGAATAATGAATCATAACGCCCTCATTGGCATCATCACTCATTTAAATACTCGACCGAAACCGAGCAATTTTTTTGCAAATCGACTTAGAAAAAATAACTACGCGACTTATTTTTTCTAAAACGATTAATCTCTATTTATAACCCTTATATACACTCTAAAATGTTGAAAAAATGTACATAAACAAGGCGCTTTTTTTAAATATAACGATGTATCAAATCGTAACATGATATCTAGTTACAATTGATTTTTTTGACACATACCTCTCATAAATTAGCGAAATACATCCTTCCCATTTTCCTTTAACATATGGTGCTTTATTTAATAATTGGTTTCAATGTAGACCATAGTCCCAAGCCAACAATTTAAATACAACAAAAGAGAGCGCAATATTTAAACTGGCCCTCTTTATTCACACCATATGTTAACATTTTAATCTCAACTTTGCAGATTGAAACCTAAGATTGGCACTTTAATTGTCAATTCGAACAACTTAACTACAATCCAATGAAGCTTTAATGTCATTTGGGGTTAATTTTAAACAATTCCAGTCATTTGCTTCAGCGCCAACAAATAATCTCTCCCCCAATTACATACATTTTTTGCATAAATCTATAAATGATTATGATATTCAAAACATAAAAAAGCACACCATAAGGTGTGCTTTTTTATGACGGGTACAGATTAGCCTGCTTGGTCTAACAACATGCTACGGATGTGACCGATCGCTTTAGTTGGATTCAAACCTTTAGGACAAACAGATACACAGTTCATGATACCTTTACAACGGAACAAGCTGAATGGATCATCTAGACGAGCCAAACGATCTTGTGTCGCTGTATCACGAGAGTCAATAATGAAACGGTATGCATTCAACAATGCTGAAGGACCCAAGAATTTGTCCGGGTTCCACCAGAATGATGGGCATGCAGTTGAACAGCATGCACAAAGAATACATTCATACAGACCGTTTAAATGCTCGCGTTCTTCAGGAGACTGTAAACGCTCCTTCGCTGGCGCAGGCTGATTATTGATCAAGAATGGATGAATTTTGTTGTACTGATCGTAGAACTGGTTCATATCAACAATCAAGTCTTTTACTACAGGTAAACCCGGCAAAGGACGAATGGTGATTTCGTTTGGTAAATCGTTAAGATTCCACAAACAAGCCAAACCGTTTTTACCGTTGATGTTTACACCATCAGAACCACAAATACCTTCACGACATGAACGACGGAACGTTAAAGATTCGTCCTGTACTTTCAACGCAAGAAGAGCATCAAGCAACATACGGTGCTTGTCAGTCAACTCAAGTTTAAAAGTTTGCATGTACGGGGCTTTATCCTTGTCAGGATCATAGCGGTAGATATGGAATGTACGGATACCTCTACTCATCTTTATTCTCCTGATTAGAATGTACGTGGTGCTGGTGGAATCGCATCAACCGATACTGGCTTGTAACGGACTGGTTTGTACTCGAGACGATTGTCTGAAGAGAACCATAAAGTATGCTTCATCCATTCATCATCACGGCGACCGTAAGAATAAGTTGGATGATCTGCCGGTAATTCATAATCAACAACAGTATGTGCACCACGACATTCTTTACGCGCAGCAGCCGAGATTAAGGTTGCTTTAGCAACTTCATACAAGTTTTCAACTTCTAGAGCTTCAACACGTGCAGTGTTAAATACTTTAGATTTGTCTTTTAAATGAATGTTGCGAACACGTGGTTCAATCGCAAGAATCTGTTTCACGCCTTCATCAAGCAATGCTTGAGTACGGAACACACCCGCATGGTCTTGAACGATATCACGAATTGCATCAGCAACTTCTTGAGCATTTTCACCCGAAGTTGACTCATCCAAATGACGAATACGCTTTCTTGTATTTTCAAACACAGTGGTCGGAAGCGGTTGATATTCATCACCGTGATGTTTAGTCACGTAATCGATAATATGGTCACCGGCAGCCTTACCAAACACAACCAGGTCAAGCAGCGAGTTAGTACCTAAACGGTTTGCACCATGTACAGACACACAAGAACATTCACCAATTGCATAGAAGCCTTTAACAGGTTTGGTATAGTTACGCTCACCACCATTGCTTGAGTAAACGTCACCACTCTTATCATAACCTGCTTCAAAGTTAGTATCCGAAGCACCTTCAGGAACAACAACTTGTCCATGAATATTGGTTGGAATACCACCCATTTGATAATGGATTGTCGGTACCACAGGAATTGGTTCTTTGGTGATGTCTACGTTTGCAAACTTCTTACCAATTTCAAATACAGATGGAAGACGTTTCATGATGGTATCAGCACCCAAATGTGTCATATCAAGCAAGATATAATCACCTTTAGGACCACAACCACGACCTTCTTTGATTTCCTGGTCCATAGAACGTGATACGAAGTCACGCGGTGCCAAGTCTTTCAAAGTCGGAGCATAACGCTCCATGAACGGTTCGCCGTCTTTGTTACGAAGGATTGCACCTTCACCACGACAGCCTTCAGTCAACAATACACCTGCGCCCGCAACACCTGTTGGGTGGAACTGCCAGAATTCCATATCTTGTAATGGAATACCAGAACGCGCCGCCATACCAAGACCGTCACCAGTATTGATATACGCATTGGTAGATGCACGGTAAACGCGACCCGCACCACCTGTTGCAAATAATGTCGCTTTTGCTTGGAATACCGCAATATTACCGGTTTCTTGGTCAATTGCAGTTACACCGAGTACATCACCCGCTTCGTTACGAATCAGATCAAGTGCGATCCATTCTACGAAGAATTGCGTACCCATTTTCACGTTGCTTTGATAAAGCGTATGAAGAAGCGCATGACCTGTACGGTCAGCTGCAGCACATGCACGTGGAACCGGTTTTTCACCGTAGTTTGCAGAGTGACCACCAAATGGACGCTGGTAAATCGTACCGTCTGCGTTACGGTCAAATGGCATACCCATGTGTTCAAGTTCGTAAACAACTTTAGGCGCTTCACGGCACATAAACTCGATTGCGTCTTGGTCACCTAACCAATCCGAACCTTTTACCGTGTCATAGAAGTGGTAGTGCCAGTTATCTTCTTGCATATTACCAAGAGATGCACCAATACCACCCTGCGCTGCAACAGTGTGCGAACGTGTCGGGAATACTTTAGTCAGGACTGCAACATTCAAACCTGCTTGAGCAAGTTGATATGAAGCACGCATACCTGAACCACCACCACCAACGATAACTGCATCAAAAGTGAGGTGTTGAATGTTTGTATAATCTTCTTTAGGGGTTATTGCGCCCATGATATTTTCCTATCAATTCGCCCAAAAAATCTGGATCGCCCAGATTGCATATGCAAATACAGCAATAATGACTGCTGACGTCAACACTAGGCGTAAACCTGAAGCTGAAGGACCCATTTGACGAGTAGTCACATAATCCGTGAATACCTGCCACATGCCGATCCAAGCGTGTGCGACAAGAGATAAGACTGCCAATAAAGATAAAACCTTCATTGGTAATGTCATCATAAAGCCAAACCATTGTTCGTAGTTAAATCCGCCATTGCAGAGAATCCAACCAAATACCACAACAGTATAAACAGCTAATACAACAGCACTAACACGTTGGATAAACCAATCGCGAGAACCTGAACCCGTAAAACCTGTAGCACTTTTCATTAGAGAACAATCCATACAAATGCTGCGATGATACCAATCGCAGACAAGATCAATGAAATAGTAGCTGCTATACGACCACTTTGCAGCTCTTCGGCAATACCGTTGTCTGCAAGTAAATGTTTAACACCCGTAATAAAGTGGAATATTAAACCGGCTACAAATACCCATACGATGAAACGCACAATGAAGCTACCGAAGATTTCTTGAACTTGAGTAAAACCTTCAGCCGAAGACAATGATTTGTCTAAAAGCCACAAAAGTACCGGTACGAGTAAAAATACGATGACACCAGAAAGACGGTGTAGAATTGATGCAATAGCCACAGGGGATTTTAAGTTTACTTCTAAAACTTGACCCATGGACAAATTGACAGGTCTGTTGCTTTTCACAGCGGGCATCCTGTAAGTAAAAACTCCATCCGGAGTTTGTTGGAATTAATTCGAAGGAAAGCTAGCATTTTTAGGTATTTGCAATATCCAGCAATACCTAAACTTAAAACGACAGGGAATTATAAAACGTGAACTATTAAAATACAAACAATCCCATTTACCTTTTCTGCAAAAAACCATTAAATAAGAATCATTAACACTAATTACTGTACTAAAGTAGACAAAATAGATCTAACAAAACATAGCTATATAATTGGTTTTTATTGATTAAAATACTATTTGATTGATCGTTTTTTGCTTGGATAATTAAATAAATATATTTAGACTAAAGATGAACAAATCATCGCCAAGACTTCTTATCTCTTTAGATAATCACAAATATTAGAATAACGCCCTACATTTACAAAATAAATATGGGGTATTTATTTAAAAATACGTGATAGCAACATCATGAAAAGAAATAACCACTTAGTCTGTGTATAACTCCATATTTCATCCTTCTTATGTTTAGATTTTAAACAAAAAAATGACTTATTCTCACATAATCGCTGAATGAATAAGCATTTATACACTCATAAACAAGTTATTTTTTATCCAAACGAACGATTTTTTAAAGATGATTAATCGCTTTTTATTATGAATAAGAAAACGACATTTTTCTTCAATTAACATGGGTAAGTTATGAGAATTAGAATAGTTTAGTCATATATAAAAATTTAAAAAACCATCCTACCTAGAGTTTTTAACAATTAAAAATTGCCTATAATTCCAACAGCATGCATATTTTTTTCTGCAACTTATCTTTATATGACTTATTATACTGCGTCGATACTGATATTTTCCCCATGGTTACCGGATTATTTTTTGACCAAATCCCTGTGAGAGCGTCTCTTTTTATCCATAAGTATAATTGACAAAATTTCAGTACTCACTAATCTTATAGCAAATTTTCGATCCATCTGATTCGCGCATTAAAAGATGATTACTACGAGTCGGATAAAACATTCACCAGGACAGGAGATCTATTGAATGTCTGAAGCAACTGGCAAAAAAGCCGTTTTACAGCTTGATGGCAAAGAAATTGAATTACCAATTTACAGCGGCACATTGGGCCCAGATGTAATCGACGTTAAAGATGTGTTGACTGCAGGTCACTTTACTTTCGATCCTGGTTTTATGGCAACAGCTGCATGTGAATCTAAAATCACATTCATCGATGGTGGTAAAGGTGTTCTTTTACACCGGGGTTACCCGATCGACCAGTTAGCGACTAAAGCAGACTACCTAGAAACTTGCTACTTGTTGTTAAACGGCGAACTTCCAACAGCTGAACAAAAAGTAGAGTTTGATGCTAAAGTTCGTAACCATACAATGGTTCACGACCAAGTTAGCCGTTTCTTCAATGGTTTCCGTCGCGATGCTCATCCGATGGCGATCATGGTTGGTGTAGTGGGTGCGCTTTCTGCGTTCTATCACAACAACTTAGACATCGAAAATGTTGATCACCGTGAAATTACAGCAATCCGCTTGATTGCTAAAGTTCCAACTCTTGCAGCTTGGAGCTACAAATACACAGTAGGTCAACCGTTCGTTTACCCACGTAACGACTTGAGCTACGCAGAAAACTTCTTGTACATGATGTTTGCTACTCCTGCAGACCGTGATTACAAAGTTGATCCTATTCTTGCTAAAGCAATGGATCGTATCTTCACGCTTCATGCTGACCATGAACAAAATGCGTCTACTTCTACAGTACGTTTAGCTGGTTCTACTGGTGCTAACCCGTATGCATGTATTGCTGCTGGTATCTCTGCACTATGGGGTCCTGCTCACGGCGGCGCGAACGAAGCAGTTCTTAAGATGCTTGACGAAATCGGCTCTGTAGAAAACGTTGCTGGCTTCATGGAAAAAGTGAAAACTAAAGAAGTTAAACTTATGGGCTTCGGTCACCGAGTTTATAAAAACTTCGATCCACGTGCGAAAGTAATGAAAGAAACTTGTGATGAAGTTCTTGCTGCTCTTGGCATCAACGATCCACAACTTGCGCTTGCTATGGAACTTGAACGTATTGCGTTATCTGACGAATACTTCATTAAACGCAACTTGTACCCTAACGTAGACTTCTACTCAGGTATCATCCTTAAAGCGATTGGTATCCCGACTGAAATGTTTACTGTAATTTTCGCTCTTGCACGTACAGTTGGCTGGATCAGTCACTGGTTAGAAATGCATAGCGGTCCTTACAAAATCGGTCGTCCACGTCAACTTTACACAGGTGAAGTTCAACGTGACATCCAGGGTCGTTAATTCTTTAAGAATTTAATGATTTAAAAAACCGCCTCTTTAGGCGGTTTTTTTATGACTAAACACAATTAAATTATTCTTAATACTCTAATGAACCACCTTATTATTTTCAGCTCAGCACAAAATCATGCTTTTTGAGACAGGAATGGAATACAATCCTCATAGGCCTGACACTCCTGCCCACGGGATTTTCTAATAAAATAGTCCTGAACCATCTGCGCCTGCTGCTCAATACCGTACTGTAAAAACAGTTTGCCCTGCTCTAAAACATACTGATATTTACGATCAAATATTGCTTTACGCACTACAGCCAAACCCTGCTGAATTTGCCAGACATGGGTAAGTTCATGAATTAACCAGGACTGTTTAGCTAAAGACAGCTTAGAGAAATCTTCGCACCAGTTTTGAGGATGGAAATAGATATTACCATTGGGACTAATGGCATAATTCTTAATCACCCCGCGATGAGCCACAATTCTGATTGTATCAAGCTGCAAATGTATTCCAAAAACAGATTGCGCAAGTTGTTTTTCACCTTGGGTTAATTTTCGATTCTCAACCTCGAATAACCGATTCAAAGTATGCAGTATAGGCTTCATAAATAATGTCATCTTATCTGGCAATAATCACACATTTTTCGCGTTTTTATTCTCTCATTAACGCTGTAGTTTTTTTGTCTAAATTCGGATTTTTTTTTGTTTTTATCTCAATAAATGTCGCAATTCGTATATAGTATCGAATTGCTAATTATTGATTAAACATCTATTTGTTTGTCGTCGCGTACACAGCGTTGAACCAATAGCCATAATAAATCATCAGTCTGTGTATATATCCCTATAGGTATAGGATTAAGTTGGAATGAAAAGTTTTAAAATTGCCCTTGCACAATTCTCTCCACATATTGGCAATATCGAAGCAAATGCTCAAAAAATGCTTGCACAGGTAAATGAAGCCAAAAAACAAAAAGCTGATTTAATTATCTTTCCCGAGCTTTCAACCGTCGGCTACCCTGCGGAAGACTTATTACTCCGTCCTAGCTTCGCTAAACGTACTCAAAATGCATTTGAGCAGCTTAGCCAGGTAAAAGATATAGTAATGGTCTTTGGTTTTGTCAATCAAACTGACGATGGTCACCGTTATAATGCGGCAGCCGTAATGAAAGATGGACAAGTATTGGGTATTTATAACAAGCAGAACTTGCCAAACTATGGTGTCTTTGATGAAAAACGTTATTTCAGCGAAGGACATCAACACCTTGTTTTTGAATATCTAGGCCATAAATTTGGCGTTTTGATTTGTGAAGATATTTGGTCACTCAATACCGTACATCAATTATCCCAACTAAATGTTGAAACCGCTTTAGTCTTAAATGCTTCCCCTTATGAAGTGGGTAAACCGCAACATCGCCTTACCACCATGAGCGAGCTGGCCAAACAACTGAACATCAATTTGGTCTATACCAACCAAGTCGGTGGTCAGGACGATCTTATCTTTGATGGCACCAGTTTTGTGATCAATAAAGACGGCGGCATTGCTTTACAGGCACCAAGCTTTAAAGAAGATCTTTTTTACGCTGAATATGAAGCTGAACAACAGGCTTATAAAGTTGGAACACTGACTCCCGCTTTAGATACCATGGCTGAAATTTATCAAGGCCTGGTTTTAGCAACCCGTGACTATATTCAACGTTCTGGTTTCCCGGGCGTGATTCTGGGTTTGTCTGGCGGGATTGACTCGGCATTAACCCTCGCAATTGCGGTTGATGCGATCGGTGCAGATAAAGTCCAAGCCGTGATGATGCCTTATACCTATACAGCGCAAATCAGTGTTGAAGATGCAGCTGCACAAGCGAAAAATATGGGCGTGACTTTTGGTATTGCCGAAATCAACCCGATTGTAAACAGCTTCATGCAAACTCTGTATCCTTTCTTTGGTAACAGCCCTGCAGATACGACTGAAGAAAACCTGCAAGCACGTGCACGCGGTACACTACTGATGGGTCTATCGAATAAATTTGGCAACCTTGTATTGGCAACCGGTAACAAATCAGAACTTTCTGTAGGTTATTGCACGCTGTATGGCGATATGGTGGGCGGTTACGCAGTTCTAAAAGATGTGTATAAAACCATTGTGTTTGAACTGGCTAAATACCGTAACAGTATTTCTGAAACCCCTGTCATTCCTGAACGTGTGATCACCCGTCCGCCTTCTGCAGAACTTCGTCCTGATCAAAAAGACCAAGATTCTTTACCTGCGTATGATGTACTAGATGCGATTCTTTATGCTTATATTGAAGAAGATTGCAGCCAGGATGACATCATTGCCAAAGGCTTTAAGAAAGAAGTGGTTGAAAAAGTAATTCGTCTTGTCGATCGTAACGAATACAAACGCCGTCAAGCTGCGATTGGTCCACGCATTAGTCCGCGCTCATTTGGCCGCGAACGTCGCTATCCGATCGTTAATGGATGGACACCGGGTGTCTAAGCAGGACTTTGCTCAACAGTTTGCTCAAGCGCTTATGCTTGAGCAAACTTGTTTTATTAAAAAACAATTATTAGCAGAAAAAAATAATCACTACATCGAAAAGTTTGTTCATCATATTTATACCCATTCCGATCAAATTTTATTAAAACAATTTATTCAGCTTGAATCATTACAAAATGTAGTTCAAAAATATACTTTTGAACTAAATCTAGGTGCGGAAATTTTAGAGTTCATCGGGATGATTGCGCAAAGAATTCATCATCTTGCCATTAATAATCATACTCAAATTAATGAGCTGTTTTCAGATGAATCATTCGAATTATGGATGAACAAAATACTGGAATTAGACCAGTTACGTTACTATATCCAAGATAATTTGCAACATAACCCGCAAGTCAAACTTGTGAGTTTACAGTTAGCCAATCAAATTCTGGAAAGCAATACGCCTTGGCTGGACCATCTACGCAAACTTAATCTGCATAAACACGGATTGGGTTCCAAAATACTCAGTTTTATTCAAGACCAACAACAAAATATTGAACTTAAACTTGAGCAACAACTTGCCCAAACGCTAGTTAAACAATTGGGCAATATCATTTTATTACCCAATGAAGAACTGGCTGATATCAGCCTACATTTATGGAATGATATTAAACAAAAAACCTTAAAAGAAATCTTCTCGCAACTCCAAGCCATCGACTTTGAAGAATTTTTCATATTGGTTTATGAAACATGGCGACAGTTGCGACAAGGCGAATATTTGCAACAGGTGATTTTGGATGTTGTGGCCGTTTTTTATGATTATTTTGCTGACTATAATTTACAAGAATTATTGCACTCCGTTGGACTAGATGAAGATGATTTGCATCAAGAGGCGCTGCGTTTCTTGCCGCATACTATTCAGGCTCTAGAAGAACAAGGCTTACTCGAGGGGATTCTGCAGCAGTTGATCTCACCTTTCTATTTAAGCGAAACAACCCATCAATTTATTGAGCAGTATATCCAAGATAATTTGTAATCTTTCTCTTGTATTTTTTATTTGACATCAACCTATACTTTTTGACCCACAAAAAAAGAGACCATGCTGAGAGCATGGTCTATAAAAATGGTGGCTATGACGGGACTTGAACCTGTGACCCCCGCATTATGAGTGCGGTGCTCTAACCAACTGAGCTACATAGCCATAAACTGTGTGCGCATTATCTAAATTTCAGTGAGTAGCGTCAAGCCCTGCATTTTACAAGTGTTCAGTCTTTAAGCGATTTAAAAGCTTTCAATCAATATTTAAACAAAAGCAGCTTTTCTTCATGTTATTTTTCCTATTATCTGCTCAAATCAAGAATCCAAAAGACAAAGAAAATATGAACCAACTCAAATTAATATGCATAAGTGTAGTCACCTTGCTCAGTACAGGTTGCCAAATCATCTCACCCATATTTGTGGACTACAATGGTGTACGGATGGATGTAGCACAATGAATTAACCGTCAGCAGCTACTCACCATGCAACAAAAACGTAGTCTTGCGCAGCTGAGTAAAGCACAGCAAAAATTGTATCGAATTGAACAAATTCCAGAAGATCAAAAACTGGCAATTGCCAAACAAAACCAGATCGCATTACATTGTGCATATCAGCATTTAACTGAAGATAAAATTAGTCAGTTACAATCGATGCTGTTCGGTCAAGACAAGAAAGATGCTATTTTAGAAAAATATAATCAAGAATTTCCACATATTAAATTGGCAACAACTGCTCTTCAGTGTGAATAAATGATTTTAAGCATAAATAATTAAGTACAAATTTCAAGCATAAAAAAAGGTCACACTTATAGAAGTGTGACCTATTAAAATGGTGGCTATGACGGGACTTGAACCTGTGACCCCCGCATTATGAGTGCGGTGCTCTAACCAACTGAGCTACATAGCCAAAACTGTGCGCGTATTATCTATTTCAACATGCTGTATGTCAAGAAATATCACACAATAATTGTAAAAAATTAGTGAAGTGAGCCGATAAGCCGGGTTCTGTCGTGAACGATCATTCCTCTAGGCGCACAATCACTCGTACGCTCAAGCGACCTACCCGAATCCAGCACGGGCCGTGCCTCAGGATTCCTATTTGGTCTTGCTTCTGGTGGGGTTTACCTTGCCGTGAACTGTTACCAGACACGCGGTGCGCTCTTACCGCACCCTTTCACCCTTACCATCTCTCTTGGTCTCCCCGAAGGGAAATTGCAAAGATGGCGGTCTACTCTCTGCTGCACTTGCCGTCGGCTTTCACCGCCCAGGCGTTACCTGGCACCCTGCCCTATGAAGCCCGGACTTTCCTCCCCTGCTTCAATCACGGAGATTTCCACAGCAGCGATCGTCTGGCTCACTTCGGGGCGCATCTTATCAAACTTCCGGACTAATTGCTTGTGCTTTTTTGAGCAATCAGTTTTTTATATTTATCCATTAAGTGATCTTGAGATTCCACATGCTTTGGATCTAGCGGAATACAATCGACTGGACAGAATAATTGACATTGGGGTTCATCAAAATGCCCGACACATTCGGTACACAAATCCGGGTGAATCTCATATATGATTTCACCCATGAAAATGGCCTCGTTCGGGCACACCGGCTCGCACACATCACAATTGATGCATTCATCGGTAATATATAAAGACACGCTACCAACCTTGTTGTTGTTTCCGTTTAAAGGCTTCAACCACAGCTTGCGGTACAAATTGGGTCACATCACCATTTAAACGGGCAATTTCACGTACCAACGTAGATGAAATAAAAGAATATTGCTCTGAAGGAGTTAAAAACACCGCTTCAAAATTCGAATCCAGTCGACGATTCATATTGGCCAGTTGAAATTCATATTCAAAATCCGATACGGCACGTAAACCCCGAAGTACTGCTGTGGCTTTTTGTTCGCGGAAAAAACTCACCAACAAACCATCAAAGCCGACAAATTCTACATTGGGCAAGTGACTTAAAGATTTTTGCGCTAAATCTACTCGCTCTTCTAAACTAAAAACTGGATTCTTATGATGACCAATGGCAATGGCAACCACCACCTCATCGAACATTTTCGCTGCACGTGACACCAAATCGATATGACCATTGGTAATTGGATCGAAGGTGCCCGGATAAATAACGCGAGTTTTAGACATCCATTTGTACTCTAGTTTATTGTGTAGATGCTTATTTTAACAAAAACTTGTTTTTTTAGTGAATAATCCTCATAAATTTAAAAAACTTCATCTTGGTTCGAGTTGCGGTACAATAGTAGGAAGATTGGAAGTATCAGATTATGGCGAAAGCAAGTATTGTAGTTAAAAAAAATAACGGCGGAACTATTGCACTCAACAAACGTGCCCGCCACGATTATTTTATTGAAGAGAAATTCGAAGCTGGTCTTTCATTACAAGGCTGGGAAGTCAAATCAATGCGTGCAGGTCGTATGACCATCGTAGAAAGCTATATTACCTTTAAAAATGGTGAAGCCTTCTTGTTTGGTGCACAGGTTCAGCCTTTACTGAGCGCATCGACCCATGTGGTACCTGAAGCGACGCGTACACGTAAACTTTTGTTGAACCGACGTGAAATCGAAAAGCTGATGGGTGCGATTAACCAAAAAGGTTATTCATGCGTTCCACTGGCTTGTTACTGGAAAGGGCCAAATGCCAAGCTTGAAATTGCTTTAGTAAAAGGTAAACAGCTTCACGATAAACGTGCCACTGAAAAAGACCGTGACTGGCAACGCGATAAAGCCCGAATTTTCCATAAATAAGTTTTTATCTATCAAACAAAAAACCTCCCTCTGGAGGTTTTTTAATATTCATATCAATCTGCTTTTATTTTAGTTTACCCAGCAATAAGCCGATATATTCACCAAACCAGATGGCTGTATCTAAATCACCTTGTGGCGGAGTTATTTCAACGGGCGCATTATCGGACTGCGTCATTAAACCTAAAAAGCTCGACATCCGGTTCAAATCCTGTGCGCTACGTCCGGTAGGCATCATCGGCAAGCCTGTCCACAACATGCCATGTTGCATGGCAAACAGATTGATCTGTTGCAACACAGCTAGCTTATCTCCGCTTAAACCGCCACCATTGGTGAAACCCGCTGCAATTTTGCCTTGCCATGTGCGTGCCAACCAGCGTTTGGAAGACTGCTCCATAAATAACTTCAAAGCAGCAGTTAAACTTCCCATATAGGTTGGGCAACCGAAAACAATCGCATCCGCCTGATCCAGTACATCCCAATCCACGTGTTCGATGTTCATACAGTGCACATGAATGCCCGTTTGCTCAGCACCTTGAGCAATAAAAGAGGCTACTTTTGCAGTATGTCCATATGGGCTGTGATAAACGATGGCAAGTGATTTCGAAGATAAAGGCATATCAATAAAAGCAGTAAATTTTAAGCAAGTTTAACAGTTTCACGCCATAAACACGAATGTTGCCATGCGCCCTGTTTTTGCCTCCCGGCGATAAGAAAAATATTCTTCTGCCTGCTGAAAGCTGCACTGATCGCCACCCAGCACAACATCAACACCGTGACGCTTCAGAATAAAACGTGCGATGGCATATAAGTCAGCATAAAACTTGGCTGCTTTTTCACTGTCTTTAAAAGCGCTCTCCAGTTCAGGATATTTTGAACAGAAAGCCAATTTGACTTCCTCACCAATTTCAAAACATGGTTGACTAATGGCAGCGCCTAACCATGCCCAAGTCGGCTGGTTTTGCATGGTCGCAATAGTATTTTCAACAATACCACCCGCCAAACCTCGCCAGCCGGCATGTAGATTCGCGATTTCCGTGCCATCTTTATTACCGAGAACTATAGGCAAACAATCCGCAGTCATCATCATTAAAGCATGTGCTTTGCGTTGTGTGACCAGGCCATCACCTTCGAGTGCTGTAAAAGGAATTTCTTCATTAATGGTATGACAAATAGTACTGTGCGTTTGCGTCATCCAGGTGACTTTATCGACCCCGAATTCATTAAACTCTTGCAGTAACGCCATACGATGCTGCTGTACACGCTTTGCTTCATCATGAACATGCAATGCCAAGTTAAATCCTGCAAGTTCAGGTTGAGCGGAAGGTTGAGTTTTTTGATGATGCACTCGCGTCTGCCCAACAAATATACCCTGTGGAAGCCCTTGAACGAATTGCATGTTTCTTTCCTTATGATGCATAGCACGCGATAAAACAACTTAGTAGGCTTGGTTTTCGCTACGTAAAACTTCAACCAATTGAGTAAAGTCATCTGCCCACGGCGCTTCGAACATCATTTCTTCACCTGAACGTGGATGAACCAGGCCAAGTTTAGATGCATGTAAGGCTTGGCGTTTAAAGCCACGTAAAGTTTCACCCAGTAATTCAGAAGCACCCGCAGGAACACGTACACGACTCATATACACCGGATCACCAACCAAACCAAAGCCCAGATAACTAAAATGAACACGGATTTGATGGGTACGACCCGTTTCCAAACGTGCTTGTACACGGGTGAAATGCTGGAAGCGCTCTTTTACGTTGTAATGAGTTACTGCATCCTTACCACCCGGCAAGATGGCCATTTTAATACGATCAACCGGATGACGTTTAATTGGCTCATCAATGGTGCCGCCGGCAATGATTTTGCCGTAAACCACCAGATCATAAACACGGTAGACGCTTTTCTTGGCCAACTGCTTGCTTAAGGAAAATTGAGATTCCAGGTTTTTCGCAACCACCAGCAAACCGCTGGTGTCTTTATCAATACGGTGCACGAGGCCCGCACGTGTCAACTCCGCCGATTTAGGATAATGATGCAGCAAGGCATTTACCAAAGTACCCGAGCTGTTGCCCGCGCCTGGATGAACCACCATACCCACCGGTTTATTAATGACAATAATATCGTCATCTTCATAAACAATATTTAATGGAATATCTTCAGGCAAGCTTTTGGTTTGAACTTCCAGCTCAACATTGAGTGTTAAAAGCTCATTGCCTTCACATTTATACTTGGGTTTAACAGTGTTACCATTTACCAACAAATGGCCATCTTTAAGCCACTGCTTCAGTTTTTCACGGGAAAAATCGTTCCAGACCAGCGCTGCGACCTGGTCGATACGTTGCCCTAAATAGCTTTCATCCAATTGAAATTGCAACGATAAACGTGTTGCAGTTGAGTCTGAAGTATGGTTATCTGCATCCTCAGAATCTTCAAGTAAATTGAAATCAGTTTCAGGGAAATTAGAATTAGAAGATTGTGCTTGACTCATTTGCTCATTCAGACAAAAGTGGTTTAATAGTGCAATTGTAGCTCATTGCCCGTATTAACAGAGGAATTTTTATGTCGTTACCACGTTATAAAATGACAATGCTTGCTTTATCTTTAGGCGTTGCGTCGGCAATAGCGGGCTGTAGCAGTAATCCAAAGAAAGAAGTTGTAGACACCGGACCACAATCTAGCGAGCAAGTTTATATTCAAAAAGCTGAAAAAGCCCTTGAACGTGGTCAATATACCGACGCGGCTAAGCATCTTGAAGCCTTAGACACCTACTACCCTACAGGTGATTATGCGCAACAGGCACAATTAGAATTGTTGTACGTTAAATTCCAACAAAAAGATTATGAAGGTGCAATTGCCCTTGCCGAGCGTTTTATTCGTCTAAATCCCCAACATCCAAATGTGGACTATGCCTACTATGTTCGTGGCGTGGCGAACATGGAACAAAACTATGATGGTTTATTGCGTTATACCTCATTAAAGCAGGCGCATCGTGATGTCAGCTATTTAAAAGTGGCTTATCAAAACTTTGTCGATTTCATTCGTCGCTTCCCGTCAAGCACTTATGCAGTCGATGCAGCACAGCGTATGAAGTTTATTGGCACCGAGTTGGCTGAAGCCGAGATGAATGCAGCGCGTTTTAATATCAAGCGTAAGGCATGGTTAGCTGCAGTTGAACGTTCTCAATGGGTGGTTGAACACTATCCACAAACC
This sequence comes from Acinetobacter sp. TSRC1-2, assembly GCF_049895885.1. NCBI lineage: Bacteria > Pseudomonadati > Pseudomonadota > Gammaproteobacteria > Moraxellales > Moraxellaceae > Acinetobacter > Acinetobacter sp. TSRC1-2. Next base: position 80,036 of record NZ_JAFCTF010000004.1, read on the forward strand.
CCACAAGTGCCTGAAGCCTTAGCCACAATTGCCTATGGTTATGACAAACTAGGGGATACCCAGACTTCACAACAATATATTGAAGTGCTAAAGCTAAACTATCCAAACCTTGTTAAAGCGGATGGTAGTGTAAATCTTCGTGCTGCACGCAGTGAAGGTAGCTGGATTAACCGTGCAACTTTAGGTGTATTTGGACGTGAAGCGCAAAGTTCTACAGAGACAGAGCAACAACAAAGCACTGAAGATGGACAAAAACGCAGCATCACCAATCGTTTAAGTTTCGGTTTGTTAGATCGACCACAAACAGAAAGTAGTATTCCTGCACCGAAACAAGAAATGATTGCAGAACCAACTACAGAAGAAGTACCAGCAACTAAATAAGCCAAGCTTATTGGTCGCATTTTCATGAAGGGCAAGTTATCATACTTGCCCTTTTGCTATTTTAACCGATCATATTGATCATTTTGCGTAAAAGGTATACAAATTAACTTTTAACCCCTGACGCACTTTTAACTTAGCTAATTTCTGACAGCCTATTTGTCAGCCATTTTTAATAGATAGATCTCAACCCGATTACATACGTATGGCTATTCCTCAACACACGATTGATCAAATATTAGATCGCACAGATATTGTCGATCTGATTGGTCAACGCGTGAAACTTAAGAAGACTGGTCGCACCTATTCAGGCTGCTGCCCTTTTCATCAGGAAAAATCGCCATCATTCCATGTGTATCGGGATAAACAGTATTTTCATTGTTTTGGTTGTCAGGCCAACGGTAATGCCATTCGCTTTTTAATGGACATCGACGGTCGTAATTTTGTCGATGTGATGAAAGATCTGTCGAGCCGAAGCGGTATTGAACTGCCCAAAGACAATCAAGATTCAAATAAAATCAAATATAAACGTGAAGCAGCGAAGCCTCAGCCTGTTGCGAAAAAAATTGAACCCGACACTCAAAATGCTGCAGCCAATTCACCACAAAACTCTAATGCCCCATCACCGGCAGCAATGGATCACGACCCTTTTGCAGAATTTCAGATGCAAGAGGATGTGTTCTATGGCAATGATCCATTTGCAGCGTTTGATCAAACTACTGCGCAATTTGAAGATATTGCTCAAGACGGTAACTTATACGATTTACTGGAAAATATTGCGCTGTATTATGAACAGCAATTACCGCATAGTCAGACTGCCCAGCAATACTTCAAACAACGGGGTTTAAGCGCTGAAACCATTGCGTATTGGCGTTTAGGTTATGCGCCCGAAGACTGGCAACATCTGGAAAAAGCCTTCCCTTATGATATTGAAGGTTTAAGACAACTGGGGTTAATCCGTACCAGTGACAAAGGGCGAGATTTTGACCTGCTGCGTGATCGGGTCATTTTTCCGATTCGTGATTCCAAAGGTCGTGTGGTTGGCTTTGGCGGTCGTGCTTTAAATGACGAAATCAAACCCAAGTATATCAACTCACCCGATTCTGAAGTGTTTCATAAAAACCAGTTGCTATATGGTTTATATGAAGGCCGCAAGCAAAAAGCCCAAGACTGGCTGATGGTCGAAGGCTATATGGATGTCATTGCCTTACAGCAATATGGCGTTTTCGGTGCTGTGGCGACCTTGGGTACAGCCAGTAATACCGACCATCTAAATATTTTATTTAAGCAAAATAGTCGCATTACTGTGGCATTCGATGGCGATGCGGCCGGTCAAAAAGCGGCGCGTCGCACTTTAGAAATTGCACTTCCTTTACTGAATGACGGTCGTGAACTCAAGTTCTTCGTGCTACCGAATGATCACGATCCGGATTCACTCATTCGCCGTGAAGGCTTAGAAAGCTTTCAACGCATGTTGCAAGCCGCGCCTTTATTGTCCGAGTTTGTTTTTGCCCATTTAACTCAAAATCATAACAGCACATCGCCTGAAGGTAAAAGTCAGGTCATGGGTGAGTTAAAACAGCTCACTGAACTGTTGCCGAAACATGGTTCTTACCGTTATTTGTTACAGCAATATTTCCGTGAAAAGCTCGGTTATAGCCGCAAATGGCAACCGCCAGTCAACAATGATGCGTCATTAAGCTTTAGTACCAAAATTGATGCAGAAGAATATGTGGTGGCGATTTTAATGAGTCACCCCTATTTGTATATCCATTTCGAACCGTTACGCGCTTTGATTCCACATGATCAGTTGCTGTTTAAAATTTTAAATATCTTTAATATCATTTTTGATGATTTACCGGATGATACTGAATTATCGCAATATTATGTCTTAGGTGCCTGTGCAAATTATCACCATGACTTACAGCATATTTTAATGCAAACCAATATCAGTGATTACACCTCATCTCCAGAGCAAGCAGATAAACTAGCTGAAGATTTTTCGATTAAACTGCAATATCAATGCTTGCAGCAAAAATTAAAATCGAAAAAATTTACCAGCATTGCTGAAATGAGAAACTTGAAACAGCGAATTTATGAAATTGATCGTAAACGATCATTGACCTTAATTGACGAATAATCGGGCGCTAAAAACCAAGCTATTCTTTTTCTTGTTTTGTTTTACGACGCTTCGCAAAGATTGCGTCCAGATCATCACGCATCCATTCAAAACAACTTGGATCTTCAGATTTCGCTGCTTGACGCAATAAAATAGAAGTAGGATGGAGTAATTTTTGGGTTAAACGATGCGAAAACTCTTGCAGCACCTGCTCGGCATTTTCACCGGCTGTAATTCGAGACATCGCTAGAGCCAACTCTTCCTGTCTTAGAACTTCGCCTTGTTCACGATACGCATGAATAGTACTACCCGCTTTGTTGATTTTTTGCTGGGTGAGCAATTCTGTGGCTAATTGATTGACCATGACTTCTGCTTCAACCGCCGCTTGGCGACGTTGAGCCAGATTGTCATCAATTACACTTTGTAAATCATCGACGCCATATAAATACACGCCATCCAATGATTTAACTTTTGGGTCGATATCACGCGGAACCGCTAAATCCACCAACAGCATTTGTTGATAGCGACGTTTTTTTAATGCAGTTTTAACGTCATTGTAAGCAATAACCTGATGCAAACTTCCGGTACAGCTTGAAATCACATCTGCGCGATATAAGTTTGCAGCCAACTCGGAAAAATCGATAATTTCCACATCTACCCGATGCGCAATTTCTTGCGCCAAGACTTCAGCGCGGGCACGTGTACGATTACAAATAAGGACTTTACCTACGCCCATTTCGGCTAAATGTTTCGCCACCAAGCTATTCATTTCACCTGCTGCAACCACCATCACGGTCAGTTTTTCAGGCTTGCTAAAGACTTGAAGTGCCAACTGAGCAACGGCATAACCCATGGAAACCGCATGACTACCAACTGCAGTTTCCGAACGGACACGCTTGGCTGCGTAAAAAGCATATTCAAAAATGCGGTTTAAATTTGGAGAAACGGTATGGGCATCTTTGGCCAGAGAAAGCGCAGACTTTACTTGTCCTAAAATTTGCGGTTCACCCAGCATCAAGGAGTCAAGACCACTGGCAACCCGCATCAGATGCGTTACAGCCTGCGCATTTTCATAGCGATAGACATGATTTAATAATTGTTTAGCATCTAGGCCATTTGCCTGGGCGAGCCAATTCATTACCATCTCTGCATTGTCAGACATGGCATAAACTTCAGTTCGATTACATGTAGAAACCACGACCATATCATTCAAGTCATGGTTTTGGCTTTGCTCGGCAAGCAGTTGCGTTAACTTTTCCGGGTTAAATGCAATCTGTTCACGCAGTTCTACAGAAGCGGTCTGATGGTTGACACCCAGTGCAAAGAAAGACATATCAGATCATCATTTCGCTAAATTTATGCTATTGTGCAATATTGGTGTCATAAAAAGCATTACTTGGATCAAGAAAAATTGCGTCAAACAAATAGCCGAATAAACGGCGCGACAATTAAGCAATATTCTACCACATTCTTACTTGTGGGTAGCATGGCTTCGAGTGCTCATATTAGAGCATCCGGAGAAATTTATCATGCCAATTCAAATTATAATGCCATAAAACAAAGCATGATTGCTGAATTTGCACTGGCCTATCATGACATTCCAACAGCATTACATAACTACACCGTGCTTGCAATTAAAAGCAGTTCGACCACGGTTAAACAGCGCGCCTTAAATGTTGCACTGGAACAAAATGACCTAAAAGCTGCACTCGACATTGCAACGCATTGGGTGGTTCAGGAACCTACAGATGTTCCGGCTTTATTTTATCTTTCACATATTGCCCTGAAATCGCATGAGTATGAACTGGCATCCGAAACGCTAGATAAAATTTTAAATATTGATCCCGATGCAGACCTGGAAAAGATTCTGGTCGGCATTGTGCCAGAAGAACCGGAAGATCGAGAAGTTCTACTGGAAGCATTAAGCAAAAGTAAAGAACGCGACAACCCATCTGTCTTGGTACTGATTTCAGGCTTAGAGGCGCAAAATGGACAGTTAGAGCAAGCACTGGTTACGGTTAATCGTGCACTTAAAAAACGCCCCAAAGTCACTGGCTTTATCTTAATGAAAGCCAATTTACTCAGTGCTTTAGGGGATGAAGACGCCACCCTAGAATGGTATGACAAAGCCAGTCGTAAACATAAATCCAATTTAGAAGTTCGTTTGGCTGAAATTAAATATCTAATTAAAATTAATAAATCTAAAGCAGCACTGGATAAACTCGAAACCATTCTCAAGAAATGGCCGCATGAAGAAGAAGCCCTGTTCATTGCAGGCTTAACCAGTATTGATTTAGAAGAATATGAAAAGGCGGAAAAGTTTTTAGTTGAGCTTCGATATTCCAATCAATATCAAAATGAAGCCTATTATTATCTAGCTGTAAATGCCGAAAGAAAACAACATTTTGAAACCGCAAAAGCCTATTACCGCTTGGTGGATGGCAGCCTGTACACGGTTTCACGCCGCAACATGATTAATATTTTTTCAGAGCAAAAACAGCTGAGCGATGCGTTACGGTTTTTAACTCAGGAACGGGTCAATTATCCTCAACATGCCAGTTTCCTCTATCAGGCTCAGGCCGATATTCTAAAACGTATGGGCAATAAAAAAGCAGCCATGCGCCTGCTCGATGAGGCCATTAAAAATATCCCGGATGACCCTGAGCTGATCTATTCTGAAGTACTGCTTCTTGACGCGTATCAAGATCAGGATAAGCTTGATAAATTATTGAAAAAACTATTGGAAATTGAACCAAACAGCCCAACCTATCTGAATGCTTATGCCTACACACTAGCGCTACAAAACAGACGTTTGGATGAAGCCAGACAGTATGTTGAACATGCCTTGGAGTTTGCACCTGAACAAGCGTCTATTTTGGATACGCTCGGCTATATCACCTTTTTACAGAATGACTTTAAAACCTCTGCGCTGGTTTTAGAAAAAGCGTATGAGATGAGTCAAAGTGTCAAAATTGGAGTGCGCTATGCAAAAGCGCTGTATATGCAAGGCGATCTGACAAAATTTAATCATGTGTTACAACAATTACAAAAAAAACACCCCAATGATCCTCAATTAGAGCAACTGAAATCGTTATTGTTACCGCCACACCTGAAAAAGAGTTAATGATCTTTATGCGTATTTTTTCGAAATTCGGCTTAACCCTAATCGCCACAAGCACACTAGTACTGACAGGTTGCCAACAATATACTCAGCCTCAAGCGCCGAGTGTTTCCCAATTACCTGAAGCAAAAAATTTCAACCTGCAAGGTAAAATTGGGGTAAAAACCCCAAAACAATCTGGCAGTGCATTTTTCACCTGGGTACAACAGCAGGATGAATTTGACATCGAGTTAAGCGGAATTTTAGGGGTGGGCAAAACGCAAATTTCAGGCACTCCAGGTCAAGTCAGCTTAAATAGTGCCAAAACTGGACTGATTGAAGCTGAAACACCTGAAGAATTACTGGAACGTGCAACCGGTTGGCAAGCACCGATTACTCATTTAGTTGATTGGGTTCAAGCCAAACCGGCAACCGCACAAGCGAAAATCAGTAAAGATGAGAACAATCGTCCCATCCAATTTTTGGAAGATGGCTGGACTGTTGATTTAAGTTATAATGATCAAGCGCAATTACCAAATAAATTGATTTTGAAACAGGCACTTGAATCAGGTCAGGAAAACCGTATTACAATGGTTATTCAAAATCGTTAAATCTGCAAAAGTTTAAAACTCTATGATTCGTGTTCCCTCTCCTGCCAAGCTCAATCTTTTTTTGCATATCACCGGTCGTCGTGACAATGGCTATCATGAATTGCAAACTATTTTCCAATTGATTGATTTAACTGACTGGCTAGAATTCACTCAAGCAGATGACCTAACCATTTCAATTGATGGCTTGAGCAGTGTCGACCTTGAACAGAATTTAATCTATAAAGCCACTCAAATTTTAAAACCTTATGCTAAACGGCCAACTGGTTTAAAAATCTCCATTGAGAAAAATATTCCGATGGGTGCAGGCCTCGGAGGTGGCTCCTCCAATGCTGCCACCACCCTCATTGTAGTAAACCAACTGTGGCAATGCGGTCTAAGTATTGAACAATTGGCTGAGCTAGGGGTAAAACTCGGTGCAGACGTTCCGATTTTTGTTCATGGCCGTAACGCATGGGCTGAAGGTATTGGTGAACACTTAACATTCATAGACTTAGATCAAAAACAATACATTGTGCTAAAACCTGACTGTTTTATCAGCACTCAACTGCTTTTTTCACAAAAAACGTTGACAAGAGACACGAAGCCTACTAAATTTTGCGCCTATCAGTTAACGCCATTTAACTTTGGAAATAACTTTAAGCCTTTGGCAAGAAGTCTATATCCTGAAGTGAATGAAGCGATGCAGTATTTAGACCAGTTCGGTATTGCAAAACTTACAGGTACAGGTGCTTGTGTTTTTACTGAAGTAACTGCCGATATGAATATTGATGAGATTTTGGCTCATTCACCTTGTAAAGCTTACTTGGTCAATAGTTTAAATGAATCACCATTACGTCATTTCCAGGTTATATGATAGGGGCGTCGCCAAGTGGTAAGGCACCGGGTTTTGATCTCGGCATCCGTTGGTTCGAATCCAGCCGCCCCTGCCATTCATTTCATCTGTAGATTGCTGTATTAGGGGCGTCGCCAAGTGGTAAGGCACCGGGTTTTGATCTCGGCATCCGTTGGTTCGAATCCAGCCGCCCCTGCCATTTAAACCAGTCGTTTAAATAAAAATTACAGTAATCAAATTTAGGGGTATCGCCAAGTGGTAAGGCACCGGGTTTTGATCTCGGCATCCGTTGGTTCGAATCCAGCTACCCCTGCCATTTTCTCAAAAAAGACAGAACAGAGTTTGCAGGTTCATTTGTTAATTTACCTTGACATAGAACCACAAAACTATTAAAGTTCTGCCGCATTAGGGGCGTCGCCAAGTGGTAAGGCACCGGGTTTTGATCTCGGCATCCGTTGGTTCGAATCCAGCCGCCCCTGCCATCTACTTTCAAACATTCCAACCGCCAAGGGTGCTTCATGCCCAATCTTGTCGTTTTTAGTGGAACTGCACATCCACAATTCGCCCAAAAAGTCGTAAGCCACCTGCACATTCCTTTAGGTGCAGCATCTGTAGGTCATTTTTCTGACGGTGAAATTGCTGTCGAAATTACTGAAAATGTTCGTGGTAAAGACGTATTTCTCGTACAGCCTACTTGTGCCCCAACGAATGACAACCTTATGGAAGTCCTCGTGATGGCCGATGCTTTACGTCGTGCAAGCGCAGGTCGTATTACTGCTGTCATCCCTTACTTTGGATATGCTCGTCAAGACCGTCGTCCCCGTTCAAGCCGTGTGCCAATCACTGCAAAAGTTGTAGCAGATATGCTGACAACTGTAGGTATTGACCGCGTTGTAATGATCGACCTTCATGCTGACCAGATTCAAGGTTTCTTCGACATCCCTGTAGACAATATCTACGGTACTCCTGCGTTACTTGCTGATCTTCGTCAACAGCAACACCATAATCTTATGGTTGTTTCTCCAGACGTTGGCGGTGTAGTTCGTGCACGTGCTGTAGCTAAGCAAATGGGTGATATCGATCTTGCAATCATTGATAAACGTCGTCAAAAAGCAAATGAATCACAAGTGATGCATTTGATTGGTGATGTAAAAGATCGTGACTGCGTAATTGTGGATGACATGGTGGATACTGCTGGTACTTTGTGTAAAGCTGCTGATGCACTGAAACAATTTGGTGCTCGCCGTGTGGTTGCCTATGCAACTCACCCTGTACTTTCAGGTAAAGCTCTTGAGAATTTGAAAAACTCTGTACTCGACGAACTTGTCGTAACAGATACCATTCCTCTTTCTCAGGAAGCATTAGAACTTGGTAAGATTCGCCAAGTTTCAGTTGCTAGTATGGTTGCTGAAACAATTCGTCGTATTAACAACGAAGAATCTATTAGCGCAATGTTTGATAGTTATCTATAATACAGCGCTAAATTTTAAAAGCCCTGCCCTATGGTAGGGCTTTGTATCGCTGAACTGGTCGAAGGTTCAGTCCATTAAACTCAATGAGGAAATGTCATCATGGCAAACTTCGTATTAAATGCAGTAGCTCGTGACGAATCAGTACAAGGGAAAGGTTCGAGCCGCCGCCTTCGTCTAGAAAACAAAGTTCCAGCAATCATTTACGGTGGCGAAGCTGCTCCTGTAACTGTGACTTTAGAACTTCGTCAACTTGTTAAATTTCTTGAAGACAATTCTTTCTTTGAAGAAGTGATTGAAATTCAAGTGGGCGACAAAGTTGAAAGCGTTAAAATCCAAGCTTTACAACGTCACCCAGCTAAAAACACGCCTATGCACGCTGACTTTAAACGCGCATAAGTGTTAACGGTATAATTAGTGTCAAAACTTTCGCTAATTGTCGGTTTGGGCAATCCTGGTAAGGAATACGCCCAAACCCGCCATAATGCAGGCGCTTGGTTTGTTGAACGGCTTGCAGAACAATATGGCATTTCCCTCAAAGCCGATCCTAAATTCTACGGAATCAGTGGTCGCGGTAATATTGAAGGTCAAGACGTTCGTCTGCTTTTACCCACAACCTTTATGAATGCCTCTGGCAAAAGTGTTGTGCCCTTCGCAAAATTCTATCAAGTTGCCCCAGAAACGATGCTGATCGCGCATGATGAGCTGGATATGAATCCCGGTGTAATTCGCTTAAAAACAGGCGGTGGTCACGGTGGTCATAACGGTTTACGCGATATCGTTCCGCATACAGGTCCTGATTTCCATCGTCTACGTATCGGTATTGGTCATCCTGGTTCAAAAGAACGTGTATCTGGACATGTACTCAGCAAAGCGCCGAGCAGCGAACAAGATTTAATGGATGATGCCATTGCGCACGCTTTATCTCGCATTAAATTGCTGGTAAACGGTGACATACAGCCAGCCATGAATCAAATCAATGCTTATAAACCGAATTGATCAATCCACAAATTGTTGAACAATCCTTCTTGCCATGATGCTTTTTTCAGAGCAAAATGCGTTTTCTGCGGATTACTTACCCAGTAAAAAGTGATTGATTTAACCATAAGATAAAATCTTAGCTCGACTAAGGAGACGCCAGCCATGCTATCTCGTTTATTAAAATGCAAAATTCACCGTGCTCAAGTTACGCATGCAGAACTTCATTACGAAGGTTCATGTGCAATTGATGGCGTACTCATGGATTTAGCAGGTATTCGTGAATACGAAGAAATCCACGTATGGAACGTCACGAATGGTAAACGCTTCGCCACTTATGCGATTCGTGGTGAAGATCATTCAGGTATTATTTCTGTCAATGGTGGTGCTGCACATCAAGCTGACGTCGGTGACTTAGTGATTATTGCCACCTTTGGTGATTTCACTGAAGCTGAAGCGAATGCACATAAACCACGTCTTGTTTATGCCAACCCGAACAATACTGTAAGTCACACTGCGAACTGTATTCCTGTTCAAGTGGCTTAAATTTAAAGATATTAAAGGCTCGCAGTATGCGGGCTTTTTTATTATCTTGTGATTTTCACTTTATTATTCAAATATTTACTATCTATATGACTGACTGATCTATACAAAGCTGCGCCCTTGATTAAAAACGGGTCTATAATCATTGAACATCGCTTCAGGGCGGGGCGCAATTCCCCACCGGTGGTAAGTTAAACTTAGATGAAATGATAAGATTTAATCAGCCCACGAGCCTGTCAATTTTCTTAAAAGATTGACTCGCAGATTTGGTGAGAAACCAAAGCCGACGGTATAGTCCGGATGAAAGAAGACGACGTAACCGATATTTATATTTAATATATCGCTGCGACCCCATTTCTGCATCAGTCCTGAAATGTTCAACCGTATTTTTATTTTACGAGAGCGTTTCAATGTCTAGTTTGATTCAACCCGAAATTTTCTTTTCAGCCCTTCCCCCAGCTGAACAACGTATCCAAAAAGCATTAGAAGATATCCGCCAAGGTAAACCGGTTTTGGTGATGGATGACTTTGACCGCGAAAATGAAGCCGACCTGATTGTTGCTGCAGAAACACTAACTGTTGAAACCATGGCGCGGATGATTCGTGATGGTTCAGGTATTGTCTGCTTATGCTTAACCGATGAATTGGCCAATCATTTGGAACTTCCACCGATGGTGACTGACAACTCAAGCCAGTTTAAAACAGCCTTTACTGTAACCATTGAAGCCGCGACAGGCATAACCACTGGCGTTTCAGCAAAAGACCGTACCACCACAATTAAAGCTGCAATCAAGGATGGGGCTATCGCAAGTGACTTAAACCGTCCTGGTCATGTCTTTCCTTTACGCGCCCGTAATGGTGGTGTGTTAACCCGTCGTGGGCATACTGAAGGTACGATTGATTTAGCACGTTTAGCCAGTTTAAAACCGGCAGGTGTTTTATGTGAATTGACTAATCCGGATGGCACTATGGCGTCGGGTATTCAAGTGCTGGCTTATGCGCAAACTCATCATTTAACCGTGATTACGATTGAAGAAATTGTGCAATATCGCGTAGCGCATAATCTCTAAAATTAAAAAATAAAAGCCCCTATTCGAGGGAATGCCAGTCAGTTAAGAAATTGACTGGCAGTTTTAATTTTGTACTCCTCATGTTCTTTGATACGTGGAAATGTCATTCGCAACTTGAGCAAGAACACAGCCATGCTTTGTTTACGGCGCAAGGCAAAACTAAATTTAAAAAATACAGTTTTTGCAATTTTTCTTAATTTACGCAGTGGACGAGTTTTGCGATGAAAAGCCTTTAAATAACTTATTTAAAGTCTTTGCAAGGAACAAAACGAAATTCAAATATTTGATTTAAAAAGATAAGACTCGGCCGTAAATGATCTAAAAGCTAAGGAGTTTATGGTAAAAGCTCTTAACTGATCCGCCTTACCTACTCTAGGAGCTTTTTTATTATTTAGAATAGTTAGGACAATGTTGAGTACAAACCATATCCAGCAATTAAAATTAGAGTGGCACCGCAAGCCCCTAACAATTTATGGTAAATATTGGATTTAGATAAACGATTAAAACTCAAATAAATCATGGATAAAGTGGCAAAATCAAGCACGATCCAACTTAAAGTTAGAATCCCCAGACTGATATTTAAATAAGGGGTAATCTGTACAAACTGAGGGAAAAATGCAGCAAAGAAAATAATATCTTTAGGATTAGAAATACCAACCCAGAATCCCCGTTTAAAACCACCATTCATTGAATTGGATTTTAATTGTGATGGTGACTCATCTTGGTTAGAAAACCACACTTCCTTTAAAATTTGAAAGCCTAAATAAGCAATATACACACAGCCTAGAATTTTAATGCTGTTGAACCATTGCTCACTAATATCCAGAAAACCTTTTAGAACCAAAATGGAAACAGTGATTAAAATCAGTGAGGCAAAATTGGTTCCAAATATCGTTTGCAAAGCTTTGCGATAACCCCCTTTGAGTCCCGCACTTGCGACCAGCATCATGACGGGTCCAGGCGTGGCAATCATGATAATGACCGCCATGCAGTACAACAGATATTCTGCGATATTCACTTTTCCCACACTTTAAATTTTTGAAAATTCAAATAACAATGATCTGTTTAATCTTCTTCCATCATCTGCAATAAATTATGGCTAATACCATCAGCACGTAAAAAAGCGAAATCATAACTTGCTGTAGCTAAAGCCAGTACGCGACGTTCAAATTCCTGCCAGAGTGGTTTCACCTGTTTATCTTGAATCCCCAAACCACTTTCTTCGGCTAAATTTTTATTCTTCTCACAAATTTTAAGTGCGTGATAAAGCTTGCGACCCTTGGAGGTATCCTCACGCAAACGCACCCGTTTAGATAAGACGAATCCCTCTACATGATGCAAATCGGCATGCGGTAACATGGGTACTAAAATTTGATCCAGTTGCGCATCCAGACGCTTCCAGACCGCAGTGTGCTGTTCAGGTGTATAGGTATTCCACTGGATCACTTCATGGTTAAAGCGACGGCAACCACGGCATACTGAATCACCAAATACCGTAGAACAACGCCCTACACATGGGGTCAAAGAAGCAATTCGACGGTCAGTACTCAAAACACACTCCTGCACAATTGAGAAATCAATAAAATCATCTAACAAACGCTTTTAATTCAAGATCGATTTGATAAATGACAGCCTATATCGGCATCTTTCGCTTAATAACCATATTTTAGTTATGGTTTTCTCGCTTATTCATACAATTCACGTTAAAATACGCGCCTTGAATTTTGTCCTATCATAATACATTTGGAGTATTCCATGAACGCTACTGTAGAACAGCTTGCACCTGTAGAACAGCAAGCGACCACAAGTTGGGTTGTTGCCGCACTATATCAATTTAAAGAAGTTCAAGATCCTGCCGATCTTCAACAACGTCTTTTAGACTTGGTCAACAGCATTAACTTGTGTGGAACTCTAATTGTAGCCGGTGAAGGTATTAATGGTACTGTGGCTGGGGATCGGGAAGCGATTGACCAAATTCATGCCTTTCTTTTGAATGAAGGCTTTAACGCTATGGAATACAAAGAATCTCATAGCGATGATAAACCTTTCCGTAAAATGAAAATCAAGCTCAAAAAAGAGATTGTAACTTTAGGTGTAGAAGTTAAACCACGCGATTTAGTCGGGCATTACCTAGATCCTAAAGAATGGAATGAACTAATTGCACGTGATGACGTGATTCTGGTCGATACACGTAATGACTACGAATATAAAGCAGGTACATTCAAAGGCGCGGTTGACCCTAAAACAGAAACTTTCCGTGAATTTCCAGAATATGTAAAACAAAATCTTGCACAGCATAAAGACAAGAAAATTGCGATGTTCTGTACTGGTGGGATTCGTTGTGAAAAATCAACTTCTTTATTGCTTCAGGAAGGCTTTAATGAGGTTTATCACCTAAAAGGCGGTATTTTAAAATACCTGGAAGAAACGCCTGCTTCCGAGAGCATGTGGGAAGGTGAATGTTTCGTCTTCGATGGCCGTACTGCTGTTACTCATGGAGTAGAAGAAGGTCAGAACATTAAGTGTCATGCATGTGGATGGCCTTTACTTCCTGAAGAAGCTGAACTTCCAAGTTATGAACATGGGGTATCATGCAAATACTGCATCGAAAAAACCACCGAAAAGCAAAAAGAAGGTTTCCGCATGCGTCAGTCTCAAATTGCAGCTGCTAAACGAAAACGTCTTTAAACTTAAATTTGTAAAGTTATATAAATAAAGCTCTCATTTGAGGGCTTTTTATTTACCTAAAATAAACAATAACTAAAAAAATATCACCAAATTTCACTTTTAATGCTTACTAAGTCTCAAATAATTTGATAACCTGAGATTAAAATCAAAAACAACACTGTAACTCATTAATTTTTAAAGTAAAAAATTAAACATATAACGTGAAAAAGGAGTTAAATTATGCCAAAATCAATTACTCGTTCGGTCAATTATACTAGACGTGTTGACTTTGTACGTGGAAAAAATCATCAACAAATACAAGAAATAAAAATACTTTTAGATCAACAATCTCATCTTTTTATTGTGACCTTGGGAGCGGTGATTGGCACTATTTTATCAATCTTTATTGCCTACCACTTAAAACCGAATCTATTTGAATATGCGATGCTCAGTGTGATTCCTTTTGCACTTTCGTATAGTTTAAGAAAAGTTTATATTCACACTCTAGTCCATAGTCAGGAATAAGCAAATTTAATGACTTGGCTTTACTTTACCCTACACTAAATAAACTTTAGGATAGTTTTGATATAATTATTATTTTTATAAACTTATGAATTTGACTGAATGGATTATTTCCATTATGGAACAATTGGGCTACTTCGGTATTGCTCTATTAATGTTTCTCGACAATGTTTTCCCTCCGATTCCTTCGGAAATTATTATGCCATCCGCTGGATATTCTGCATCACAAGGGCAATTGCTTTTAACTGGCGTGATTATTGCGGGTTGCATAGGTTCCCTGATTGCTGCGGCTATACTGTACTGGGTGGGGTATAAATTTAATCACGACAGTATTTTCCGTTTTGTAGATCGCTACGGCAAATATCTTTTTATAAAACCTAACGATGTCAAAAAATCTCTGGACTGGTTTGAACACTATGGGCACCGGATCGTTTTCTTTGGTCGCATGATTCCTGCAGTTCGTTCACTAATCAGCATTCCAGCTGGCATGAGTCACATGCCCTTCGGGAAATTCATGTTCTACAGTAGTCTCGGTACGATTATCTGGACGACTTTTCTGGCCTGCATGGGTTTTTACTTTGGCGAAAATCAAGTTTTGATGCATCAAATTTTTAGCCAAGTCGGCTACATCATCATTGCTATTGTGGTAATGATCCTCGGCTGGATTGTATACCGTAGACATCAGCGTAAAAATCGTCCATCCTGATCACAGGTTCTCATCAGGAGACTAAGACGATGTCGCATTATCTTAAATATTTTGCAGCCGTTTATAGTATTGCCTTGATCCTGCTGGTCAGCATCTTAATTTATGGTCTGAAACTCGGTGCTATTACCCTGCTGCCTGGCCTGATCGCTTCAGCTTTTCTAAGTGCCCGACATTTTGTCAAAAAAGAACGGCGCTTACCAAACGACAAAGAAAAAAACAAACTGGTCTGGGGATCAACAATAGTCGCCATGAGTCTGGGCTTTATCGTCATGTTTAGCCTGATTTTTATGCATCCACGTGCTGAGGAAATGCTGATAATAATAAGTCAGGCCGGGAGAGCCAGCTATTCATTGCTAGTGGCGGTTGCCATTGCTTTACATGGGCTGATCTTTCATATCGCCTATAACGGCTATGCCCGATATACTTTAAATAAATTTAGATAAGTTTTTATGATGAACTTTCCCCTACCCACTACGAAAATGGAAATTCACGCATAAAAAAAGCACCTCAAAAGGTGCTTTTTTAAAACTTGTCTAAATGAGTTTGGTGGGTGATACATGAGCCGCGATTACAGCGGCGCAAGGTGTACCCTTACCCTGGCGTGTGGTACATAAGATAAATTTCATTTAAGTTTTCTGGAATTTCTTCAGCAATTTCGTCCATAAGCTGACCATTGCGACGGAAAGATTCCATTTGTGGATCTTCATCATCCACGCCACTGAACACCATCATTGGTAAAGTTAAATCTACCAGTTGTTCTTCATGTTCAGGTGTGAACCAGGCATCTTCGTTTAAGAACATGGCATCAACGAAACCAACACTCCAGTCGCCTAAACTTGATTCAACATCCGCTTCTTCAATTTCAAAAGGAAATTCAATTCCTTCTTCATTGGCCAAGTTTTGACGAATTGCTTCTAACCATGCTTTTATTTGAGCAATCATTTCGGCAGGAACTTTCTTTTGATTGTTATCGAAAAGTTCATCGAGCCATTTATCAAAAGTTGGTCCAACAGC
Organism: Acinetobacter sp. TSRC1-2; assembly: GCF_049895885.1. NCBI lineage: Bacteria > Pseudomonadati > Pseudomonadota > Gammaproteobacteria > Moraxellales > Moraxellaceae > Acinetobacter > Acinetobacter sp. TSRC1-2. Next base: position 96,045 of record NZ_JAFCTF010000004.1, read on the forward strand.
AGTTGCACATAAAAAACCATGAGTTGCCGCAAAATCTAGACCGTGTTCATTTTGGTCGCCGTCTAGATATTCGCTCAATAGGTCTAAATCTAAAGCACTCATTTAAAATCCAAGTTCAGTAAAATAACTGCGGATAGCATAGCATTTTAGCCGGCTATGCCAAATCACAATTTAGTCTTCTTCATCATCAAAGTCGTCATCATCATCCAGATCGTAATCAAAATCTTTCAGTTCACGCTCCAAACGACGTTGTGCGAGTAAATCGTCAATCAGACGACGCTTTTCCAAAGACTCTTTAGCACTAATTTTGCTTGAGGCTTCATCAAAGCTGACATCATCATCACTGAAGCTATCATCTAGTTCAAAATCTGTAGAAGACACTAAAACTACCTCATGGTGAAAAAAGTGAATGGGTCTAGGCGCTATTTATCTTTGTTCGGAAATCTTGTCAAGTTTTTTTTAATTTTTTATATAACAAACTCAATTTACTCTTGTTTTTTGACCCTAAAATTGTGTATTTATTAGCATGCAGAATTTTATTCAGAATGTATGCAGAAAACCCGGTATATTTTGAAGGCATTCCATTAAACGCACTTGAAAAATAAAATTTCAACCCAATATTGAAAACAATTGTTAAATCAAAGTCATCTTTCTAAATGATACTTGACCAATCAATTCAAAACAATTTTAAGCGAATTGTGCTATTATGCACGGTTTTTCACTGCCACTGATTCAATGAAGAGTAAGCAAAGATGAGCGATATGACTTCCCCTACTTCTCAAGTAGCGGCTCTGATTAGCCGAGGCAAAGAGCAAGGTTACTTAACTTACGCTGAAGTTAACGATCATCTCCCAGACTCGATCACGGAAAGCGAACAGATTGAAGACATTATTCAAATGCTTCAAGACGTTGGCATTCCAGTGCATGAACGGGCGCCTGAATCTGATGACACCATGTTCGACGGTAATAACGCTGAAGCAACCGATGAAGTCGCTGAAGAAGAAGCGGCAGCCGTTCTTGCTTCAGTTGAAAGCGAACCTGGTCGAACCACGGATCCAGTACGTATGTACATGCGTGAAATGGGAACGGTTGAACTTTTAACACGTGAAGGCGAAATTAGCATTGCTAAACGCATTGAAGAAGGTATTCGTGACGTTCTTCATTCTATTGCGTATTGGCCAAATGCAGTTGAAGTTGTATTAAAAGAATATAACGATGTTACCGAAGGTGAACGTCGTCTTGCTGATATTTTATCTGGATATTTAGATCCAGAATCTGATGAAGAAATTCCAGAAGTTCTAGAAGTAGCGGAAATTGTTGTTGAAAAAGCTGAAGCTGCAACTAAAACGACTAAAGATGTAAAATTGGATGATGACGAAGAAGAAGAAGCTGAAAGCGATGACGAGTCTGAAGCCGAATCAGGTCCAGATCCAGAAATTGCCCGTATTCGTTTTACCGAATTAGAAGATGCGTGGAAATTAACCAAAACTGCTATTGAAAAACATGGTCGTGATAGCAAACAAGCAGAAGAAGCGCTTCAAGCACTGGCAACCGTGTTTATGATGTTTAAATTTACCCCGCGTTTATTTGACATCATTTCAGAAATGATTCGTGGTACGCATGAACAAATTCGTACCGCTGAACGTGAAGTAATGCGTTATGCAGTACGTCGTGGTCGTATGGACCGCAATCACTTCCGTACTTCGTTCCCGGGCCATGAATCAAATCCAGCCTGGTTAGATGAACAAATTGCTAAAGCACCTGCTGAGCAAAAAGTTTATTTAGAAAAAGTACGTCCAGATGTGCTTGCATTCCAACAAAAGATTGCAGACATCGAAAAAGAACTGGGTCTTGATGTTAAAGGCATTAAAGATATTTCTAAACGCATGTCGATTGGTGAAGCCAAAGCCCGCCGCGCGAAAAAAGAAATGGTTGAAGCAAACTTACGTCTGGTAATTTCAATTGCGAAAAAATATACCAACCGTGGCTTGCAATTCCTTGACTTGATTCAAGAAGGTAACATCGGTTTGATGAAAGCCGTAGACAAGTTTGAATACCGTCGTGGTTATAAATTCTCGACTTATGCAACTTGGTGGATTCGTCAGGCGATTACACGTTCTATTGCCGATCAAGCACGTACCATTCGTATTCCAGTACACATGATCGAAACCATTAACAAGATCAACCGTGTATCACGTCAGCTTCTTCAAGAAATGGGTCGTGAACCGACGCCTGAAGAATTGGGTGAACGTCTGGAAATGGACGAAGTTAAAGTGCGTAAAGTACTCAAAATTGCCAAAGAGCCGATTTCCATGGAAACGCCGATTGGTGATGATGAAGATTCGCATCTTGGTGACTTCATTGAAGATGGCAACATCACTTCTCCAATTGATGCGGCAACTTCAGAAGGCTTAAAAGAAGCGACTCGTGAAGTACTTGAGAACTTGACTGAACGTGAGGCGAAAGTCTTGAAAATGCGTTTTGGTATTGATATGCCAACTGACCATACTTTAGAAGAAGTCGGTAAACAGTTTGACGTAACACGTGAGCGTATTCGTCAGATTGAAGCCAAAGCATTACGTAAATTACGTCATCCTTCTCGTTCTGAACACTTGCGTTCATTCCTAGAAAACGACTAATTCTTGATGATACCAATGGGGACTTGAAAAGTATTCGAGTATCCCCATTTAGTATTCGGAAGACATATAACGCCTGCATTCATGCAGGCGTTTGATATAAGGGGACTACTATGACCATGTTAGACCGTACGCCATCTCGCGAACTTCAAGAAGATCTTTGGGTTTTCCCTATGGATTATCCAATCAAGCTGATTGGGGAAGCGAGTGATGATTTACATGTCGCTGTTGTAGAAATTTTAGTGAAACACTTCCCTGACTTTGATAGCACGAGTATTAAAATTCAAGTATCTCGCACAGGTAAATATCACTCTTTAACTGCACAACTGCTTTTCTTGGAACTTGAACAAGTTCATGCGCTTTATGCCGATTTAGCCGCATGTCCATTGATTAAAACAGCCCTTTAAGACAAATAAAAAAACACGCTAAGCAGCGTGTTTTTTTATATCTACAAAAAACCATTAAATCCCTTCCAACAAAAATGGCAAATCATCTGGGTATCATCCCCTATCCAAGCATGATTTCATTATAATCATTCATAATATTTAAAATTCTTTAAGGACGCACTTGACGTGACTGATGCTGTTCTAAAACCAACACTGATTATTCGTCAATTTAACCAACTCACGCCCTATCCAGATCGTTTCCAGGACATGAAAAATTTGACTGAAAACCGTGATGAAAATACCCCAGATGAACTGTGGATTTTGCAGCATCATGAGGTTTTAACTCAAGGTCAGGCAGGAAAGCCTGAACATATTCTGATGTCCAGCAACATTCCTGTGGTACAAACCGATCGTGGTGGACAAGTCACTTGGCATGGGCCGGGTCAACTGGTTGCCTACTTCATGTTCGACCTAAACCGTTTAGGCTGGAATGTCCGTACTTTAGTGTCTTATGCAGAAAACCTCATGATTGAACTGCTCAAGAAATACGGGATTGAAGCCTATGCCAAACCGGATGCACCGGGGGTTTATGTCAATGAACGTAAAATTGGCTCTTTAGGCTTTAAAATCCGTAAAGGACGCAGCTATCATGGACTCGCACTGAATATTGATTGCGACCTGTTTGGCTTCCATACCATTAACCCATGCGGTTATGCAGGACTGGAAATGGTTCGTGTCATGGACTTGCTTCCGAACTACCCGCACTTTAATGATTTATGTACGGATATCATTGAAACTTTAGACAACAGCGGTTACTTTAATCAAGTCCAAGTCATGCAACAATAACTTTGCTTTTGACATAAAAATAAATTAGAGTATTTACTCTAAATTAATAAAGTATTTTTTAGATAAGGGATGCGCGAGTGATTTCAACCAAATCCGTAAAGCCCGCTTTACAACTGACCTACGTCAAACTCATGATGGATGTGATTGGCAGAGGTCTGGTAATGGCGAGTCAAGTCGATAACGAAGTAAAACAGGAAGTCTCTAACTTCCCTGTCGGTTTTGTTCTATCGATGAAAGTATTTCCCAATGGCCCGGCTTTTATTGCGAAAGTCACGGAAGACCATCAATTAAAATTACTAAAATCTGTAGACATCAAGCCTGATCTAACCATTACCTTTAAGCACTTAACCCATGCTTTTCTAGTCTTTTCTTTCCAGGAAAGTACTGCACAGGCATTTGCTCACGACCGCATGATTGCCGATGGTGATGTGTCAAACGCCATTCGTCTGGTCCGTTGCTTAAATAAAATGGAATCACTGATTTTACCTAAACTTCTGGCGGAGCTTGCTGTAAAACAATATCCAACTGAATTGAGCCTAAAACAAAAACTCACCGGAGCTGCAAATATTTATTTGAAACTAGCTCAATCATATTTTAAACGGAGTGCATAACATGGCTAAGCCTTATTACGAATTTTTCTGCCCAGTAAAAGTCATCGCAGGTCATGCCGCGTTAGAACACATTCCCTTTGAACTTGCGACTTTGGGTGCCAAACGCCCACTGATCATTACCGATAAAGGCGTACGCGCAAATCATTTACTGACTCCAATCGAAGCCGCATTTGAATCTACTGATGCCGTGATTGGTTATATTTTTGATGATGTTCCACCCGATTCAAGCGTACAAACCGTGCGAAATGCAGCAAAAGCGTATCGCGATAATCATTGTGATGCGATTATTGCGGTAGGCGGCGGTTCAGTGATTGATACTTCCAAAGCGACTAACATTTTGGTGACTGAAGGCGGTGATGACTTACTGAAATTTTCAGGTGCGCATAATCTTCCGAAACCGTTAAAACCATTTTTCGTGATTCCAACAACTTCGGGCACGGGTTCAGAAGTGACCATGGTGGCTGTGGTTTCCGATCTTGAAAAGAATGTCAAAATGCCATTTGCATCTTATTACCTGATGCCGCATGCAGCAATTCTCGATCCGCGTATGACACAAACCTTGCCACCGCATTTAACTGCCATGACAGCGATGGATGCATTGACCCATGCGGTTGAAGCGTATACCTGTATGGCTGCGAATCCAATTAGCGATGCTTATGCCACTGCTGCAATCAAAAAGGTCAGCAACAGTTTGTTCAATGTACTCGACAATCCAACAGATGAGTTTGGTCGTCTAGAATTGGCTCAAGCTTCTACCATGGCAGGTATCGCCTTCTCTAACTCAATGGTGGGCTTGGTGCATTCATTAGGACATGCCTTGGGTGCAGTTGCGCATCTACCGCATGGTTTATGCATGAACCTGTTCCTTCCTTATGTACTCGAATACAATAAAGAAGTGAATGGCGACAAAATTGCAGAATTATTGCTTCCTTTAGCGGGTGCAGATATTTACGCCCAAACGCCTGCCCACTTACGTGCAGATAAAGCTATTGCAACGATTCTAACCATGCGTGATCGCTTATATACCCTGACCAAATTACCGCGTACTCTACGTGAAACAGGTAAAGTGTCTGAAGCACAATTAGATGAAGTCGCAGACAAAGCATTAAATGATGGTTCTATCATTTATAACCCGAAAGAAGCCACCTTAAGCGATTTAAAATCTATCTTAAAAAAGGCTTGGTAATTACTGAAAAATAAGCCAATATAGCCAAAATTCAAGCCTGATGTTTTTTTAAGCATCGGGCTTTTACTTTGTGGAAAATTCAAGCTAAATTTTTATATCGAATGGCATATTTTCTGCATTAAAAATTTATAAAGATACTGGCAAAAGATACCAAACTAGAGTAGATTGGCGCACTTTGTTTTATTCGTATAGGGGGGATCGTTCGTCTCAAACGATCCTTATAAACATGACTGATCCTTGATCAACGATTAAGAGGATAACGCCGTTGACTAATATCTCTGGGACTCAATCGGCAGCTAAACTGCAAAAAACGCTGGGACTCTGGCACATCATTATTATTGGTTTAGCTTATATTCAACCAATGACGTTATTTGACACTTTCGGTCTGGTATCGGAAGAAAGTCATTTTCACGTTCCGACTTCCTACATTATTGCCCTGATTGCAATCTTGTTTACCTCGATTAGTTATGGTCATATGATTCGTCGCTACCCGTCTTCGGGTTCGGCCTATACTTATGCCCAAAAATCGATTCACCCGAATGTGGGTTTCATGGTGGGATGGTCATCTTGGCTTGATTATTTATTGTCGCCAATGGTCAACATCATTCTTGCAGTTATTTACCTGGAAGCTTTGTTCCCGGATGTCAATCACTGGGTGTGGGTGATTGTACTCACGGCATTTATGACCGGCGTTAACTTAAAAGGTGCGCGCTTTGTGGCGAACTTCAACAGTATGATCGTTTTCGTGCAGTTGATTGTGATTGCTGTATTTACCTATTTGGTTTACACCAAGCTACAAGCAGGCTTTAATGCCGATGGTCCAATCACAGCTGAGCAACGTTATCAGCTGTGGAGCCTGGAACCGTTCTGGAATGAGCTGACTTCAGTGGGCGCACTCATTACTGGTGCAACTTTACTATGCTTCTCATTTACCGGTTTTGATTCCTTAAGTTCACTTGCAGAAGAAACTAAAGATACTGAGAAAACCCTACCTAAAGCCATTTTCTTGACTGCCTTAATTGCCGGTGTGATCTTTATTATCAGCACTTACTTCATGCAAGTTTACTTCCCGAATGATCCGAAAACATATTTTGAAGATATTGCAGCGACTCAGCCAGATATTTTAATGCTTGTTGGGGGTTCACTGTTCCAGTCTTATGTACTGACTTTCGCGATTGTGACCGTTATGGCTTCAGGGATCTCTGCGCATGCAGGTGTATCGCGCTTGATGTATGTGATGGGCCGTGACGGCGTCATTAACAAGAAAATCTTTGGTCATATTAGCCCTAAAAGCTATACACCAAACTACAATATCCTGATTGTAGGTGTAGTGGCATTAACTGCAGGTTTCATGGATTTAGACATTGTGATTTCCATGATCAGTTTCGGTGCTTTGACTGCATTTACCTTTGTGAACCTGTCGGTGATTTCGCGTTATGCATTACGTGATGGCCGTACCAAAAACCTCAAGGATATTTTTAATTTCGTCATCATTCCTCTACTGGGCTTTATCAGTATTTTTGCGATGTGGCTGGAGATTGAAGATACGGCATTAAAATTCGGTTTATGGTGGGCGATGTTCGGTATTTTATACCTGGGTTATAAAACCAAAGGCTTTAAACACCCTGCTCCACAACATAACGAGTTTGATGATTCTCATTAATGCGTTAATTCACTGCATAAAAAAGACGCTTCATGCGTCTTTTTTCTTGGCTTAATGATTGATTTAATTTAGCAATTAAGGCCTATTGAGGCTGAATTTTTTCATTAAAGAAATTGAAGCTGCTTTCTATTACAAACTAATTTATTGTTACCGTATTTTTTTAATTTAAGCATAAAAAAGCTGCTTGTAAGCAGCTTTCATCAGTACTGGATTTTAAACTAAAGCTTCAAAACCTTGCTGACGCCAAGCTTCATACAAAATCACAGCAGTGGCATTGGATAAATTGAGACTGCGAGAAGTTGGTGCCATGGGCAAACGAATCCAGTGTTCTTTAGGGAACATCATGCGAATATTTTCAGGCAAGCCACGTGTTTCGGGCCCCATCAATAATGCTACTGGACGGTTTAAATTTGAGGTATGTGGCGTTTCAACACCTTTCGTGGTTAAAGGATAGATCGCATCATTTTCAATTCCTTGTTCTTTTAGATGAGCCACACATTCTGCAAAGTTTTCCCAAACTTTCATATGTGCCCATTCATGATAATCCAAGCCTGCACGTCTGAGCTTTTTATCATCCAGCTCAAAACCCAGCGGTTTTACCAAGTGCAATTGCGCACCGGTATTGGCACATAAACGAATAATATTCCCTGTATTTGCAGGAATTTCTGGCTCGTACAATACGACATGAATCACGGGAGTTCTCTACTTTAAATAAAATGACAAGCTTTATAAGGGTCTGTTAACATTTCATAAATGGCTTGCGTTGTAGACTAAAATTGAGCAGACAAGGGTGAAATGCAAAGAATGGTGGTTCCATTTTTAAATTTCATGACGCAGTCTGAGATAATTTTAGCTGCAACCCTTCGGGACTAGAGTATTTTTTGATGCTACGTCGTTGTGAACTACGCACTTAGAATGACTAAATATTGTATTTCACGCCTCGTATCCTCTAAAAAATACTCTTAGTCGCAAACATAGACGAAATCTCAACAGTCCCTAAGCTTGCCACTGCAATTGTTCGCGCAATTTTACCACTTCACCAATAATGGTCAGGGTGGGCGCTTGAATTTGATGTTCTGTCACTTTAGAGGCGATATCCGCCAAAGTTCCCACCACAACCTTCTGGTCTGGTGTCGTTCCTTTAGAAATAAGCGCAACCGGCATATTCGGACGTTGGCCATGGGCAATCAGTTGGGCACAAATTCTTTCTAATCCCACCAAGCCCATGTACAACACCAGGGTTTGATTTTCATACACCAGTTCACTCCACGGTAACTCTGGTGAACCTTCTTTCAAATGTCCTGTCAGGAAACGAACACTTTGCGCATAATCACGGTGCGTTAAAGGAATACCGGCATAGGCTGAACAACCCGAAGCCGCCGTAATCCCCGGTACCACTTGAAAAGCTACACCTGCAGCAAAGAGTTCTTGAATCTCCTCACCACCACGACCAAAGATGAAGGGATCACCGCCTTTTAAACGGCAGACACGCTTACCTTGCGCTGCGTATTCCACCAATAAAGCATTAATACCATCTTGGGGAACGCTATGATTTGAACGTGCTTTGCCGACATAGATTTTTGTCGCATCACGGCGGCACAAGTCTAAAATGGGTGGTGACACCAAACGGTCATAAATAACCACATCCGCCTGTTGCATCAAACGCAGTGCTTTTAAGGTCAACAGTTCAGGATCACCTGGGCCTGCACCGACCAAATAGACTTCACCTTTCGGTGTTTTCCACTCAATTAAGGCTTGTTCAATTAAACGATCGGCTTCAGCAATGTTGTCATTAAACACCTGTTCCTTGAGTGGACTAGCATATAAGTCTTCCCAAAAAATACGGCGCTCATCTGGATTTTCAATTTTAGCTTTGACTGCAGCACGCCATTTACCAGAAAAATCAGCCAGCTTGCCCATTCCATGTGGAATACTGGCTTCAAGCTGTGTTCGAATTTGACGGGATAAAACCGGGGATGTGCCATTGGTCGCAATAGACACCACCAAAGGTGAACGGTCAATAATGGCTGGAACCATAAAACGACAATGCGGTGGATCATCCACACTATTCACCAATATTTTTTCAGCTTCACAGGCTTCAAAAACTTGGATATTGGTCGCCTTATCATTGGTTGCGGCAATCACCAAACGGTAATCACGTAATGGAATATCTGGACTAAAAGGCGCTTGGACATATTGCCCTTGGCAGGCTTTAACAATCTCAAGCAAATTACTTTCAATTTCAGGTGCTATCACGTGAATGACTGCACCTGATTTTTCCAAAAGTACCGCTTTTCGATAAGCAATATGTCCACCACCGACAATCAGACAAGGTTGCTGTTGCAACTTTAAAGAGATTGGAAAGATATCCACGAATTACCTCAGTATTTTTAAATCTGACTGTCTTAAGCAATTTTCATGCACAAAACTGTGCCGTTTATCAATTTATTGATTAATCCTGGGATTAATCAATAAATTCTGCACCACCCATATATGGACGAAGTACTTCAGGAACTTCAATAGAACCGTCTGCACGTTGATAATTTTCCATCACCGCAAGCAAGGTACGCCCCACTGCCAAACCAGAACCATTCAAGGTATGCACGAATTCAGTTTTCTTCTGGTCTACACGGTAACGGGCTTTCATACGACGTGCCTGGAAGTCGCCCATGCATGAACAGCTTGAAATTTCACGATAGGTATTTTGACTTGGCACCCAAACTTCCAAATCATAAGTTTTGATCGCACCAAAGCCCATATCCCCACCACACAGGGTGATTTTACGATATGGCAGACCTAAAGCCTGCAAAATGCCTTCAGCATGACCCGTCAACTCTTCTAAAGCCTGCATGGAGTCTTCAGGTTTAACAATCTGTACCATCTCAACTTTGTCGAATTGGTGTTGACGAATCAAACCACGGGTATCACGGCCATACGACCCAGCTTCACTACGGAAACATGGGGTATGCGCTGCATATTTTAGTGGTAAACGGTCTGGATCAACAATTTCATCACGCACGAAATTGGTGACAGGCACTTCCGCAGTCGGAATCAGGTAATATTCTTTTTCGCCTTGAAGTTTGAACAGGTCTTCTTCAAATTTAGGCAACTGACCTGTACCACGCAAAGAATCCGCATTCACCAAATAAGGCACATAAGCTTCGGTATAACCATTTTTTAGGGTATGGGTATCGAGCATGAACTGTGTAAGCGCACGTTGTAAACGTGCCAATGGACCTTTAAGAACACTGAAACGCGTACCGGTTAATTTGGTCGCAGTTTCGAACTCCAGACCGCCCATCCATTCACCGAGGTCAGTATGATCTTTAATTTCAAAATCAAATTGACGCGGCGTACCCCATTTTAAAATTTCAACGTTGTCGTCTTCATCTTTACCCTCAGGCACAGATTCATGCGGCATGTTTGGAATACTTAACGATTTGGTTTCAATTTCATTTTGCAATTCAGCAAGCGCAACTTCAGCCGCTTTAATTTCATCACCAATCGCTGACATACGTGCCATGATTTCAGATGCATCGCCACCAGATTTTTTAATTTGGCCAACTTGTTTTGCACCCGAATTACGTTCTGCCTGTAAAGCTTCAGTTTTCGACTGAAGCTCTTTACGGCGAGCCTCAAGTGAAGCCCACTCTTCTACATTCAGCTGTACACCACGTTTTGCCAAGGCTAAATTTACAGCCTCAATATTATTTCTGATTAATTTCGGGTCGATCATAGCCAATCTTTTGCAAAGAAAAAAACTGGCTATAGTGTAAGCGCTAAACAGCAAAAAAGACAGTGACCGGGCTTACAGCTGTGCCTTATTAAAGCAAATTTCACCGAATTAACCCAAAATTATAGGCTTGGATACTTCGGCAAACTTGGCAGATATTCCGCTTTAACCAATTTGGTCAACGCAACATAAGGCAAGGTAAGTTCGGTCATCCCTTCTGCATAGGAAGCCAACTCATATAGAGGATAGACAAATACAATCCCGTTGGCACCAAAGTAAAAATTATCACTTAATTTTAGCTTTTCTCTTTCTATACTGTGCTGATCTAACCAGAGTGAATTTGAATCATACAAGCTATCTAATACTTGCTGCTCTGCACCTTTCACCAGAATATCTTGTAGCGCCAAACGTTTCTTGTTTTTCAAATCAAAATTCACAAATTCCTGATGATACATACCATGTGCCGCACCTGCAGAATAGGTATAAGTCTGGATAGCAAAAGTAGCCTGATCATATTGCTGGCTGACAAAGCGAATATAGGTCGAACTTTGACTTAAGTTAGGATTCGCACCCTCAGAAGTATTGATTTTTTGATTCGGTGCGGTTGAAAAGGCAATCGGATCGGCTTTTTTAACCCGATCAATAAAATAAGCATCTATCCATTTAACCTTCGTTTCAACCGTTTGAATGTCATATTGCATGCAACCTTCAGCCTCACACGCTTCAGGTTTAGTCAACTTCACAGGAACAACTTTAGCTTGAATTAATGGAATGAACTCAGACTTTTCTTGCTTTGTTGTTGCTGCCTGTTCAGCTTGTGGTGCAGGTCGTTCCTGACACCCCGTCGTCATCAGTACAGCGAAAGAAACAGGAAGTGCCCAGAGCCATTGTTGATTCATGCGTATTTTCATCTTATATTAACAACCTACTACCTTTTATCATGCCCCTGCACTATACAAAGCTCAGTAACTAAATGAAATTTTAAATATGTATCTTTAAAAAAGTTAAACTAATCGTGATGAATAAAAATTAAATTTACTTTGTCTATAAAAGCATCGCTATATTTTCAGCGAAATATGAACGAAAAAAGCAGCCACGGATGACTGCTTCTAAACAACAATTACTTAATTAAATTATTATAAATCAATTCATTACTGATCAATAATATCCGTACCTTTAGGCGGTGCAAAATTAAAGGTTGATGCTGGAATTGAAGGATTCACTTTCACGTTATTGAATCGAACATACGTGGTTTGACCCAGTGAATCTTCCAAAATCATTAAACTTGGTGCTTTGTTGACACCAAAACTAATGGTTAAGCTTTGGAATGCACCATCACGGTCTTTAGGAAGCAAGGTGTAATAAGTCTTGCCTTTATCCGGTTGCGTTACCCGGTAAGATTGCATAATCTGGCTGGTATTTCCCGACAATAACAAAGCTGGCGTGTTCGCTACTTGGTCATCCAGACTTTGACGAACTGCTTGTTGCAAGTCAGGGTCATAAATCCAAACGGTTTTACCTGAAGTCACAATAGTCTGTTTTGAGGGACTGGTGGTTTCCCAGAAAAACTTACCAGGACGGGCAACCTTCATTACACCTTTAAAGGTCTGATTCATATGTTGTCCGGTTAAGCCTTTTTTCTGAGCTACTTTACTACCCGAAGTCGCTTTGGTCATTTGTTCAAAATTTGCTGACAAACTACGGATATTACTTAACTGTTTGACCAAATTGTTGGTTGCTTGCTGCTCCGACGCGGCAACAGGCGCAGCAAAAACAGTAGTACTCATTATCGGTGCAAGCGTTGCTGTACCTAATGTCATAGCACATAGGGTTTTACGAAGCATTTTCATCTCATCACCTTTTTATTTGCTGTATAACAATTTCTTCAATGTGCCATCTTAAACCAATTTTTCTTTGTAATAATTGAGAAAATAAGAAGTTTTGTATTGTTATTAATGTTCAATGTAGACTTTTCTACATCATGATGAAGACTCAGATTATTTTTAACCAATTTACAGGCATAAAAAAACCCACATCAACTGTGGGTCTTTTTTCTATTTAAGCTTACGCTTCAACAGATACGTAGCGACGACCAAACTGGCCTTTCACTTCGAATTTGATCACGCCATCAGCGGTAGCAAATAAAGTATGGTCACGGCCCATACCTACGTTTGTACCAGCGTGGAATTCTGTACCACGTTGACGAACGATAATGTTACCAGCAGTCACAGATTGACCACCGTACATTTTAACACCTAACATTTTAGGGTTCGAGTCACGACCGTTACGTGTCGATCCACCAGCTTTTTTAGTAGCCATGTTTCATAATCCTCGTAATTAGCCTGAAATAGCAGTAATTTTCAACTCGGTAAACCATTGACGGTGACCTTGTTGTTTACGGTAATGTTTACGACGACGCATTTTAACAATACGGATTTTGTCGTGACGACCGTGGCTAACTACTTCAGCAGTTACTGTAGCACCAGCAACAACTGGAGCACCAATTTGAATGCTTTCGCCGTTTACAAGCATTAATACGTCATCAAACGTAATAGTTGTACCAGTTTCAGCTTTCAACAATTCTACTTTAAGGGTTTCACCCTCGATAACACGGTGCTGTTTACCACCGCTTTGGATTACTGCGTACATAATGTACTCCAAACATGCCCGTGTCGTCGTGCCGATAAAGGAATATACCGATCTTAATACGAGCGCCACTGGGGTATATATAAGGGCAAACATATTAAGTGATAATAAATCAAACGACAAGCCATTTTAGCGTTTTTTTTGCGCTGATCGAGTGTTTATTTTATAAACAATCAAAAGCTAAAAAATAAATTACTTTTCAGATCGGAATCTTACACTTTATAAAATGAAATAGATTTTTAAAATCAATTCGCTACTATAAACTACGCCATGCCAGCTCAGTTACCTATGGGGAGGGTTATGGGTATTAGCACTCACTTAAAACTATTTGCTTAGTCAGGATTTAAGCAATTATATTAAGATCTTAGCTATATCATCAGATATAGTTGTTACACTATATAATAAGCAATTCAATTTTTAGAGGTTTCTCTTCATATGGCCATCGACTTTAAGCAAGATATTCTCGCTCCTGTTGCTTCAGACTTTGCTGCGATGGACACTTTTATTAATGAAGGGATTACTTCAAAAGTTGCCTTAGTCATGGCGGTAAGTAAACATGTGGTCGAGGCAGGCGGTAAACGTATGCGTCCGATCATGTGTTTATTGGCGGCAAAAGCGTGTGGTGCGACCGATATAGAACGTCAGCGTAAATTGGCTGCGATTATTGAAATGCTACACACCGCGACGCTTGTGCATGATGATGTGGTCGATGAATCTGGATTACGTCGTGGTCGTCCAACCGCAAATGCCACCTGGAATAATCAAACGGCAGTTTTGGTTGGTGACTTCCTAATTTCACGTGCTTTTGATTTATTGGTCGATTTAAACGATATGACCTTACTTAAGGATTTCTCGACCGGAACCTGTGAAATTGCTGAAGGTGAAGTTCTACAATTGCAAGCACAACATCAGCCTGAAACCACGGAACAGACTTACCTCGATATTATTCATGGTAAAACTTCGCGTTTATTTGAGCTGGCCACTGAAGGCGCAGCCATTTTAGCGGGTACTCCGCAATACCGTGAACCACTGCGAATTTTTGCCGGTCATTTTGGCAATGCCTTCCAGATTATTGACGATATTTTAGACTACACTTCCGATGCTGAAACATTAGGTAAAAATATTGGTGATGATTTAATGGAAGGGAAACCTACTTTGCCATTAATCTCTGCACTGCAAAAAACCACCGATGAAGAACATGAAATTGTTCGCCGCAGTATTGCAACCGGTGGTACAACCCAATTAGAACGTGTCATTCAGATTGTGCAAAACTGTGGTGCACTGGATTACTGCCGCCAACGTGCAACTGAAGAAACTCAATCTGCGCTGCAAGCTTTGGACGCGCTGCCTCATAGTGAATATCGCCAAGCACTGATTAATCTGACTCAACTTGCCTTAAACCGAATCCAATGATGGATTCTGAAAAAAATAGACTTAACTCTCGCCTATGCATATAAATTTTAATGATCTATTTTTAAAAATGCAGGAGCAGCTTGAATCTGACCCAGCTGCTCTTGATGACTCCCTGTTAATAGAGCTGGTTAACCGGATTCGGCCAGATGACTCAGCCAATATTGAAGAAATTAACTGCAAATTTCGGGCACTCATACAAGCACTGCTCATTACACCGAATGCAATTTCTACTTTACAGAATTTTGTCTTAAAACTGATTAGCCAATATAAACAGACCAGTTTGTATGCCGATACCGGCATTTTATCCCTCGATGGTTTTTGGAATCAGTTGGCTCAAAGAATAGGCGCTCATTTTTTACCACTGATTAATGACGAAAGCCAACTGCAGGATTTGGTCCGCCGCGTCTTTTATCAACGTAGTGATAAATATTGGCTGGACAGCATTTCTAATGATGATTGGCAAAAGTTATTTGCCTTACTGAGCCAAGGTCATGGCAACCAGGCTGAAAAACTTAAAATTAACAGTGAGCTGATCAAAGCCATTACCGTTCTGTCTTACCGGATTAGCGGGATTGGGCTTTATCCGGAATTTATCAATGCACAACCCGATTTAACGGAATACGAATCGCCTTTTCTGGTACAGAACCGTGAAATTGTCGAATTCATTCAGCATTATAAAAAGCTGTATCAAAATACCGATCCCATGGCAATTATTGCCCCACCCGATGCCTCACAAGCCTTGGTGATGATTGAACAATGCCGTGATGTGGTTTTAAAAATTCGTCGTGCCATCAAACGCATTGGCGTAAGTATCAGCCTGACTTATTTATTATCCCTTTTAGAACAATGTCTGGATCGGATCGAACTGTTAATTAACTTAATTGTTGAAGAAGATGACGTGCGTTATGAATCACTCAGCGCCTTACTGGTGGATATTACCTCTGCCATTTATAGTGAACGCAGTGTTCGTTCTTTACTGGCAAATAACAGTGAATTAATTGCGTTACAAGTCACCGAAAATGCCAGTAAAACCGGTGAACATTATGTGAGTACCGACAAGCAAGGTTTCTGGTCGATGTACAAGTCAGCGGCAGGCGCTGGCGTCATTATTGCCAGCATGGCAACCTTAAAAATATTGTCGGCACGTCTGGTTCTGCCCCCCCTGATGCAGGCCTTTGTCTTTAGCATGAACTATTCACTCGGTTTCATGTTGATTCACGTGCTACATTTCACCGTTGCCACCAAACAACCTGCCATGACCGCAGCTGCACTCGCAGCTACGGTACAGCATCAAAAAGGCTCTAAAACTGCACAAATTGCGGAACTTGCAGCCCTGATTATTAATATTATCCGAACCCAGTTTATTGCCATTCTTGGCAATATTTCCATCGCCATTCCTACCGCTGCAGTCATTACCCTGCTCTGGCAATACGGAATGGATGAACCGCTGCTGACTCACTCCAAGGCGGCCACCACCCTAAACTCACTCAATCCGTTTACTTCACTCGCCATTCCCCATGCAGCCATTGCGGGCGTTTGTCTGTTTTTCTCAGGTTTGATTGCAGGTTATTTCGACAATATGGCGGTATACCGCAAGGTTGGCCCACGCTTAAAAGCGCATGCCCAATTAAAACTGTTATTAGGTCAAGAACGTTTAAATAGTTTTGCTGCATATATTGAACGAAATTTAGGTGCCTTGGCAGGAAACTTCCTGTTTGGGATTATGCTCGGAAGCATGGGAACCCTTGGTTTTATTTTGGGTCTTCCGCTAGATATTCGACATATTGCGTTTGCTTCAGCCAACTTTATTCAAGGCTTGCTTAATATTAATGGCAGTCCTGAAATTGGCTTGATTTTTGTATCTTTTTTAGGGGTATTGTTAATTGGCCTGACAAACTTATTTGTCAGTTTCAGCCTGACCATTATTGTGGCACTACGCGCACGCCGCGTGCGTTTTGAACAATGGAAACCATTAGCTAAACTAGTGCTTACCCATTTCTTAACCCGTCCGAGTGACTTTTTTTGGCCACCTAAGATTCCTCTTGAAGTGGAAGAATCTCCGCTATCACAAAAATCCGCTTACAAGTAATTGGTTATTTTTTATTTTACTTTACATTAAAAAATCGGTAAAAAAGAAATCAGCATAATTTACACACCCTTGAAATAAAGTGTACTGATGAGTACACTTTAAACATGAATTAGTCATGCTCCAATCGGCTAAGATAACAAAGGTTCCTTACATGCCGTCCCTATTGCTTTATGTAGGATTTTTCTTATTTATTTTCAGTGTATTAATGCTTTTTATGCCCTCACTTAACCCGTTCGATTTAGCTATGGTTGAATGGATGAGCCAGCATCGTACAGCGCAATTAAATACGATATTTATCACACTTTCTGCTATAGGTGGTATGCCATTTGTGCTATTTTTAACCACAATCTGGTGTTTACATCAAGCCTGGTATAAAAAATATACAAATGTTGTTTTTACAAGTTTAGGGCTTATAGGAAGCATTGCTACGGTTTGGTTGCTCAAATATATAATTTCAAGACCTCGCCCGCCCGAAATGTATCATCTGGTTCAAAGCTATGGTGCTTCATTTCCCAGTGCGCATAGTGTTTATGCAGCTTCTCTGGGTTGTCTTGCAATTTATCTAAGTCAAAAACATCCAAAGCACCAGCTTATTTGGCTGTGTGCTTTTATATGGTTGTTGATCATGGGAATTTCAAGGATTTACCTTGGGGTACATTTCCCCTCTGATGTCCTGGCTGGTTGGAGCATAGGTTTTATTTGGATCACACTACTTTATATGCTGTACGTCAAATTCAGTAGAGCGAAAACAAATTAATTTTTAGATAAAAATCTAATCGAGGTGGAACAATGATGTCTGCAAAGCTATGGGCTCCCGCCTTTACCGCTTGCGCATTAGCAACAAGTATTGCACTTGTTGGTTGTAGCAAAGATCCAAAGGATGCGCAGCAAGCTGCAGCAGCCCAAAAAATGCCACCGACTGAAGTCGGTGTCATTGTTGCTCAACCCCAGAGCGTAGAACAATCGGTGGAACTTTCAGGTCGGACCACGGCATTTGAAATTTCTGAAGTACGCCCACAAACCAGTGGCGTCATTCAAAAACGTCTTTTCACTGAAGGCAGTTATGTTCGTGAAGGACAAGCCTTGTATGAAATTGACTCGCGTACCAATCGTGCTGGCGTCGATAGTGCCCGTGCCGCACTGAATCGTCAACAAGCTAACTTGAATGTATTACGCGTTAAAGAAGGACGTTATCGTCAACTTGTCGGCACCAATGCCATTTCAAAACAAGAATATGATGATATTGCTGCACAAGTAAAACTGGCTGAAGCAGATTTGGCGGCAACACAAGCTGAACTTAAAAATGCCGAAATCAACCTCGGTTATTCAACTGTGCGTGCGCCAATTTCAGGTCAAACTAACCGTTCAACAGTTACTGTTGGTGCATTGGTTACGGGCAGTCAAGCCGATCCTTTGGTGACGATTCAGCGTTTAGATCCAATCTATATCGACATTAACCAGTCGAGTGCTGAATTATTGCGTTTACGTCAACAATTGAGCAAAGGCAGTTTAGACAGCAGCAACAATACCAAAGTCAAACTTAAGCTTGAAGATGGTAGCGACTACCCTGTTGAAGGCCGCCTTGCATTCTCTGATGCCAGTGTGAATCCGGAAACGGGTACCGTGACTTTACGTGCTGTATTCCCGAATCCGAATCATTTGTTGCTTCCGGGTATGTATGCCACTGCACAGATTGTGCAAGGTGTGATTCCAAATGCCATCTTGATTCCTCAAGCAGCAATTACCCGTACTCCGACTGGTCAAGCGATTGCCATGATTGTGAATGCTGAAGGTAAGGTTGAAATACGTCCTGTGGAAACTGCAGGTGTACAAGGTAAAGACTGGATCGTGACTTCTGGTTTAAAAACCGGTGAAAAAGTGATTGTTGATGGTGTTGCCAAGGTCAAAGAAGGTGCAACTGTGGTTGCCAAGCCTTATCAACCGGCCGCTGCCCCTCAAGGTGCAGGTCAACCTGCAGCAGAAGCCAATAAAGCCGCCCAACCTGCGCAGCAAGCACAACCAAAAACTGAACAAAAATCTACTTCAAATACATAAGGGGTAGACTAAATGGCTCACTTTTTTATTCATCGCCCGATTTTTGCATGGGTGATTGCATTGGTGATTATGCTGGCGGGTATTTTGACCCTTAGCAAAATGCCAATTGCACAATATCCAACCATTGCTCCACCAACGGTTAGCATTTCTGCAACTTATCCGGGTGCATCTGCTGAAACTGTAGAAAATACAGTGACCCAGATCATCGAGCAGCAAATGAATGGCCTGGATGGTTTGCGCTATATTTCTTCAAATAGTGCGGGTAATGGTCAAGCCTCCATTTCATTGAACTTTGAACAAGGGATCGATCCGGATATCGCTCAGGTTCAAGTACAGAACAAATTACAGTCGGCAACAGCGTTACTTCCTGAAGATGTACAGCGTCAGGGACTTCGAGTCACCAAGTCTGGTGCAAGCTTCTTGCAGGTTTTGGCTTTCTATTCACCTAATGGTGAATTGACTGATGCCGACATTAAAGACTATGTGAACTCGAATATTTCTGAACCGCTCAGCCGCGTTGCCGGTGTCGGTGAGGTTCAGGTCTTTGGTGGTTCATATGCAATGCGTATTTGGCTTGATCCTGCCAAACTAGCCAGCTACCAACTTTCTCCAAGTGATGTCGTTGCTGCCTTACGTACCCAAAATGCGCAAGTTGCGGTGGGACAATTGGGTGGTGCTCCTGCCGTTGAAGGTCAGGTTTTAAATGCGACCGTAAATGCGCAAAGCTTATTACAAACAGTAGATCAGTTCCGCGGAATTTATCTAAAGAGTGCTGGAACTGGGGCAAAAGTCACTTTGGGTGATGTTGCCAAAGTTGAATTAGGCTCGGACAACTATCAGTTTACCTCTAAATTTAATGGCAAGCCTGCGGGCGGTGTAGCGATTAAACTGGCCACTGGTGCCAATGCATTAGATACAGCAACTGCTGTAGAAGAACGTTTAGTACAGTTACGTAAAAATTATCCAACTGGTTTAAAAGATCAGCTGGCGTTTGATACAACACCATTTATCAAACTTTCAATTGAAAGTGTAGTTCACACTTTAATTGAGGCAATCATCCTTGTGTTCCTGGTGATGTTCCTGTTCTTGCAGAACTGGCGCGCAACCATTATTCCAACCATGGCAGTGCCTGTGGTGGTCTTGGGTACCTTTGCGATTATCAACTTGTTTGGCTTCTCAATTAACACCCTCACGATGTTTGCCATGGTTCTTGCCATTGGTCTACTGGTCGATGATGCAATTGTGGTGGTCGAAAACGTTGAACGTATTATGGTCGAAGAACACCTCGAGCCTGTTGAAGCGACTGAAAAGTCGATGACTCAGATCTCTGGTGCACTGATTGGTATTACCACGGTATTGTCTGCCGTATTCGTCCCAATGGCGTTCTTTAGCGGAACCACCGGGGTGATTTACCGCCAGTTCTCGATTACCTTGGTTACCGCAATGATTCTGTCACTGATTGTGGCATTAACATTCACTCCTGCACTGTGTGCAACATTGCTTAAACAGCATGATAAAAACAAAGAACAGAGCAATGGTTTCTTTGCCCGCTTCTTCCGTGGGTTTAATAGTCGTTTTGACCGCATGGCGCAAGGCTACCAAAACTGGGTTGGAAAACTGCTGATTCATAAATTCATTGCCGGCGCGATTTATGCGGTAGTGATTGTCGGTCTATTGTTCTTGTTCAAGAGCCTGCCAAGTTCATTCTTACCGGATGAAGACCAAGGTGTGGTGATGACGCTGGTTCAGCTTCCTCCAAATGCCACGCTTGACCGTACCGAAAAAGTCATTGATCAAATGACCGGCTTCTTTATGGAAGGTGAAAAAGCCAATGTCGACTCGGTATTCAGTGTCGCAGGCTTCTCTTTTACCGGTGTCGGTCAAAATGCCGGTCTAGCTTTCATTAAGCTGAAAGACTGGGAAGAACGTACCACTAAAGAATCTACTGTGGGTGCCATTATTCAACGTGGTATGGCGCTTAACGTGATTGCCAAAGATGCCTCTTATGTCATGCCTTTACAGCTTCCTGCAATGCCTGAACTGGGTGTTTCTGCAGGCTTTAACTTGATGTTGAAAGATGCTGCGGGTAATGGTCATGAAAAAATGCTGACCGCACGTAACATGATCTTGGGTATGGCTACACAAGATAAACGTCTTGCTGGTGTCCGTCCGAATGGTCAGGAAGATACGCCACAGTACAAGATCTATGTCGATAATGAAAAAGCCAGCGCTATGGGCGTCAGCATTGCAGAAATCAACAGCACCATGAGTATTGCATGGGGTGGTTCATACATTAATGACTTTATCGACCGTGGTCGGGTGAAGAAAGTTTATGTACAGGCTATTCCTGATGCACGAATGATGCCGGAAGATTTAAACAAATGGTATGTGCGTAGCACCACTGGTCAAATGGTTCCATTTTCATCCTTTGCGACCGGTGAATGGACCTATGGTTCACCACGTTTAGAGCGTTATAACGGTATTTCTTCAGTTAACATTCAGGGTACGCCTGCTCCGGGTGTCAGCTCGGGTGATGCGATGCTTGCCATGGAAGAAATCATCGCCAAATTGCCTGAAATGGGTATGAACGGTTTTGACTACGAATGGACAGGTTTATCTTTGGAAGAACGTGAATCTGGCTCTCAAACCTTTGGTCTATACGCACTTTCAATGTTAATCGTGTTCCTGTGCCTTGCAGCACTATATGAGAGCTGGTCTATTCCATTCTCAGTCATGCTGGTGATTCCATTAGGGATTGTCGGTGCAGTGGGCTTGACCTTCCTCGGCATGGTACTGTTAAAAGATCCGAACCTGTCGAATAACATTTACTTCCAGGTGGCAATTATTGCCGTGATTGGTTTGGCGGCAAAGAATGCGATCCTGATTGTAGAGTTCGCCAAGGAACTGCAAGAAGATAAAGGTGAACCTTTACTTGAAGCAACCTTGCATGCAGCAAAAATGCGTTTACGTCCGATTATCATGACTACCCTAGCCTTCGGTTTTGGTGTACTTCCTCTTGCCCTTTCTTCTGGTGCGGGTGCAGGTAGCCAGCACTCAGTCGGTTATGGTGTACTGGGTGGCGTAATCAGCTCGACTTTATTGGGTATTTTCTTTATTCCTGTATTCTATGTCTGGATTCGAAGTATCTTTAAATTTAAACCTAAAAAGCCAAATAATCAGGAGCAAACATCGTGATGCAAAAGGTATGGTCTGTTACAGGTCGTAGCATTGCGGTATCTGCACTTGCGCTTGCTTTGACAGCCTGTCAAAGCATGCGTGGGCCAGAGCCCGTCGCTCAAGCCAATATTCCAGAACAAGGTTATTTAACCAGTAACTCTGGTCCTTCCATTGCCGAACAGGGTTATAAGGACTTTTTTGCCGATCAGCGCCTATTACAGGTGCTCGATTTGGCATTGGCCAATAACCGTGATTTGCGTACTTCGACCTTGAATATTCAACGTGCGCAGCAACAGTATCAAATCACTCAGAACAATCAGCTTCCAACGATTGGTGCCAGCGGTAGTGTGCTCCGTCAAGACACGCTCAATACCAATGGTGCAATGACCAGTTACAATGTTGGTCTGGGCGTAACTGCCTATGAGCTGGATTTTTGGGGTCGTGTTCGTAGCTTAAAAGACAATGCTTTAGATACTTATCTAGCAACCTCAAGTGCACGTGATGCTACTCAAATTGCGCTCATAGGTCAGGTGGCTCAAGCTTGGTTGAACTATTCGTTTGCAAATGCAAATTTAAAACTTGCAGATCAAACCTTAAAAGCTCAACTTGAGTCTTATAACCTCAACAAAAAACGTTTCGATGTTGGAATCGACAGCGAAGTTCCTGTTCGTCAGGCACAGATTTCTGTAGAAACCGCGCGTAACGATGTTGCCAATTACAAGACTCAAATTGCACAAGCACAGAACTTGCTTAACCTGCTTGTAGGTCAACAGGTGCCTGCCAACTTGTTACCGACTCAACGCGTAACCCGTATTAGTCAGAACAATGCCCTTAATGCCGGTCTACCAAGTGATTTGCTGAACAACCGTCCGGATGTCCGTGCTGCCGAATACAGACTTTCTGCAGCGGGCGCAAATATCGCTGCGGCTAAAGCACGCTTGTTCCCGACCATTAGTTTGACCGGTAATGCGGGCTATGCGTCCACCAGCTTAAGTGACTTGTTTAAATCAGGCGGATTTGTTTGGTCATTAGGTCCAAGTATTGACCTTCCAATCTTCGATTGGGGTACACGTCAAGCCAACATCAAAATTTCAGAGACAGATCAGCAAATTGCGTTATCTGACTATGAAAAATCAATTCAGTCCGCTTTCCGCGAAGTGAATGATGCCTTGGCAGTACGTCAAAATATTGGTGACCGTATAGCTGCACAACGTCGTTTAGTTGATGCCACCAATACCACCTACCGACTTTCTAATGCCCGCTTCCGTGCCGGTATTGACAGTTACTTGACGGTATTGGATGCGCAACGTGCGTCTTATGCTGCTGAACAAGGATTATTGCTGCTTGAACAAGCCAACATGAATAACCAGGTTGAAGTCTACAAAACACTCGGTGGTGGTATTAAGGCCAACACCGGTGATGCCGTTCAACAGCAGCCCTCTACTGCGGAACGTAAAGCTGCAAACAGCACTCAATAATATTTAAGCATTGTAAAAAAGCCTGCACTATGCAGGCTTTTTTATTGCTTTTTAAAGCATGATTTCCTATCTTCAGTACAACTTCTTTTATTTGAATACTAAAAAATGCTTTTAAGTAATCTAGAATCTGTTCCGGGTCATACCATTATCCGCCAAATTGATGTGGTATATGGCAGCACCGTTCGCAGTAAACATGTGGGACGTGACCTACTTGCCGGCTTAAAAAATATTGTCGGTGGTGAACTTACAGCGTATACAGAACTACTTGAAGAGTCACGCCAGGAAGCCATGAGTCGTATGATTGAGAAAGCAAAATCAATCGGTGCAAACGCGGTGGTGGGTATCCGTTTCTCAACCTCAAATATTGCCCAAGGTGCTTCTGAACTTTTTGTTTATGGTACTGCGGTGGTAGTTGAACCAAATGCACAACACTTGCCTGACCCCTTCCCGGTTCAAGGCTAAGCCATGGATGCCTTGATATTAAAAATTGTCATCTTTGTGATTTTATTTGCCATAGGCTGGGGCTTCGGTCGCCATACCGAAAGAAAGCATTTAAATAAACTGGATGAACAAGAACATCGGCTGGCTTATATCACTCTGGATAATAGCCGCTTTAAAACTTCACCTCATGATGGGCAATTGGTGAGTAGCAATGTAGTGATCTCACATGATTACTTCAAATATGTGATTGCCAATATTCAGAACTTTTTCGGTGGACGTTTGACCAGTTATGAAAGTGTGGTTGAACGTGCTCGACGTGAAGCAATTGTGCGTTTAAAGCTGGAAGCGGAAAAAATGGGCGCGTCCCATATTATGGGCTTGCGTTTAAGCACCACTGAACTGGGCATGCAAGGCGGGATGGTCGAAGTGTTTGCTTATGGCACGGCAATCCAAGGTTAAGTAAATTGGAGAAAGCCACTCCTTTAAAAAGGTGACAAGCACAGCTACCTTAAGGGAGAGATTTTTTTCATTTCCTTCTCTCCTCTTTAATAAAAAAGAGAGAAAGAAAGTCCCCCCTTTTCAAAAGGTGAGCATCCTCGAAATATGTTTCGAGTGCGTAAGAGGGGGATTCTCATTTAAATAATAGATACTTTCCCTCTTTAATCCTCCCCAACCCTCCTTTAAAAAGAAGGGAGCTTTACTTACTTCACTTTCATCTTGCGAATCATTTTATAAAGTAGGGGTGGAGATAAACGTGAAACTAAAACGCCAAGTTTTTCTTTAGTACCACCAACGACAATATATTCTTCATCATTCAATAGAGATTTGACTACAGTTTTAGCAAATTCCTCAGGTTGCAAGCCATTTTCAATCGCTTCATCTTGATGGCCTTGTGCTTTGCCTTCGCCATTTAAGGCATTGAATGACACATTGGTTTTAACAAAACCGGGGAAAATAACCGAAACACCCACGCCTTTATCCGCCACTTCTGCTCTTAAGCTGTTTGCCCACATATGAATCGCGGCTTTGGCTGCCGAATAGCTGGCACGGTATTGCGTACCCAATAAACCTGCAACACTGGAAACAAATGCAATTCGACCTGATTTTTGTTTTAAGAAAGTCGGTAAAACGGTTTTAGTGAGAAATACCTGAGAAAAATAATCCACTTCCATAATGGCACGTTCAGTTTGCATGGTGGTGTCGGCAATTAAGGCGCGCTGACTTAAACCCGCATTATTGATCAGCCAATCAATACGCCCTTTTTGATTTAAAACTTGTTCATATGCATGGCGAACTTGATTTTCATCAGTAATATCGGCACTGATACAAATATGTCGATCTGGACTAACTAAACTTTGACGAACATTTTCCAGTTCATCCATACGACGAGCGGTGAGTACAATCTGTGCCCCTTGTGAGGCACATTCTTGTGCAAGTGCCTTACCCAAACCTGAAGATGCACCCGTAATCCATACCACTTTATTGTCTAAACTGCCCTGCTTCGCCATCTTGTTGTTCCTAATTGCACTTATAGATTGATAATGTGTTGATAGCTTAATGCATTGATACCTTATTAATGTTTTTGCTCGTGATTTAAAAACATCAGAAAATGATCAAAATAACGATGCGTCAGTTGCGAATCGTAGTGTGTACCCAGCCTTTCTAAACGCTTATAACCCATCTGTGTAGTCAAATGAATCACGCCATTTAAGGTTTTATCGACCACCAAATTGAATTTCAATATGTTTTTAGGTTCACGAACCAGACTGGTCACCCCTTGATCGACCAACTGGGTAAATGCTTTTAAGCCTGGCGAAACATAATGCGTATTGCCGTCTTTCATTTGCTCTACACATTCCAGCAATTCCACCACCAAGACATGATCCACACTATAAGAAATATAATTTTGACCATTTTTCTCATAGGCCCTATCTTTCAGATAATTTACCATCGGGACCAAGCGATCATTGCCAAAGAATGAAACCGACCATGGCATATATTTGCGTACGGTATCTAAAATTTGTTGGACCATTTTTTCGGATTCTCGATCAGCCGAAGTCGATAACCGCGCAATTTCACCAAAAACCTGATCAACAATTTCACAGGAAATATCGGCCAGCACCTCGCCTAAAGGCTTGGCTAAACTTTGAGTTTCACCTTGATTCAATTGCTGATGAATCTGCTGAAAACGCTGATGGGTTTCTCGGGTTAATTTTAAAGAAATTAAATAGTTCATAATAATGTCCTTTTTAGAATTGTTCTGCGACCAGTCATGCTGTTTTTATTCAAGTCTTATCATAAGATCATATTCAGTGTATGCCAATTGCATAAAGTTTGCATTTGGTGAACCTGCCTAATTCCATAATTTTTTTGCTACAATAGTCCTAATTTTTTATTCACTTTTGATCTGTTCTGACTATGACTGATTCTGCGCAAAATATTGCTACGACATACGATCCTACCGAGATCGAGAAAAAATGGTACCAAACCTGGGAAGAGAAAGGCTACTTTAAGCCGTCTCAGAAGGGCGAATCGTTCTGCATCATGATTCCGCCGCCAAACGTCACTGGTAGCTTGCACATGGGTCATGGTTTTAACAATGCCATTATGGATGCGTTAACCCGTTATAACCGTATGTCTGGCAAAAATACGCTTTGGCAGCCGGGGACTGACCATGCAGGTATCGCAACCCAAATGGTGGTAGAACGTCAATTGGCTGCACAAGATATCAGCCGTCATGATCTGGGCCGTGAAAAATTCATCGACAAAATTTGGGAATGGAAAGAGAAGTCTGGCGGTAACATTACCAACCAGATTCGCCGCTTGGGTTCATCTGTAGACTGGTCACGTGAACGTTTTACCATGGATGAAGGTTTATCCAATGCAGTAAAAGAAGTATTCGTACGTTTACATAAAGAAGGTTTGATTTACCGTGGTAAACGCCTGGTGAACTGGGATCCTAAACTGCAAACTGCCCTGTCTGACCTTGAAGTTGAATCAGTAGAAGAAAAAGGTTCACTCTGGCACTTTAAATATTTCTTTGAAGATAAAGACCTTCGCACCAAAGATGGCAATGACTTCCTTGTAGTTGCAACAACGCGTCCGGAAACCTTGCTCGGTGACTCGGCTGTTGCGGTACATCCTGAAGATGAACGTTATGCACATCTTGTCGGTAAAAATATCGTTCTGCCAATTTCAGGTCGTTTGGTTCCTGTGGTTGCTGACGAATATGTAGAAAAAGACTTCGGTACAGGCTGTGTAAAAATCACCCCTGCGCATGACTTCAATGACTATGAAGTGGGTAAACGTTGCAACTTGCCAATCATCAACATCCTCAATAAAAACGCTGAAGTATTGGCTGAGTTTGAATTTATTGCCAAAGCGGGCGAACAGATTTCTAAAACTATTCCTGCGCCTGCGGACTATATTGGTTTAGAACGTTTCGCTGCGCGTAAAAAACTGGTTGAACAAGCCGAAAGCGAGGGCTGGTTAGACCAAATTCAACCGTATGACTTGAAAGCACCTCGCGGTGACCGTTCAGGTGTCATCGTTGAGCCATTATTGACGGATCAATGGTATGTGAAAATTGCACCGCTGGCTGAGCCTGCAATTAAGGCGGTGAAAGATGGCGACATTAAATTCGTTCCAGAACAGTACAGCAACATGTATATGGCCTGGATGAACAACATTCAAGACTGGTGTATCTCGCGTCAATTGTGGTGGGGTCACCGCATTCCGGCTTGGTACGATGTAGATGGCAACATTTATGTGGGTCGTTCTGAGGCTGAAATACGCGCGGAAAATGGCATTGCTGCGGATGTTCAATTAACTCAAGATGAAGACGTTTTGGATACCTGGTTCTCGTCTGGTTTGTGGACATTCTCAACTTTAGGTTGGACTGGCGATGCCAAAAAAGATGCGGAAAACTATTTCCTCAATACCTTCCACCCAACTGATGTATTGGTGACTGGTTTCGACATCATCTTCTTCTGGGTTGCCCGCATGATCATGATGACCATGCACTTCATGAAAAATGAAGATGGCACGCCGCAAGTTCCGTTCAAAACTGTGTATGTACATGGTTTGGTACGTGATGGCGAAGGTCAGAAAATGTCTAAATCTAAAGGCAACGTGCTTGATCCTTTAGACCTGATTGACGGTGTAGATTTAGAAACTTTAGTACAAAAACGTACGACTGGTCTGATGAACCCGAAACAGGCAGCGAAGATTGAAAAATCAACCCGTAAAGAATTCCCAGAAGGCATTCAGTCTTACGGTACAGATGCAGTTCGTTTCACCTTCTGTGCACTTGCCAACACTGGTCGCGACATTAAGTTCGACATGAAACGTGTTGAAGGCTACCGTAACTTCTGTAACAAAATCTGGAACGGTACACGTTTCGTTCTGATGAATGTTGAAGGTCAAACCGTCGGTCAAACTGCACGTCCAGATCTTTGGGAATTGCCTGAACAATGGATCGTGAGCCGTTTACAAAAAGCGGAACTTGCAGTTCAACAAGCATTCGCCACCTACCGTTTAGACTTGGCTGCACAAGCAATTTACGAGTTCATCTGGAATGAATACTGTGACTGGTATGTCGAGCTAACTAAACCAGTTCTAAATGATGAAAATGTATCAATCGAGCGTAAAGCGGAAGTTCGTCGTGTATTGCTCGCGGTAATGGAAGCATCTTTACGTCTTGCACATCCAATCATGCCGTATTTGACTGAAGAAATTTGGCAAACCCTTGCCCCAATGATTGGTTTGGGCGGCGAAACCATTATGACTGCGGCTTACCCTGTTGCAGATCAAGCACTCATCAATGACCAGGCTGAAGCAGATATGCATTGGCTGCAAGGTTTGATTGGTGCGGTACGTAACATCCGTGGTGAAATGGGCTTAGGTAATGCGCGTTTACTTCCGGTGTTGATGCAAAACATTACTGATACTGAGGTTGCGCAAATTTCACGTATCGAACCTTTGTTTAAAGCATTGGCGAAAGTGGAAAGCATTACTTACCTGGCAGATGGCGAACAACCACCATTGTCGTCTTCATCTGTAGTCGGTCATGCGTCTGTATTTGTTCCAATGAAGGGTTTAATTGACCCTAAAGCGGAATTGGGTCGTTTGCAGAAAGACTTTGATAAAGTTCAAAAGCAACATGACCAAATTGCAGGCAAACTTGCAAATGAAGGTTTTGTTGCGAAAGCTCCTGTTGCTGTTGTTGAAGGCGAGAAAGTAAAACTTGCAGAATTTGCTGACCAGTTAGCGAAAATTAAAGCGAATATGGAGCAGATTGCGGCACTTTAATATGTTGTTAGTTTGATCTAATTTGTGTATAAAGGGCTGATTATTCAGCCCTTTATTAATTATGAAATTTAAATTTGCCAGTGATTTTATTAAAGAACGTTTTGGAAAAGTAACTTATAAAGACTTATTACTAGTTATTAACAGCTTAACTAAAAAATTTTTACGTGATAATAATTTTAAATATGATGAGTACCATGTAACAACTTTTCCATATACTTTCAGAATAGGTAATGAAAACCATTTAATTTCTACCGATATCTCACTAAATTTAATCGAATTACATAACTTAGAGTTTTCTTACTACCTAGAAAGTAGAGATGGTAGAAAAGGTGGATTTTACTTATATGGGTTAACTATAATTACAGCAATGGATGACAATGAAATTGAATTATTTGAAAAAAATAAAAAAAATCATTCAACCAATATATTAGGTATTTCTTTTCTAGATTTTCTATGCAGTTATTTCAATAGTGAAAATGAGTTTTATCTTTTTCTACAAAATATTTTTCAGAATAAAATTAATAACCTACTTCGAAGTGAGGACAATTGGAAAGAAAATAGAGAAAATAATATTAAAAATCTAAAAAACTCTATAAATAATCCAGAAAATTCATTTTCATTATTTTTAGGTGCTGGTGTTTCTCAAAGTATTGGCTTACCAAATTGGAATAACTTAATATCTAACTTACTATCTAATTTTTTATTAAAAAATACTATAAAAACAGATAATATAGAAGAAAATATCCAAATAATTTCATCTCTTTTTCAGTCTAGGAATATGAGTTCAGCTTTACTATCCGCTAGATACCTTAAACAAGCTTTTAAAATGGATGATAATAAATCCATCGGATTTTTAAAAGAAATCCATGATATCTTATATAAAGATAAACAAGCTAAATCCAAATTAATAGATAGCATAATTCAACTAATCAAATCTTTAAAAAATTTAGATTCAATTATTACCTATAACTTTGATGATATAATTGAACAATTCTTAAAATCTGAACGAATTCATCATACCTGTATTGACTCAGGCACATTACGTCCAATCAAAGGATATTTACCTATATATCATGTGCATGGCCTAATAGCCGAAAACAATTTCAACTCAAAAAATAATATTATATTTTCTGAAGAAAGTTATCATAATGTATATAATGAACCATACAATTGGTCAAACTTAACCCAATTAAATAAATTAAATAGTAATACTTGTATAATGATTGGCTTATCGCTAGAAGATCCTAATATAAGACGATTGTTTGATATTGCTAACAAAAATTTAACATCGCCTCAACATTTTGCATTCCTTAGCCGCTTTAACCAGAATAAATTATTTACAAATACTGAATATCAAGAAAACCTATCTCAGGACTTAAGCACATTATCTAATGATTTTTTAATCAAGCACCATAAAATCCAAGAAGAAATATTTAATGATTTAGGTATAAATATAATTTGGTATGAAAATAGGAACGAAGTCTACGAAATTATCAATAATATTATTAGTTAAAAAATTTAATTTTTAAAATTTCTATTTTTTGAAGTTCCCTCTTCTGAGCAAGTTTTAAAGCACTGCTTAAAAACGAAGCGCAAGTGAGGGTTAGGGAGAGGTCTGCTTTAATTCATGACATCTTCGCCACAAATCTTCTAACACCTCATCCGTCCGATTCAACACATCATTATTCCAATACCGCACTACTTTTATGCCTAAAGCTTCTAAGAAATTTGTCCGTTCAGCATCATATTCAATGGCATCATCCGTTCCATGCTGTCCACCATCTAGCTCGATTACTAAGCCAATTTCATGGCAGTAAAAATCCAAAATATATGGTGCAATCACATGCTGACGGCGAAATTTCAGATTCATTAAACGTTTAGCACGGAGTAATTGCCACATAAGATGTTCTGCATCTGTTGCGGAGTGACGCATGGATTTTGAGAATTCTAATAATTGGGGATCTAGCTTTTTGTTCATAGGATTTCGTTTTTATTATTTTTTCAAAAATAGCAAAAAATGCTCCATATCTTCAATCATTCTCTAATGAAGTTCCCTCTCCTTTCAGGAGAGGGTTAGGGAGAGGTGCTTTTGATTTTCTTTCTTTATAACTTCTTTCCTCACCCCGACCCTCTCCCAAAGGGAGAGGGAGAAAAGCCCTATAACGCCCCATCCCCCAACGACATCTCCAATCCTTTCACCCGACTCATATATTTGAGTCGTTCCTTTTCCCATTTCAGTTGCTGTTTAATGGCTGCGGTATCGGCATCAATTTGCTTATATAAGTCAGAAATTTGAACCTTTCCTTTGGACTTTTGCACAGCAATTTTGGCATGTTCTGACCAAACCAGTGAATCAATCATGTCATCTATTTGGCTATCGAGCTGCTGACTTTGCGCATCCAACGCCAATTTATAAAACTTGATTTGATCTGCACTTAAACCTTTTTGCGCTGTCCCTCTATTCTGCTCAATCTGAATTTGCAGTTTGAGCAAATAGAACAAATCCTGCTTCTCATAAGCGGCATTGGCATGTTGCAACATTTCTGTTTTTTCAATTTTTTTGATTTCGTCTTGCTCACGGTCAGGATGAATCACCGCTGCAATTTTCAAATAAACAGTTTTTAAAGATTGCTCTGCCATTTTCTCTGCTTGCTCGCGCTTCTCCTGCTGCTTTTTAAGTTTGGCTTGTTCTCGTTGCTGTTCGTACTGGGTACTGTCCCAATCATCGAAGCTATCAAACGCTGTTTCATCTGCATCTGATTCAGTGCTTACAAACCCAGAATCTGTTTCAACGAAAGGCTTTTTCTTGGTTTTCTTCGCGTTTATATGCTCTACATATTGCTGGTAGAAATTCTCAATTTCTTCGACTGTATTGGCTTGTTGCGCTGACAAGGCTTTTGAGTCTTTTAAGTATGCTGCAAGGTGTTGGATTTTTTCATCAAGCTGCACGACTTCCGCTTTTGAAAAATCACTGCCATGTAAGTGTTTCCACAATTGCTCAAGCTGCTGAAACAACACAGTGTGTAATTCGTTATAAACAGGCACAAGAGTTTGACGAGCGTATTGTTGAATATCGTTTTGTGCTTTTTCCCAAGTTGCCAAGTCTATTTTTTGCTGTTCAATTTTTTCAATCAGACGATTCAACTTTTTTTGTTGTGGAGAAAGCTCTGCATCTGGCTGAACAGTGGTTTTTAAATCGAAAGACATAACGAGGAAAAAAGCAAAAGAAAAACTATAGCAATATTCCTGTCTCAATGACAGATAAGAGCAAACAATGTAGAGCTAGGCAAAAGTTAAAAGTGCATATTTAGTTATTAGATTATTCATTTTTTTATTGCGTAATCCTGATTATTTTAAGTTCAGTAAGTTACTAAAATACTGGCAGTTCTTTACCTAAATATAAACATACACCCTGCTCTACTCAGGCATAGTATAAAAGAATGATGAACCAATAACAGGAAGGAACAACATACATGGATTGGGCCAGTATCTTTATTCATGACACCACATGGACATTTGCCGCAGAGATCACTATACGTGTAATTCTCATGTTTAGCATGATTATGATCTTTCTTCGCTTAACCGGGAAACGTGGTATTCGGCAACTGTCCATTTTCGAACTGGCGATTATTTTATCCCTCGGCTCCATTGCCGGTGACCCCATGTTCACGGAAGACCTGCCGCTGATTCAGGCGCTGCTGATCATGAGTATCGTGATTATTCTTTATCGCCTGACCACTTGGCTAATGATGAAATACCAGCCTTTTGAAGACTTGATCGAAGGAAAATCGCTATACATTGTGGAAGATGGCATGCTGGTTCTGGACAAAATTAAACTGGGTAAAATGTCACATGATGAATTCTTTGCTGAAATGCGTCAGCAAGGCATCGAACATTTGGGTCAGGTGCGTGCTGGCTTGCTGGAAACCGATGGCAAGTTTAGTATTTTACTTTTTAAGTCCGATGAAATACGTTACGGCCTGCCCCTTTTTCCAAAAAAATATAAGGAAGTTAAGCAGGTAGAATCAGAAACCTACTATGCCTGCATGTACTGCGGTTATGTCGATTATATTTCCAAGCCCGATCAGCAATGTTCACGTTGCAACTGTTGTCGTTGGGCCAAAGCGCTCAATAACCAGATATTAAGATAAATTGTCATGACATCTAAATAATTTTAGCTTTTGTTCAAATGAAGCTGTCTTAAACTTTAGTCGTGAGTTTGGAAATTAGATTCAGTCTGGCATGTTTTCTGCTGCAGTTAAAGTCACGTGCTATACAGCTTTTGTCCTAAAAACTGCTTATTTCCTCAATATTTATCATTAACAAATTCTGCCAAAATTTTGCTTGAGCAATTGTTCAAAACTCGCTTAAGATGAAATCTAATGTATTTATATACATAAAAGAAAACATCTTTTGCATAAAAAATGGTGGCGTTCCACCAACAACTTAGCACTTGATGATAATGAAATAAAAAAGGAGTTTTATAGATGACACATAAACGCAGCGTAACGTCCCTACTTTGTGCAAGTGCACTCATGCTTGGCCTAAGTGCTTGTAGTGATAATAAGGCTCCAGCATCGGGCGAAAAGGCGGCGGGAACCAGTACCGATGCTGCCACTTCAGGTACTCTCGATAAAATCAAAAAATCTGGCACCATTGTGCTGGGCTATCGCGATTCTTCTATTCCGTTCTCTTATATTGCAGACAATCCAAATCAACCGGTCGGTTATGCACATGACCTGCAATTAAAAGTGGTAGATGCTGTTAAACAAAAACTGAATATGCCGGACTTGAAAATTCGCTATAACCTGGTGACCAGTCAAAATCGTATTCCGCTGGTTTCAAATGGCACGGTCGATTTGGAATGTGGTTCAACCACCAACAACAAGGAACGTCAGCAACAAGTCGATTTCTCTATGGGTTTCTTTGAAGTCGGTTCTCGTCTGCTTACCGCCAAAAATTCTGGGGTGAAAGACTTTACTGATCTGAAAGGCAAAAAACTGGTAACGACTGCAGGAACAACCTCTGAGCGTTATATTCGTCAGCATCAGCAGGAGCTCGGGATTGGGGAAATTATTTCTGCCAAAGACCATGCTGAATCATTCTTGATGCTACAAAACGGACGCGCTGCTGCCTTTATGATGGATGACATCCTACTTGCCGGTGAAAAATCTAAAGCCGCTGATCCAAATAAGTGGGAAATTGTCGGGACAGCCCCAATTCACGAAATTTATGGCTGTATGCTGCGTAAAGGGGACACAGGCTTTAAACAAGTGGTCGATGATGCGATTAAAGCCACGTATAGTTCTGGTGAAATCAATAAAATGTACGAAAAATGGTTTCAGCAGCCGATTCCACCAAAAAATATTAATCTAAACTTCAAAATGTCAGATCAGCTTAAAGCGTTAATTGCTACACCGCACGATCGCGATCAATAAACTTTAAAACAACATACTTTCAAGGTCAGGTAAACATGGATTTTTACCTGATTCTTCGGTGGAGTCACTATGAATTATAGTTGGAATTGGAGTGTTTTGTGGCAATCCACAGGGGTCGGTGATAGTACCTATTTGCAATGGGTTTTAGTGGGTCTGGGCTGGTTGTTGGTGATTGCCCTTGTCGCATGGAGCATTGCCATGGTTTTGGGCAGTATTCTGGGCATCATGCGGACCTTGCCGAATAAAACTGCACGCGCCATTGGTACAGGCTATGTCACTATTTTCCGAAATATACCGTTGCTGATTCAATTATTTATCTGGTTTTACGTGGTTCCCAATTTTTTGCCAGCAGTTATTCGCGACTGGTGGATCAATGACCTGGGTGCCAATACCACAGCACTGATTTCAGCCAGTGTCGGCTTGGGTTTATTTACCGCTGCACGGGTCTGTGAACAGGTTCGTACAGGCATTGAAGCCTTACCGGTCGGACAGGTCAATGCCGGCTATGCCATGGGCTTTAGTACCGCTCAGTTATATCGCTATGTAATTTTACCGCAGTCCTTTCGTACCATTTTGCCACCGCTCAGTTCAGAGCTGACCAACTGTGTAAAAAACACTTCTGTTGCTTCACTGGTGGGAGTTGCAGAAATTATTTCCCAAATGAAAACCATCAGTGAATACACGCAAAATACCATTGAAATTTACACCATTGTAACCGTGATTTTCATTGTGATTAACGTCTGTTTAATCTCGGCGATGACCCTGTTGGAAAAACGCTTATATGTTCCCGGTTTAATTGCAGGAGGTAAATAATGGATTGGCTCTCTGCATTTTTAAATGACTTACAACTGTCTGGTCCTGCGTTATGGCATGGTTTTAGTATCACTTTAAAAGTGGTCTGTATTGCAACCGTGGGCGGAATTTTAATTGGCACCATCTTGGCGTTAATGCGTTTATCTTCCATTAAAGTGTTTAACTGGATTGCACAAGGCTATGTGAACCTGTTTCGTTCCATTCCCTTGCTGCTGGTATTGATGTGGTTCTACTTTGCGGTGCCTTTTATTTATACCGCAGTCACGGGGAATTACCTGACCATTGATACTGCCTTGGTCTCCAGTATTGTGGCCTTTATGCTGTTTGAAGCAGCGTACTTTTCTGAAATTGTACGTGCCGGCATTCAGTCGATTCCGCGTGGACAATCAGCCGCAGCTTCTGCTTTAGGCATGAGTTATGGGCAATCAATGCGACTCATCATCTTGCCGCAAGCCTTTCGTAAAATGACGCCGCTGCTGCTGCAACAAACCATTATCTTATTTCAGGATTCCACCATGGTCTATGCCATCGGTTTACTGGACTTTTTCAGAACCAACTATGTCCGTGGTGACCTGATGTCGTTGCTGACCCAGTACATTTTATTTGCAGGGTTGGTATATTTCACCATTAGTCTTTTGGCCACGTATGCTGTTAAAAAATTACAAAGAAGGTTACACGTATGAATGATAACAAAGTGATGATCGACATTCAGAACGTGAGTAAATGGTACGATAAATTTCAGGTACTCACAGATTGCACGACGCAAATTCGTCAAGGTGAAGTGGTGGTGGTCTGTGGTCCTTCGGGTTCGGGAAAATCGACCCTGATTAAAACAGTGAATGGTCTGGAAGCCTTCCAGCAAGGCAATATTGTGGTCGACGGCATTTCCATTAAAGACCCGAAAACCAATTTAAACCTATTGCGCAGTCGCGTCGGTATGGTGTTTCAGCATTTTGAACTGTTTCCTCATTTAACCATTACTGAAAATTTAACCATTGCCCAGATTAAAGTTTTGGGGCGTTCTGAAGCAGAAGCCAAGAAAAAGGGATTGGCTTATCTCGACCGTGTTGGACTGAGTGCTCAGGCCGATAAATTCCCGGCACAACTTTCCGGTGGACAGCAACAACGTGTTGCGATTGCCCGTGCCTTGAGTATGGATCCGATTGCCATGCTGTTTGATGAACCCACCTCCGCACTTGATCCTGAAATGATTACCGAAGTTTTAGATGTAATGGTGGGACTGGCCAAAGAAGGCATGACCATGATGTGTGTCACGCATGAAATGGGCTTTGCGCGTCAGGTGGCAAACCGGGTGATTTTTATGGATCAAGGGAAAATTGTGGAAGACTGTACTAAAGATGAATTCTTTAATACGAAGCGCGGCGAACGCGCTCAGCAATTCCTGGATAAAATTTTGCACTAAACATATAAACATTTTAAAAAGCAGATCTTATGATCTGCTTTTTTTATGGGAAAAAAATTATTCAAGCACCAAGCGTGCATTGGTCGGCTGTACAGGTCGGTTATTCGGATGTTCCAGCAAACTTGAAAATGCCTTGATTTGTTGTTTTGATGCTTGTTGAATATCTTTAAGCACAATCCAGCGCACCCCTTCTGAACACGGTGGCGTGGTTAGCGAACCATTAAAACGATAATAATCTAATTTTTCAGGTAAGAAGGCAGCAGCTAAATCTTGATGTTTCAACTGTACTGCATTGCCTGCTTTTTTCGGCAATTCTTTCCAGAGTTGTTTCAACTTTTTATTTTCCTGACCTTCATCAAACATGACAGCCACTACCGCTAACTCGCCTTGTTCAGTGGCATGCACCAAATGCATTTCCATGGCAAAGCTTTTTCCTTTAATGGTGTTTTCGCTTGGACTATGCAAATGAAATTGTTTCAGATGAAAAACTTTGTGCTCTAATTCAAGGGTACTACCCTCAGCAAAATTAATTTGCACGGTCCGATTATTATTGATAATCGTATCCGCTTTTGAGCTGTAACTTAATTTTAAAGCAGGCAGTTTTGCTGATATGGTTTGATCAATATTAATCGGTGCTTGATTTAGCCCTTCACAGGCTTGATATTCAGGTTTAATCTTGCCCCATTGTGCCGGTGCAGTCTGTTGTGCATAACTCCAGTCAAACTGGCTGCCTTCTGCTGCAAATGAATAATTAAAACTTACCAGTGCCACTACCGCAAGCATACTCCGCTTCATTTTTGAGCCCTAAAATATAATATAAAATGAGCACTTATCTTCTAGGGTTGCAACTGCGATATCAAAACTAAAGCTACCAATTCATTATAGGTTTTGTATCCAATATTAATTAATCATTCACCTGATTTAGAGTTAAAAATTAAGCTCAATTCATTTTTTATTTTATTTTTAGCTTCGGCTCTCTGCAATTGAATTCCGAATAAGAACGATTTTTTCATAATGCCCTATAATTGATTGTAAAATTATCTAAAATCGCTTCATCAAAATGCATTTTATTCTTTTAACTTGAAATTATTTTTAATATTTTAGATCAATACCCTTTGCCACTATTCAGTGCCATGAATTCAAAGTTAAAAACCAGAAAAAAGTAAACTAAAAATTTAACTTAATTATCATATATTTATTTATAATTTTAGAATAAAAAAGCGCACCATAATGAAACAAATATTGGTTACTAAAGCAACACTTTGCTTTATATCGAGTCTTGATCATTTTTTGGCATCAATGATCAAAATTTCCCTCTTTCAAACATCTTTCTCAAATTCTACGCCTCGATATACTGATCTTCTTTTTGTGAAAAACAGCACTAAAATGGGGCTAAAATATGCAAAATATAGATTTACTCTTTCTCCTTCTTGGTGCAGTTTTAGTTTTAGCCATGCATGCAGGTTTTGCATTTTTGGAGCTGGGTACAGTCCGACATAAAAATCAGGTCAATGCGCTGAGTAAAATTCTGACCGATTTTTCTATTTCAGCTATCGCCTATTTTTTTGTTGGCTACTATATTGCGTATGGACAACATTTTTTCCATATTGGTACGACCTTAGCTGCAGATCATGGCTATAACCTGATGCGCTGTTTCTTCCTGCTGACTTTTGCTGCGGCTATTCCTGCCATTATTTCTGGTGGTATTGCCGAACGTGCCAAAATGCGTTCCCAAGCGATTGCCACCTTATTATTGGTTGCCTTGATCTATCCTTTCTTTGAAGGCATTGCCTGGAATGGTAATTTAGGACTGCAAAAATGGTTAGCAAGCACATTTGGTGCAAGTTTTCATGACTTTGCCGGTTCTGTGGTGGTGCATGCCATGGGGGGATGGATTGCTTTAGTGGCGGTCCTTTTACTGGGTGCGCGTTATGGACGTTATAAAAAAGATGGCCGAGTAAGTGCACATCCCCCTTCTTCCATTCCTTTTCTGGCTTTGGGTTCCTGGATCTTAATCGTGGGCTGGTTTGGTTTTAACGTAATGAGTGCACAACGTCTGGATGCCATTTCAGGACTGGTGGCAATTAATTCGCTCATGGCGATGGTCGGTGGAACACTGGCTGCCAACTTTATGGGTAAAAATGACCCGGGCTTTTTACACAATGGTCCTTTGGCGGGCTTAGTGGCCATCTGTGCAGGTTCTGATGTGGTGCACCCGGTCGGAGCACTTATTATTGGAGCAGTTGCAGGGGTGATTTTCGTGAAACTCTTTACCTATACCCAAAATAAACTTAAAGTCGATGACGTCTTGGGGGTTTGGCCATTGCACGGCGTATGCGGAACATTTGGTGGCTTAGCCGTAGGTATTTTCGGACAACAATGGTTAGGCGGCCTAGGCAACGTTTCCATGATTTCGCAAATGATTGGTACATTTCTCGCAATCTGCATTGCACTTACTGGTGGCTTTCTGGTTTACGGTGCCCTTAAAATCACCATGGGTATCCGCTTATCCCAAGAAGATGAATTTCGTGGTGCGGACTTATCGATTCACAAAATTTCAGCCAATTCAGAAGACACCCTATTTTAAGGCTTAAATTTTAAACCTGACTTTTAAAACCTGAATTTTAAAACTTGATTACGATTTTCAGCGCGACTCAAAAGGGTCGCTTTTTTTTATCTATATCAATGTCACTTCTATTTCTGAAAATACATAAGTAACAATGATCCTTATAAATATTGTTTAATTTCAGCTAAATTTTGAATTGTATTGATGGGTTTATGCGCTTCGATCTCATGAAAACCCTGCAGCCATAAAGCCTTCATCCCGGCTTGAGTTGCGCCTTGTATATCATTGACTGGATGATCGCCAATAAAAAGACAATTTTTTGGGGCAACATCCAATTGATGACTGGTATGCAGAAAAATTTCAGGATTCGGTTTGCTGATCCCGACCAGTTCAGAACTGATAATTTCATCAAAATAATGGCTAAAACCCAAGCCTTGCAAAATGGTTAAACGGGTAGCATGTCCACCATTGGAAACCACTGCCAGTTTATAACCTTGCTGTTTTAACTCTGCTAATAAATGATTCGCGCCTGGCATGGCAACCGCAGATAATCCAAATTGCTGAAACCAGAATTGAGTTAGTTCATCCAGTTCAGGAAAACTGTTCCAGTTCAGTTCTTGCTGTAGTGCATAGGCCACGGAAGCCGCAATACTCGGATGGGTAAGCAACTCTTTTTTAGGATAGCCGCCATTATCAATACGGCGAATAATCGACTGAATTTGACTAATCTGATCATGCTGTAATTGCTGCTGATATGTATGAGCCAAATGTTGACTATACGCCAAGATACTTTGATCACGATGGGTTAAGGTATTATCCAGATCAAATAAAACAGCACGAATCGTCATTTTAATACCTCACAAATCTTGTAGACTAATGTAGCACCGAAGACATGCATGCTTAAGCTGTTTCCTTGACAGGTTTATTACGATTCAGCACAAGGTTATTGTCCATCCGCACATAACTTTCTAGGTGATTAGAGCATCTCTGTCGCCATTACTTAAGTCTAAATTAAGTTTTTGTTGCTGTAATAGCGCAAATAAAATCAATCGATCTTTTTTTATGCACGACAAGCAACGCTTCATCCTTTATCAAGGCTGTTTTCTGGTCATTAGTTTTTGCATGCTTTGGGTGTTTTTTCCTATCGGTGGATCACTCGATCTTGCACTGATTCATCCTTGGATAAGTGAGTCTGGACAATTCTTGCTGCGAGATAACTGGTATTTAGCGGAACTGAATCACCGTTATGTCAAAGATCTGATCATTTTGGTCTATATCATTTTTTTTATCATCTGGCTGGCCTCTTTTAAAGTTGAAAAGTTAAGACCGTTACGCTGGAGCTATGGTTATTTTTTCGGCATGGTGATTCTATCAACCTCAATCATTGGACTGTTAAAGTCTCAATCCGCTCATGCCTGTCCTTGGAATATCACAATTCCTACATCTCAAGGCTTCTTTTGGAATTTTTCAGCCACTAAAGGGCATTGTTTCCCAGGTGGGCATGCATCTATCGGTTTTGCGCTCATGGCAGGTTACGCTGTGTTTCGCCTATCCAATAAAAAGCGCGCATACTTTTTTCTGGTCTCGGGGTGTATTTTAGGTTTTGCTATGGGCTGGGCCCAGATGATGCGTGGAGCGCATTTTCTCAGTCACAATCTATGGACAGCATGGGTTATCTGGCTGGTCAATGTGGTTTTTTACTTTTTCAATTACAAGCATTTTACCATTGCTCCCTCGTCTCAAAAGTAATGGGTTTTTAAATCTGCTTGACCAGTGGCAATTGCACATTCACTTGTAATCCCCCCAGACTGGCACTTATTGAGAAAGAAATACGGCCCCCTAATCGTTCCGTAGCTTTATCGACAATAGAAAGCCCTAAACCGCTACCCATTTCTAAATGATGATGAATCCGATAAAAACGTTTCAGAATCTGCTGATGTAACTCGGGGGCTATCCCCGGGCCACTATCTTCGACTTGAACCATGGCAAAACCCTCTTGTTCAAATACAGAAACGTTAATCACTCCTTGATTCGGCGTGTATTTAATCGCGTTATCAATCAGGTTAAAAATAATCGAATGCACCGCAGATTCCTGGCTATTTAGCAGTATCTCTTCCTGGCGCTCCATCCCCAAATCAATTTCTTTTTGCATCGCTAAATGAATCAACTGCTCCACACAATTTACCGCGACCTGATTGAGTAAAAACTGCTGTTTGGTTTCCACCTCCAGAATTGAAGTATCTTGTTTTGCCAGATTGAGTAACTGGCTAACCAAATGTTGAATGCGGATTAATCCTTTACTCAAATTCTGTAAATCATGATCTTCTGGAAATTGTTTTAACAGAATTTGCATTTGTAAATTTAATGCAGTGATGGGTGTGCGTAACTCATGTGCAGCATCGGCAATAAACTGTCGCTGTTCCTGTTGCGAATGTAAAATACGCTCAAACAAATGATTCATTTCGGTAATGGTAGGAACAATTTCCACAGGATAATCATTGAGTTGTATTGCACTTAGTTCGTCTGAATCGCGCTGTGCCAATTCCGCTTTAAAATCATCAAGTGGTTGTAAACTGCGACTAATAATCCAGCTTAGTCCCCAAATCACAAAAGGCATAAACAGCAAATAAGGAATAAACATGCTTCCAGCAAGCTCGAGTGCTAAACGCTGCCGTGTCGATTGCTGCTGGCTGACCTGAACCTGATAATGTTCTAAAGGTAAAACATAAGTATGCCAAATGTCTTGTGCGGTTTTGTGGGTGTAAAATCCCGCTTTATGAACAGGAT
Source organism: Acinetobacter sp. TSRC1-2 (assembly GCF_049895885.1). Lineage (NCBI taxonomy): Bacteria > Pseudomonadati > Pseudomonadota > Gammaproteobacteria > Moraxellales > Moraxellaceae > Acinetobacter > Acinetobacter sp. TSRC1-2. The sequence continues at coordinate 138,742 of NZ_JAFCTF010000004.1, forward strand.
GGATCAACAAATTTAAAGCATGGGTTTTATGTTCTTTACGTGCATAAGACCACACATCAACAAACAAATCTTCTTCGTGATAATGCTTGGATGGATCAAACTGGCTTTTAACCGGTTCAGGATCATGAGCCGCGACGCGTTCTGCCAAATTTTGCATCTGCGCATCTAAAACTTCATTAATTTCTTGTAGCGCAATCCGGTAAGCAGAAAAAATCAGCAGGCAACCCAAGGCAATACTAAAAACAGAAATATAAATAATCAGGCGTTTTCTTAATGAATACTGTGACTGCACCAAATGCTAACCTTATAGTTGTCCGAGTCGATAGCCTAAACCACGAATGGTGCGAATGAAATCTTTGCCCAGTTTGGCACGCAAATGATGCACATAGACCTCAATAGTATTACTACTTACTTCGCTATCCAGATCATATAACTTATCTTCTAAATTGGCTTTAGAAAAAATCTTGTTCGGATGACTGACCAAAGGAGTTAAAATCGCCCATTCACGATTGGAGAGATCAATATATTGTCCTTTGAACTTGGCAATATGCTGTTCGACATCCAGAACCAAATCACCATAACTTAAAATTTTTAGACTGTCTTGCAGTGCTGATTCAGCACCGCTACGACGTAACAAAGCATGAATGCGCGCCAACAATTCATCAAACTCATAGGGCTTAATCAAATAGTCATCTGCGCCATGGTTCAATCCATCTACACGGTTTTGTAATTGATCACGTGCGGAAATAATCAGTACAGGCAAAGCGGGCCACTGCTGACGAATCTGTTTTAACACTTGCATACCATCCATCATCGGCAAACCAAGGTCGAGCAAAACAATATCAAACTTTTCCTGGGTCAGTTTTTTCAAACCATCAATCCCATTGTTGACCCACTCCACATCAAATTGCTGGTATTTCAACAACGTCATGCTGGATTCAGCAATCATAAAATCATCTTCAATCATTAATATTTTAGTCATGCCTTAAACTCATACTTTCTTTTTTGATTCACATTGCTGCAACATATTATTCTGTTCATCAATAACCTGGGTTTTAACATCCAACAAACTGAGTAGACTTGGGAACAAGTTATCTTGGCTCAATTCTTTGCTTTTTTGCTTGGCTAAGCAAGTGATTTGTGCAGAATTGTGTTGAGTCCATTCCGGTGAAAACCACATCAGCATTGGAATATGGGTTTGTTGCGTTGGTGCAATGGCATACGGTGAGCCATGTAAATATAAACCATGTTCCCCTGTCGATTCACCATGATCAGATAAATACCAGAAGCCAGTTTGATGGGTGTTATTGCCTTTTAACACCTGAATGAGCGAGCTTAAAACATGGTCGGTATATACAATCGAATTATCATAACTGTTCAATAATTCTGTACTACTACAACCTTGAATTGCATTGGTATTACAGCTGGGTTTAAACGGTTGGAATTTCTGTGTTGAACGCTGGTAATAAGCAGGTCCATGACTTCCCATTTGATGTATAACAATTAAACGTGGGGTTTTGTCAGCTTCAGGAATAGCCGCAAGATAGGCTTTTAAACTATCCACCAAAATCTCATCATAACAATCCCCATCTTTGGCACACCATTTGTCTTTTAACTGTTGTGGAATTTGATACTGTTCCACTCGGTTACACGTCCCTTTACAACCTGAATTGTTGTCTATCCAGGTGACTTTGTAACCTGCTCGCTGTGCAATATCGAGTAGCCCTTCACGGTGACTGGCAAGTTGTGCATCATAATCTGAACGAGGCATCCCGGAGAACATACAAGGTACTGAAACTGCTGTTGCCGTACCGCATGAACTGACCTGATTAAAATTAATGATATCCAGTTTAGAGAGTTCAGGATTGGTATTTTTAGCATAGCCATTTAAAGAAAAACTTTCTGCACGCGCGGTTTCACCGACCACCAAGACCATCAATTTCGGTTTATGCTGCTGACTTACCGGGTCAATCAAATGGGCATCATCACCATAGGTCACTAAAGGCAAATTCTGCGCAGGTTTAGATTTATGATAATAAGAGAGTGTTGATGAGATGGTATTTTGTGGAGAAATCATGCCTTTTAAATCACGATGTTCACGAAAAATCGCTGCATAATCCACATAGAAGAGAAATAATAATCCGCCCACCAATAACAATGAAACGATGCTATTGATGAGTTTTTTAGTGACTTTAGATAACAAAACTTCAGGCTTGATACGAACCAAAGCAACCAAAATGAGCGGACAGATCACAAAGACCACTGTCCACAGTACAAATCGTAAAGACAATAAGCCCCGGACTTCACGTGCATCGGTTTGCATCATATTCTGAACTTGTTCAGGTGAAATCACCACGCCCAGACTATTCACAAAATATGCAGTAAAACCGCCAATGAAAAGCAACACATAAGCAAATATTTTTGCATTCCATTTCCATTGGATCAGTTGAAAAATGAAGTTATAGGCTGCAACAATCACCAATACGGTTGCCATTAAGAATAAATAGGCTTTAGGACCTTGATAAGGCGTTAAATTTTGTATTTTTTGAAAAAAAGCAAAATTAAGAACCACACCCAACCAAATTGCCAGCAATAAATTAAACTGGCTTAATGAAATCGGCTTTATCTTATTTCGTATTGGACTGATTATATTTGACATGCTTGCTGACTAATCTTTTACTGATGTCTTAATCTAAAGTGCCAAACTTAAAACTCACTTAAATAAAAAAAGGCGATCTAAATATCACCATTTTTTTATTCACTTAACAGACTTGGAAATTAGAATCTAAATTCTAATCCTGTGCCGACCACAGGTTGCTTGGTTTCTAAATTACCTTGTTCAAGCGTTAACAAACCCGCATAACCGTATGCTTTTACTTGTTTGGTAAATGCATAAGCAAAACCTGCAAAAATTTGCTTCGCTTCAAAATCCGCCTTGTTATTTTTAAAGCTGGTTGTATTTTGACTGTATTGCGCTTTTACAGTCCATGCTTTTGCTGTTGGAAGATTATATTCAGTGCCGACTAACCAGCCTTTTGAATCATCAATATCTGCTGCTGCTGGCTCATTACCTGCCGCATCTTGTACTTCAGAAGTTTGATATAACGCTTTAAGCGCTAAACCACGAGCAAGGTTTACACGACCAATGGCGCGAAGTGTATTTGCAGCAGCAAAGGCAGTTCCTGCAACACCACCCGTTACTTCAGGTGTAGCTGAATTGACAAAACCACGTCCAGCAAAGTTACTTGGAATCGCTTTGTCATACGCAATACCTGCTACAACCACTGGGCTGTCATATAATACAGATGCAGACCATGCATCACCTAAACCACGACCGGCAGTCTTAGATGAGCCATTGCCTTTCGCGATACCTGAATCTTCACCAGAAGCAAGTAATGCATTTACTTTAATAGCACCTGTAGGCAATTTAATGGCTGGAGACTCATACACAACCGCATTTGAAACACGTGTTTCACCAGTGAAAATACCGTTAACATCCGCTTTATTGGCAACATAGTTGTTGAATGTATCAACTGGACTTGAAAGTTGTTTCAATGGGGTATCATGTGCACCCACTTTTAAAGTACCCAACTGAGCATCTTTTAAGCCAACAAAACGGTTGCGCGTAGTCCAGTCTGTGCTATCACCATCTGCACTTAAGCCCCATTCAATCGCATAAACTGCGCTTAATCGCTCAGTCAGCTTTTCATCACCTTTAAGACCAATGAAAGAACTATTTGAACTTACTTCAACAACGTCACGATCAGAAACAGGTGATGCATTATCTTCAGGTAAATAATCGATAGAAGCATCGATTTCCCCATAGAAGGTTGGCGCGGCAAAAGTAGAGCCAGCCAGTAGAGTTAAAGCAATTGCTGCTGCAATTTTGGTTTTCATTTTTAAATACCCCTAAGTTATTTTGTAACAGATGTTACTGTTTAGAAATATTTAAAAAAATGATTTAGATTTTATTTAGTTATCTTTTTTATTCCTTAGATTTTAAATAGATATTCAATTGAATTAAAAAGCTTTTATTGCGTTATTACAGGTTGGCTTTCCATTTAATAACAGGCAACAGACAGATCACCGTAACTACTGTGATGAAGGCTAAATAATTTGCATAACCTAAAATGTCGCCCAATATTCCACTTAGGCTATAGAGTCCACCACTGACCGTGGCCATCAGCGCCACCTGAAAAGTAAAATCTGTTGCTGCGAAATGTTTGCGGCTGTATTGCATTACTAAAGTCAGCATCACCACCAGCAACATGGCTGAAATCATATCTTCGACTGCATTAATTCCATAAATGAGCCACGGTTTAATTTGCTGTTGTGCTTCATATTGAAAAGCCAGCCATGCGTATGCAGCCAAGCTGAAAATTTTTAAAACAGAAAAACTAAGCAGTGCATTGGCACGAGAAATGTACTTCAGACTTAAGCCGGCCAATCCCGCGCCTAGAAGTGCAGCCAATGCCCCCAGCATGGTCACATAGATGCCAATCTGGGAAAAAGTCAGTCCTAAATCGACCATTAAAGGTTTCAGTAAAGGACCTGCTAAACCATCGGCAATTTTAAACGTGATCAGTACGACCAGCCATAAAGCCAGACTGCGGGTTTGATGAAAATACTCTAGATAACTTTTGATTTTTTTCCAGCTAAATACTTCTTTTTCAGTAGCTTGCTGAATATTATTGAATCGATCAGGTTCTTTAAAAAACAGAATTGGTAATGTATTTAGAAGAACCAGTCCTGCCAAAACTAAAAAAGTGATGTGCCAATCCAGCCAGTCCAGTGCCCATAAAATCGCACCGCCCCCGACAATAAAACCTAACCTCGAACCAATCACCTGAAAAGTATTGCCCCAATGCTGCTGCTCATTTTTCAGAATATTCACCGCTAAGCCATCGGTTGCAATATCTTGTGTAGCACCGACTAAATTCATGCTCATTAAAACCACAAAAAAAGCCAGTAAATACTCAGGTTGATTTAAAGCCTGAATCGGCAGAAAGGATAAGCCGATCAGTACGCCCACACTGAGTAACTGGGTGGGAATAATCCAGCTGCGATAATGTCCAAAAGCTGAATAGCCAAAACGATCCACCCACGGCGCCCACAAAATTTTAATCGACCATGGCAACATCAATAATCCGAAGCCACCAATATGTGCCAGTGACACCCCTTGAGCACGTAAAATTACCGGTAAGGCATGGGTCATAAAACCGACAGGTAAACCTTGTGCCCAATATAAAGAGAACAACACGATATAAATGTTAGGTGTACTCGGCATAGAGTGCCCTTATGATCAGAACAGGATTGATTATTTATATCAGGCAAGCTGAATGATGCTTTACATTTTGCCAATGAATCTTATTTTACAAAAGCTTAACATCATTAAAACGCGATAAATTTTTGTCAGGGAGGCGGATAATCACCATGTCAGCACATTTCCCAACATTGCCCGATCAAGTGCCTGCTCGCGGTAGCAGCTTGAGCCGAACTATTTTCAAAAAAATATTTCTTGCCCAAGGCTGGAGTTTTGAAGGTGAATTTCCCAACCTGCCTAAAACCGCCGCCATTATTTCCCCGCATACCTCCAATATTGATGCCTGGCATGGTTTCACAGCCCTGCTTGGACTGGGCATTAAAATCACCATTTTTGGCAAACACACGTTATTTAACACGCCGCTGAAACCCTTACTGGAATGGATTGGTGTGATTCCGGTCAATCGCAGTATTCAACAAGGTACAACTCAGCAAATTATCGACTTCATTGACACCCAAGAGCAGATCTGGGTCGGTATGGCGCCTGAAGGAACACGCAAACAGGCAGAATCGCTTAGAAGCGGTTTTTATCGTATTGCGCTAGGTGCCCATATCCCAATTGTGATGTTTTCTTTTGATTACAACCGCAAAACCATTTATTGCCTAGGCGTGTTTCAACCCACTGGAAATTATGAACAAGATTTGGAACAGATATTGAATCGATACGTGGGAAAATTTTCTCCGAAAAATCCACAGTGGTTGGCCAAGCCCTTACAAAATCGTATAAAAAATAGCTAGCCATAATGACAACAATCTGCTCTCATGTGCGCAACTTTTGTCTATTTAACGTCCAACTTTAACTATGAATCTTGTGCAATACTCTTTCATTGGTCTGCTTATGCTTAGCCTGATTGGCTGTGATAAAGCCACTAAAACTCCACTACAGACAACAACCATAAAAGCACGTGAACCTGTGGTAGCCATAGCTTTAGGCGGTGGCGGTGCCAAAGGATTTGCCCATATTGGGGTACTGAAAGTTTTAGAATCACATGGTATTAAACCGAAAATAGTGACTGGTACCAGTGCCGGGAGCTTTGTTGGCAGTATTTATGCCAGTGGTAAAACCCCTTACCAATTACAGCAAATTGCACTGACCCTTAAAGAATCTGACATTCGCGATTTAACCTTAAACAGTCAAGGCGTGGTGCAAGGCCAAAAATTGCAAAACTATGTCAACAAGCACATTGCCAACAAGCCGATTGAACAATTCCCGATTCGTTTTGCAGCTGTTGCAACGCGCCTCGACACGGGCCGTAAAGCTGAATTTATTAAAGGCAATGCGGGTCAGGCGGTTCGTGCCTCATGCAGTATCCCGAATGTCTTTGTGCCTGCAACTATTGGTGGAAAACAATATGTCGATGGCGGTTTAGTCAGTCCGATTCCGGTGAAAACAGCGAAAGCTATGGGTGCAGATATTGTCATTGCCGTAGATATTTCTGCACGCCCAGTCGGTGATAAAGCACTCAACATGTGGGGCTTACTCGACCAAACCATTAATATTATGGGACAGCAAAGTATTAATGAAGAACTCAGTCAAGCCACTGTAGTGATCCAGCCTAAAGTCGGACACCTAGGCACCTTGGATTTAAAAGCCAGTAACCAGTCTATTCTGGAAGGTGAAAAAGCGGCCCAACTAAAAATCATCGCGATTGACAAAGCCATTTCCGATTTTAAAAAGTCTCCAGCCACCTTCAAGCCTGCACCCAAAGCCAAAATTTAAAAAAGATGCTTTTTTAATATTCAAAGACTTACTCATCTGCTAGATTGATATAGACGCTTGGTTATCTATATCAATTTTAACAATACACGAGTAGATGTATGGAATTTGCTTTCGAACCTTGGCATTGGTTTGTATTGGGTGTTTTACTCATTCTCTCTGAATTAGTATTGCCCGCTTTTGCTGCACTATGGTTTGGCATTGCAGCCATCCTGGTGGGTGCTTTACTGTGGCTGTTCCCGATGATGGGCTTTACCACTCAACTCGTCATCTGGATTGTTTTATCCGTACTTTGCACTTTATTGTGGTTTAAATTTATTAAACCGCTTTCAACCGATAAAACCAAAGCCGGTTTATCCCGCGAGGCCACCATTGGTCAAGTCGGCATGGTTATTCAAATTCATATGGAACATGACCTGATTACGGTACGTTTCCCTATGCCGGTTTTGGGTTCTGACGAGTGGAACTGCCGTAGCTTAGAACCTGTACGTGTTGGAGATCGCGTGCGCGTGATCGATATTTTAGGTAATGAGCTTGTGGTCAAGCCACATCATTCACATAATGAAAATGTATAAAGCGAGGAAATAACATGTCTGGTGGATCTATTATTATTTTAGCCATCCTGGTTTTTGCAGGCGTTACCATTTTTAAAGGGGTGCGCATTGTTCCCCAAGGCTATAAATGGATTGTACAACGTCTGGGTAAATACCATACCACGCTAACACCGGGTCTCAATTTTGTGATTCCTTATGTCGATGAAGTCGCTTATAAAGTCACCACCAAAGACATCGTGATGGATATTCCTTCTCAAGAAGTGATTACTCGTGATAACGCGGTTTTGCTGATGAATGCCATGGCCTATATCAATATCACCACACCAGAAAAAGCGGTGTATGGTATTGAAAACTATACTTGGGCGATTCAAAACCTGGTACAGACTTCACTGCGTTCCATCGTCGGTGAAATGGATCTGGATGATGCTTTATCGTCACGTGATCACATTAAGGCCAAACTGAAAGCGGCCATTTCTGATGATATTTCTGATTGGGGTATTACCTTAAAAACGGTTGAAATTCAGGATATTCAACCCTCAAGCACCATGCAGTCTGCCATGGAAGCGCAAGCTGCGGCTGAACGTCAGCGCCGTGCCACCGTGACTAAAGCGGATGGTGAAAAACAGGCCGCTATTTTAGAAGCAGATGGCCGCTTGGAAGCTTCGCGTCGTGATGCTGAAGCACAAGTAGTCTTGGCTGAATCATCACAACGTGCCATTGAAATGATTACGTCTGCGGTTGGTGATAAAGAAGTTCCGGTGGCTTACTTGCTCGGTGAACAGTATGTCAAAGCCATGCAAGAGATGGCCAAATCAAATAATGCCAAAACTGTAGTGTTGCCTGCGGATATCATGAATACCATTCGTGGCGTGATGGGTCGTAATCCATAACCTCTACATTTTTCTATAAAATAGACAGCATTCGCTGTCTATTTTTATTTCAGTTGCGAAAATCTCTGCAATCATTGTGAAATTATGATTAAATTTCACGTTATTTTTTGAAATTATTTGTGCTTCTTTTATAAGCCTTTGTTTCGATCTACTGTCCAACTTGTAAATGGATACCGTATGAGCTCCCTGAATCCGACCTTAATTACCTTTCTTTTTTATATTGTCGCCATGATCGCGATTGGCCTGATGGCTTATCGCGCAACAGCCAATTTCTCTGATTATATTTTGGGGGGTCGTCGTTTAGGTAGTTTCGTAACGGCACTCTCTGCCGGTGCTTCAGATATGAGTGGCTGGTTGCTGATGGGACTGCCTGGTGCAATTTATCTTTCAGGTTTATCTGAAATGTGGATTGCCATTGGCCTGATTATTGGCGCATGGCTGAACTGGCGACTGGTTGCCGGGCGTCTTCGTGTGCACACCGAAGTTCAGCATAATGCCTTGACCTTACCCGATTATTTCTCCAACCGATTTAACGATCAAAAGAAAGTTCTGCGAATTGCTTCTGCTTTCATCATTTTAATTTTCTTTGCGATTTATTGTGCTTCAGGCATGGTTGCAGGCGCACGTCTGTTTGAAAGCATGTTTGACATGTCCTATAGCACGGCGCTTTGGATCAGTGCGATTGCCACCATCAGTTATGTATTTATTGGTGGCTTCTTGGCAGTCAGCTGGACCGATACCATTCAGGCCGGTTTAATGATTTTTGCCTTGTTGCTGACTCCTGTGGTTGTGGTCTTAAGTTTTTCCGATATGAATCAAATCACTTTAGCGCTTGAAGCGGCTCGCCCACAAGCAACTGACATGATTGGCAATTTAAGCTTTGTCGCGATTATTTCATTATTGGCCTGGGGTTTGGGCTATTTTGGTCAACCGCATATTCTGGTGCGTTTCATGGCGGCCGATTCAGTCAAATCCATTCCCAATGCACGTCGTATTGGCATGACCTGGATGATTCTTTGCTTAGGCGGTGCAGTGGCTGCCGGTTTCTTTGGTATTGCTTACTTCCAGCAACACCCTGAACTTGCCGGTGCAGTGACTGCCAATCCAGAAACCGTGTTTATGGAACTGACCAAAATTCTGTTTAATCCATGGATTGCCGGTATTGTCTTGGCTGCCATTTTAGCTGCAGTAATGAGTACATTAAGCTGCCAGTTACTGGTTTGCTCAAGTACCTTAACCGAAGATTTTTATAAATCATTCTTGCGTAAAAATGCAACGCAAACAGAACTGGTCTGGATTGGTCGTTTAATGGTGCTACTGATTGCCCTGCTTGCGATCTGGATGGCTGGAAATCCTCAATCTAAAGTCCTCGGCTTAGTGGCCTATGCTTGGGCTGGCTTCGGTGCGGCTTTCGGTCCTCTGATTATTCTGTCATTGTTCTGGCGTCGTATGACGCTAAATGGCGCACTTGCCGGGATGCTTATTGGTGCGGTTGTGGTGATTCTTTGGAAAAATATGTTCAGTGCGACTGAGCTTTATGAAATTATTCCAGGTTTCATTTGCTCACTGATTGCCATTATTGTGGTCAGCTTAATGGGTAAAGCACCAACCAAAGAGATCACTAGTCGCTTCGATGAAGGTGATCGTTTATATCAAGACTCTAAATAATCTTCAGCGCATAAAAAAGAGGACGCCATGTCCTCTTTTAGTTGATCGGCATGATTTAAATAAATATTTAACCTGAGTTCGATATAAGATGAATAGAAATGATGGGATACGCGGAAACGTCAGTTGCATGTTTGAGGTCAGGACTACATCTGTAGAATATTGTTTATCAATGTATTAGAGAAAATGATGGTCTTTGACCGAGTTTGCAACTGACAAATGGTTTTGCCTACTTTTCCCGAAAGAAAGGTAGGTCGAACCGAAGGTTAATCCTGAATATCTTTCAAATTGGTCAGACTCCGTTGTGATTATTCATTTATTTTCAATAAATTGAATGAAAACTTTCATTGAACTTAGGTTATTTAACTTTTACGCGACAATAAAAATTGTGAAATCTGATTGAGTTCAGCTGCATTTTCACCAAAAATTTCTAAAGCGCTAAAGGCCTGATCGTGCAATTCTTTGGCATAGATTTGGGCATTTTCCAAACCCATTAATGCAGGATAAGTCGATTTATCTACTTGCTGATCTTTACCTGCAGTTTTTCCTAGAACTTCTGTATCGGAGATAATATCCAGAATGTCATCTTGCACTTGGAAAGCCAGTCCAATCGCTTGCGCATATTCACGTAGCTTAGGAATGGCTTGATCGGTACCTTCAAATACACATACCGCAGCCATCATCACTGCAGCAGAAATCAGTGCACCGGTTTTATTACGGTGGATATTTTCTAAAGCTTCCTGATCAACACGCTTGCCTTCAGCCTGTAAATCCAGTACCTGACCACAGACCATTTTTGAACTGGCAGTCGCCAAAATCTGCATCTGTTTTAAAACAATAGACGGATCAACCGCAGGGCCTTGATCAAACAGACGACTGCCCAATATTTCAAAGGCCATCGATTGCAAAAGATCGCCGGCCAGTAAGGCAGTATCTTCACCAAAAGCCACATGACAGGTTGGCTGACCGCGACGCAACAAATCATTATCCATACACGGCAAATCATCATGTGCCAGTGAATAGCAATGGATCATTTCAATGGCTACTGCCGCACGGCGTACCGCTGCAAAATTTGCATTCGGTTTGATGGCCGCTGTGGCATAACAAAGCGCTGGACGTACACGCTTACCACCGAGCATCACCGCATGATGCACCGCCCCTTTTAAAGGTTCTGGAATAGAAAATGCGTCTAATGCCGTCAATAAATCGTGTTGGATACGTTGCTGTGCTTGGGTTAATACATTTGCATGTACGTCAGTTAAAGATGACACATTCGCCTCGAATACTTTGCTTTGGTGAGTAAATCTAAATCCACAGAAATACTGCCAGATTTAGCTTAATCTAATCTACAGCGCTCTTGTCATCATCGACAGAGAACTTGCGACTCATCATACTGCTTTCTCGCAAGATTCTCTATCTGGTTTGTTATTTCAAGCTATCTTCAGGAATTCGAACCCAGCCTTCCATCAAGACTCGTGCACTACGGCTCATCACCGCCTTCTTCACCTGCCATTGTCCATTTTCCTGAACGGCTTGTGCACCGACACGCAAAGTCCCTGAAGGATGACCAAACCGTACCGCTTCACGCGCTCCCCCACCCGCAGCCAAATTGACCAATGTTCCCGGAATGGCTGCAGCAGTGCCAATGGCGACAGCAGCCGTTCCCATCATGGCATGATGCAATTTACCCATCGACAAGGCACGAACCAGTAAATCGACATCATCGGTTTGAATGGCTTTACCGCTTGAAGAGGTATAGGCTTTAGGTTTAGACACAAAGGCAATTTTAGGGGTGTGCTGACGTTTTTCAGCTTCAGAAATGTCCTGGATTAACCCCATTTGTTTTGCACCATAGGCACGGATGGTTTCAAACCGTGCCAGTGCCTGAACATCGCCATTAATCGCGTCTTGCAATTCAGTGCCTGCATAACCAATCTCTTCGGCATTCAAGAAGATGGTTGGAATACCGGCATTAATAAAAGTGGCCTGGAAAGTACCTATATTCGGAACTTCAAAAGTATCCACGACATTGCCCGTCGGGAACATTGCACCGCCATCTTCGCCATCATCTGCAGGGTCTAGAAATTCAATCTGAACTTCAGCTGCAGGGAAAGTTACGCCATCGAGTTCAAAGTCCCCAGTTTCCTGCACTTGACGGTTTGTAATCGGTACATGCGCAATAATGGTTTTTTGAATATTCACTTGCCAGATTCGTACCGTACAGATGCCATTTTCAGGAATACGTTCTGCACTGACCAAGCCGTTGGAAATCGAAAATGAACCTACGGCAGCCGTCAAGTTGCCACAGTTCCCACTCCAGTCGACAAAAGGCTGATCAATCGCCACCTGCCCAAATAAATAATCCACATCATGCTCAGGCTGTGAACTTTTGGCCAAGATCACGGTTTTACTGGTACTTGAACTTGCTCCACCCATACCATCAATTTGCTTGCCGTATGGATCTGGACTGCCAATCACACGCAATAACAATTGATCACGCACTTTTCCAGGCTGCTGTGCTGCTTCCGGTAAGTCATCAAGTTTAAAGAAAACGCCTTTACTGGTGCCACCACGCATATAGGTTGCTGGAATTTTGATTTGTGGAGCAAAACTCATTTCATTGATCCTTGATATTTATCATTGTTTTAAAAAAATTTGGGCAATGTTGATCACTTTTATCATAATACTTTTTTCAGTAAAAACCTTTGTTACAGGACTTAAGTATAAAAAAGAACCGCTTAATCTTATTGATAAAAACCCTTTATAACTTACAAGTCATTGTATTAATAAAATTAATCTATTGATTCATTTATTAATTATGTAAAAATCCTATTCTTAACTTATTCGCATAACAGTGACCACGGTAGTGTTGTACTAGGCTAATACAAATCAATCCATTACAATCACAAACTTATCCATTGTCGGGCTGAGTACTTTGAACAACGAGTCTTCTACACTTCAGCGTGGCTTAAAGAACCGTCATATCCAACTCATCGCCATGGGCGGAGCAATTGGTACAGGCTTATTCTTAGGTTCCGCACAGGTGATTCAATCTGCAGGTCCTTCCATCATTTTGGGTTATGCCATTGGTGGTTTGATTGCATTTTTAATCATGCGTCAACTGGGTGAAATGATTGTACATGAGCCTGTAGCAGGATCATTCAGCCATTTTGCCTTTAAATATTGGGGGAAGTTTCCCGGCTTTTTAGCGGGTTGGAATTACTGGATTTTATATATTTTAGTAGCAATGACAGAGCTGACTGCTGTCGCTAAATATATTAATTACTGGTGGCCTTTTATTCCTGCATGGGCATCCGTACTGTTCTTTTTCGTTGTCATCACCTTGGTCAATCTCGGCAATGTGAAATTCTATGGTGAATCAGAATTCTGGCTTTCTATCATCAAGGTCACCGCGATTGTAGCCATGATCGTGTTCGGTTTGTATTTATTACTCACCGCAGATGCAGGCTCAACCTCTTCGTTTAGCAACCTTTGGACTCATGGTGGATTCTTCCCGAATGGATTTGAAGGTTTATTCTATATGCTTGCCTTCCTCATGTTCGCCTTCGGGGGGATTGAGCTGATTGGTATGGCGGCAGCAGAAGCTAAAGACCCTGAAAAAACCATTCCTAAAGCCATTAACCAGGTGGTTTTCCGTATTTTGCTATTCTATATCGGTTCATTGACGATTCTCTTATCATTGGTGCCATGGAATCAGCTTGATTTAGGTGGTTTGGATAAAAGTCCATTTGTGATGATTTTCAGCCAACTCGGTATTGGCTGGGCAGCTCACTTACTGAACTTCATTATTTTAACCGCTGCGCTGTCCGTTTATAACAGTGGGATGTATGCCAATAGCCGTATGCTTTTTGGCTTGGCACAGCAAGGAAATGCACCAAAAGTATTCCAGAATGTGAATAAACAAGGTGTTCCTATCCCTGCTGTTTTATTTTCAGCACTGTTAATTTTTGGTTGCGTACTTTTAAACTACTTTGTTCCAGAAGATGCCTTAAGCCATTTAATGTATGTCGTGGTAGGTGCGTTGGTTTTGAACTGGGCGATGATTACCTTGACTCACTTGAAATTTAAACAAGCTGTTAAGCAAGGGTCAATCCAAACCAAATTCCCTGCACTTTGGTCTCCAATCAGTAATTATTTAGTCCTAATCTTCATTGCGACCGTACTTTATATTATGTGGACGCAAGGTTTTAAAGAATCTGTACTGATGATTCCGATCTGGATTGTGATCATGTTTGGTCTATTTAAAGTACTCAAGATGAACAAAACTTAAGCATCAACCTTAAAGATCTGTCTTTAAAAGTTATTGTTTCGACAATAACTTTTTTTTTATCAATATTTGCGCTAAATTAGCTTCGCATTGTGCCCTTAGCTTAACTGGATAGAGCAGTTGCCTCCTAAGTGACCGACGCGGGTTCGACTCCCGCAGGGCGCACAACCGTATTAATAAGAAATAAAATTTTCATATAAAGAATCTCTAAGACGCTAACTCCTCTATGAATAAATATTAAATCAATTCATTTTCCATGACGTTCTTATTCAGCATTTACAATTTATTCTTGCAATGAATAAGAGTATGAATTTTTTAACAATTTAGAATAAATATTAAAGAATATAAGCTAAAAATAAGAATGTACCCTATTCATGAGTTAATACATCCAGATCTTAAATTTATGTCGTAATTTTTATGTAAATCAATAATGTGATCCAGATAACAAATTATTACTACACTTTTCACGATAAATGGTTATTTTTTAGTCAAATAAAAATTTAATTTAAAATTGAATATATTTATATTTATCATTAACTTAAAACTAAAAAATAGTCAAATTCAGATTAAAAACTCTGATAAATTGTATTTTTATTCCAATTAGTTTTTCTAGAGCATTTACTCTTTTTTTTATTGTGTTATTTTTGTCACATGGAGTAACAAATGATATCTGGTTGAAAGACCGATGTTACCAAAAATTAATACTCAGCATAAATAACACTAATCTGCAGTAAAAATTTGTACCTCAAGGAAAGACACAGAATGAAATTAAAAACACTTAGTACCGCGATTCTTCTTGCAACTGTACCAATGACTGGGGCTTTTGCAGCTGCTTTGGACCGTTCAGGCCAATCTATTGCCGCTTTCTTACAACCAGGTAACTATTTTGAGGCAGGTATTTCTGTTTTAGATCCGAATGTTTCAGGTAAAGTAAATAGTGGATATACTCCAAACCCTGCGGCTCCAGCAAGTGCAATTGGGCTTGAAAATACAAATTTATCAGATATGGGAGATGATTATTATTTTCCAAGTGCAGCATTAAAATTACAGCTTACTGATCATTTCTCTTTTGGCTTAATTTACGATCAGCCTTTTGGAGCTGATGCGACTTATTCAACAACAGACTCAAGTTCACCTGCTGCTCTACCAGGTGCATTAGCAGCATTTCAAGGCCAAGGTTTATTCCATAATGGCTCTGAATCAACCAAAGTTGAAGTGAAATCACAAAATATTTCAATGATTTTTGGCTTCCAGCCAACTGAAAATTTCAACTTCTATGCCGGACCTGCTTATCAAACCATTAAGGGTAATGTTCAATTACGTGGTCTAGCCTACGGTGGTGCTGCAGGCTTCGGTGGTTATAATGCAAGCATCAAAGAAGACAGCGCTGTTGGCTGGTTGGCTGGTATGGCATATCAAATTCCAGATATCGCACTTAAGGCATCTGTAACCTATCGTTCTGAAATTGATCATGATGCTCAAACGACTGAAAATTTTGGTCCAACGTCTTTATTTTCGGCATTGAATCCGGCTCAAAGCAACGATACATCCATTACAACACCGCAATCGGTTAACCTGGATCTCCAGACTGGCATCATGGCAGACACAGTCGCATTTGCCAATGTGCGCTGGGTCGATTGGTCTAATTTCTCGATTCGTCCAGATAAATTTGGCCGAGCCTCTGTTGCTGCTGGAGCTAACCCTGCACTAAATAAACCAAACGGTTTTGATTTAGTTGCATATACTGACGAGCAATGGTCTGCAAATGTGGGTGTAGGTCGTAAGTTTAACCAGAAATGGGCAGGTAATGTATCTGTAGGTTATGACTCAGGTGCAGGAAATCCTGTATCTACACTTGGTCCAACCGAAGGTTATTGGAATCTGGGCTTAGGTGTTCAATATAGCCCTGCAGCGAATTACTTTATTGCCGGTGGTGTGAAATACTTCTGGTTAGGTGATGCTGATGCTCAAACAGGCGCTCAATTCAATACACCAGCATCTGTAGCTAAATTTGAAGATAACAATGCCATCGCATATGGTATGAAAATCGGTTACCGCTTCTAATATTCTGCAGCCAATTTATAAAAAGACCATTGTTCACAATGGTCTTTTTTACATTACATCTCTTGTTTTTTTAATACTACAATCTATATGTTTTAAATTTGATCAAAAAGAATTTCTTGTATCACCTTATTTTTTTAAGCTTATTTCTCTATTTTTTTACTTATAAATCATTAATATACAAAAGCACCGTTAGTACTTTTACTCTATTCAAGTTCATTTTTTGAATTAGTCAGTTCATTATCTACTCAGAGCTGAGCATTTACTCTTTTTTTATTTATGTTACTTTTCCATGACTTTTAGTTACAAAATGGCATCAGGGAAAGAATAATGAAGCTCAATAAAATTTATTCTGCTATTTTACTTAGCACTTTACCTCTCTCAGCAGTTCAAGCAGCTGGCTTAGACCGTTCTGGTCAATCGATTTCTGCCTTTTTACAACTGGGTAATTATGCAGAAGCAGGACTTTCCGTTTTAGATCCAACAGTCAAAGGTTCTTCTACAGTCAAAGGCCTTGAAGGTGAAAAAATTAAGGATATGGCAGAGGATTATTACTTCCCATCTGCTGCCATTAAAGTACAAGCTACTGATAAAATTTCACTTGGTTTGATTTATGATCAACCTTTTGGGGCTGATGCAGCCTACGATACTGAAACCCAAAGTTTTTCTGAAACTCATCCTTTAAGCAAGATCACAGAAGGCACTTCCGTAGAAGTAAAAACAGAAAACCTAACAGCACTACTTGGTTATCAGCTAAATGAAAACTGGAATTTTTATGCCGGTCCAGTATGGCAAACTGTGGAAGCCGACATTAAATTACGCGGTTCAGCTTACTCACTATTAAGTGGTTACAATATTAAAGTTGAGCAGGAAGAAGCGTATGGCTGGTTAGCTGGTTTTGCTTATCAAATACCTGAAATTGCATTAAAAGCTTCTGTAACTTATCGTTCTGAAATTAAACATGAAGCAAAATCTGTAGAATCTACAACTCTTGCATCGATTAATCCTGCTTTATCATTTCTTTCATACAAAGAAAGTACTGTAGAAGCGACTACCCCACAATCTGTAAACATTGATTTACAAACCGGTATTGCTCAAAACACTTTAGCATTTGCAAATTTACGC
Organism: Acinetobacter sp. TSRC1-2; assembly: GCF_049895885.1. NCBI lineage: Bacteria > Pseudomonadati > Pseudomonadota > Gammaproteobacteria > Moraxellales > Moraxellaceae > Acinetobacter > Acinetobacter sp. TSRC1-2. Next base: position 156,364 of record NZ_JAFCTF010000004.1, read on the forward strand.
TGGGTACACTGGGACCAATTTGCAGTTAAACCAGAATTATTAGCGCAAGCTTCTGCACTTGCTAAAGGCAAAGCACAAAATCTTATTGACTATTCTGATGACCAGTGGTCTGCAAACGTTGGCTTAGGTCATAAATTTAATAATAAATGGTCAGGTACAGCAGCAATCGGATACGATTCTGGTGCTGGTAACCCTGTAACAACATTGGGTCCAACAGAAGGTTACTGGAGTGTTGGTCTGGGTGGTCAGTATAGCCCTGCTGAAAACTACTTTATTCAAGCTGGTGTTAAATATTTCTGGTTAGGTGATGCAACCGCACAAACTGGTGGTACTCCAGTAGGCGATTTTGAAGATAACCATGCAATCGGCTATGGTATGAAAATCGGTTACCGCTTCTAATTGCGTTAAAAATTAGCATTAAACAAGAAAGGGCGCTTATAGCGCCCTTCTTTATTCCAATATCTATTAAATATTAAGCTGGAATATCACGAACTGAAGCATTACGAATCGCTTCTTTTAAAGCTTCATACCCATTAATTGGCGGAAATTGCGGAAATTCAGCAATCACATTTTCAGGCGCATCAAATAAGAAACCGTGGTCTGCTTCATCTAGCATCGTCGTATCATTATACGAATCACCCGCTGCAATTACACGGAAGTTCAAACCATGCAAAGCTTTCACCGCTTGACGCTTCTGATCCGGCTGACGAAGTTTATAGGCAGAGATCATGCCCGCTTCATCGGTTTCTAGCTTATGACAGAAAATAGTCGGCCAGTCTAACTGCTTCATGAGTGGATGAGCAAATTCATAGAAAGTATCTGAAAGAATAATGAGCTGGAAATGAGTACTGACCCATTTCACAAATTCTTTTGCACCTGGGAAAGGTCCCATATCTGCAATCACTTCCTGAATATCATTTAAGCCTAAACCGTGCTCTTTTAAAATATTCAGGCGCTGAGTCATTAACACATCGTAGTCTGGAATATCACGTGTAGTGGCTTCCAATGCTTTAATTCCAGTTTTCTTGGCGAAGTTAATCCAAATTTCTGGAACTAACACTCCTTCAAGATCAAGACATACGATTTCCATGGGTTCTCCCAATGTCAGTGAAAAAATTTTGCGCTATCATAGCTTAAAAATTGATATTTCAGGTGCTGTTTTTTAAATCTATTTTATTCATAAGTATTTATTTTTTAGTGCTAAGCAGGCTATTTCAATTCTATTAAAATCGTTGTGAATTAAATTAATATAGGTTTTTAAGTGTCCAAGCCTATACGCCAGGAACTATCATGACTACGATCCCCACCATTGACCTTGTTGATGCACTTGCATTTGAATATACCGATAAATCTCCAAGCGAGATTCTGGAGCTTGCTTTAAGTCAAGAAGGCGAAATTGCCATTTCATTTTCAGGTGCTGAAGATGTGGTTTTGATTGATATGGCCTCTCATCTGGGTAAACCTTTCCGTGTCTTTAGTTTAGATACTGGTCGTTTACATGCAGAAACCTATCAATTTATAGAAACCGTGCGTAATCACTATAAAATTGATATCGAAATTTGTTTCCCCGAGACGGAAGCAGTTCGGCAATTTACAACTGAAAAAGGTTTATTTAGTTTCTATCGTGATGGACACCAGGAATGTTGTGGCATTCGCAAAGTTAAACCGCTACGTAAGAAACTAGCAACTTTGGATGGCTGGATTACCGGTCAGCGTAAAGACCAAAGTCCAGGCACGCGTAATGAAATTCCAGTCATTCAAGCCGATACTGGTTTTTCTGGACCCGGAAAGCAACTGATCAAATATAATCCCTTGGCTAACTGGTCAAGCGCCGACGTGTGGAACTATATCCGTATGATGGAAATCCCATATAATCCGTTGCATGAACGTGGCTTTATTTCTATTGGTTGTGAACCTTGTACACGCGCAATCCTTCCGAACCAGCATGAACGTGAAGGTCGTTGGTGGTGGGAAGAAGCGACCCATAAAGAATGTGGATTACATGCTGGAAACTTAAAAAAATAATTTTTCAAAAAAGCTACTGTTTTCAGTGGCTTTTTATTCACTTTTTCTTACATACAAAGCAGTTCTTTTCTTTTTGAAAAAAGATATACTGAAAAAACGGTTTTTTATAATTCTAACAAGCCTGTTCAAATAAGAACAGCCAATGAAATTGCAGTGAGGCATTCCACGCTATGCGTCCATTACACCCTATTGATTTTATTTTTTTGTCACTAGAAAAACGTCAACAACCGATGCACGTCGGTGGACTCTTTTTATTTCAAATTCCCGATAATGCACCTGACACATTTATTCAAGACCTCGTTGCCGATATTCGTAAATCTAAATGTCTTCCTGTTGCACCTTTTAATAATAAACTGAATGGTCTATTTTGGGATGAAGACCAAGAATTTGATTTAGACCATCATTTCCGTCACATTGCACTTCCTCACCCAGGTCGAATCCGTGAATTACTGACTTATATTTCACAAGAACATAGCGCTCTGCTTGATCGGGCTAAACCACTTTGGACCTGTAATATTATTGAAGGCATTGAAGGCAACCGCTTTGCCATGTATTTTAAAATTCACCATGCGATGGTGGATGGTATTGCAGGCATGCGTTTAGTTGAAAAATCACTGTCTCTAGATCCAAATGCCAAAAGTATTGTGCCGCTTTGGTGTGTTGAAGGTCCTCGCGCTAAACGTTTTAAAGAACCCCAGAAGAAGAGTCGCATAAAAAAAATTATGGGTGCTTTAAAAGAACAATTTGAGTCGACCCCAAAAGTCATGTATGAATTATCCCAAACTATCTTTAAAGATATGGGACGTAATCCTGACTATGTTTCAAGTTTTCAGGCACCAAGCAGTATTTTAAATCAGCGCGTGAGTTCATCACGCCGTTTCGCAGCACAATCTTTTGAACTGGATCGCTTAAGCAAGATTGCCAAGGCACTCGGTGTGACCATTAATGATGTGGTGCTGGCTATTTGTTCGGGTGCATTACGCGAATATCTGCTCAGCCAACACGCTTTACCGAAAAAACCGCTAATTGCCATGGTTCCTGCTTCAATTCGTGATGATAATTCTGATGTATCTAACCGTATCACCATGATTCTAGCCAATCTGGGCACGGATAAAGAAACCCCATTAGAACGTCTGCAAATTATTCGGCGTAGTGTTTTAAATGCGAAACAGCGTTTCAAGCGAATGAATTCAAATCAAATTTTAAACTATAGCGCATTGGTTTACGGTGCAGCGGGTTTAAATATTGTGTCAGGCATGATGCCAAAACGCCAAGCCTTCAATATTGTGATTTCGAATGTTCCAGGACCACGTGAACCGTTATATTGGAATGGTGCCAAATTAGATGCACTCTACCCAGCTTCGATTGTTCTAGATGGTCAAGCCCTCAATATTACGATGACCAGCTATTTAGATAAATTGGAAGTAGGCTTAACAGGCTGTCGAAATGCATTACCTAAAATGCAAAACCTCCTGACTCACTTAGAAGATGAAATTCAGCGATTTGAAGAGATCGTGGGTCAAGAAAACCCAAAGTTACGCGCGGTGAGTTAACCGCAATTTCTAAAGAATAAATATGAATAAATTAAGGGGCTTTTATGAGCCCCTTAATTTTTAATACTACGGCATTGATTTAATAATTGATGGCAGACCGAACGAATCATGGCAGCAGTAATTTGAACTTCTTTACCCTGCTCATCAACGATATAACCATTTTGTATTGGTTTATTATCTAACGCTTTCAAACTTTTTTTAATAACGACTTGGCTCATACTCATGTCTTACCTCTTTTTGCTAAGCCAAAAAGGGAGAATTTGGCTTTGGCTACTGTGTATGACTAGTATTAGAAATTCTACTTCGAAAGTAAAATTTCAGATGTAACAAGTATTTAACGACATTCTGTTACAATTTCAGCTTAGAATGATATCGTATTGCTCTTGCGTATATAGATTTTCCACCTGGAACTTGATCATACGCCCGATAAAGTGCTCCAAGTCGGCCACTGCCGGTGCTTCGGCTGTTAACAATCGGTCAATCACCAAAGGATGTGCCACAACGGTAAATTCACTCTTTGATTCGAAAGCGCGTGCATATCTTAAAATTTCCCGAAAAATTTCGTAACACACTGTCTCTGCCGTTTTCACATAACCACGTCCCTGACAGGTCGAACATGATTCACATAACAAGTGTTCTAAAGATTCACGGGTACGCTTACGGGTCATTTCGACTAGACCGAGCTCTGATACTTGGGTGATTTTGGTTTTAGCATGATCACGTTGCAGCATTCGCTCAAACTGGTTCATCACTTCTTCACGATGCTTTGCTTCTTGCATATCGATGAAGTCAATAATGACAATGCCACCCAAATTACGTAATCGCAGCTGACGAGCAATGACTTGCGTTGCTTCCATATTGGTTTTAAACACGGTGTCTTCTAAAGTCCGACCGCCCACATAGGAACCGGTATTGACATCAATCGTAGTCATCGCTTCTGTTTGGTCTATCATCAAATAGCCGCCAGACTTGAGTGCCACACGTGTTTGCAATGCTTTTTGAATATCCTCTTCAACATTGTACAAGTCAAAGATGGGACGTTCGCCTGGATAATGAATGAGTCTATCTTGCATACTCGGTACAAATTCTTCGACAAACTCTTGCAACTTGGCATGAATTTCACGTGAATCCACTGAAATCTTCGCGGTATCCTCATTGGCTAAATCACGAATCACCCGTTGCGGAAGCGGTAGCTCCTCAAAAATCAGTGACGGTGCAGCGATGCTGGTTTGCTTGCGTTGAATAAACTCCCAAAGTTTGGCTAAATATGCCATATCTTGGGCAATTTCTGCTTCAGGAATACCTTCCGCAGCAGTACGTACAATCACACTGCCGGGTAGCTTGTGTTCAGTTTGAATACCTTCAATCATCGAACGTAAGCGATCACGTTCCTGTTCAGATTCAATCCGTTGTGAAACGCCCGTATGATGACCATAGGGCATAAGAACGAGATAACGCGAAGGAATAGAAAGGTCGGTACTTAAACGCGCACCTTTGGTTCCGAGCATGTCTTTCATCACTTGAACAGTGAGGATTTGGCCCGGTTGGAGCAACTCAAAAACATTAGGAATGGGTTGATTACGCGGCCACACCATATCGTTAATATGCAAAAATGCGGTACGTGATAAACCAATATCTACAAATGCAGCTTGCATACCCGGCAAAACCCGGACAACTTTTCCTTTATAAATATTTCCGACTAAACCACGTTTAACCGTGCGCTCTACAAATAGTTCATTGACCGTACCATTTTGGATTAAGGCCACCCGACATTCCATAGGTGTGACGTTAATCAACAACTCGTCAGACATAATAAGACTCAAAACATTATAAAAATTCTTTTTTTTCAGTCGTTAATTTAGTGCCTTAACCGACTGTAATAACTGTACTGTCTCATATACAGGTAAACCTACAACGTTGCTATAACTTCCTTCTATACGAGGAATATAGCGTGCTGCAATCCCCTGAATAGCATAAGCACCCGCTTTACCTACAGGTTCGCCTGTCGCCCAATAACTTTCCATATCATCGAGACTTAATTGTTGAAACTCAACCTGCGTTCGTACCACTATACTTGATTTTTCTGTCATTGTACGTACGCAAACACCTGAAAACACATCATGTTTACGACCTGAAATACGTTGCCACATTTCAAAAGCATGTTGTTTAGATTCCGGTTTACCTAAAATCTGATGATCCACGCCTAAACTAGTATCTGCTGCGATAACAATAGCATCGGGAAATTGGTCCAAGACTGCTTGAGCTTTCGCACATGCCAGACGTTCTACATAAGCTGCAATGCCCTCACCTGCTACAACTGACTCATCAATCTCGGGACTAAAAACTTCAAACTCGAGTCCAAGTTGTTGTAGCAACTCACGACGGCGCGGAGAACTCGAAGCGAGAATTAAACGCGCCATTTTCTTAAGACAAAATAAATAACAGGGAAAACTAAAACGCTGCTCACTAGGGGCTGCCAGTGTCTTGCAATCGAAAATTGCAAACCGCCCATAATTTGAGCCATCCAGGTCATAAACAAATGCGCCAATACGGCCAAGAAACTAATGACCCATAGATTAGCAAAAGTCAAAATTCGTCGCTCGCGAGTTAAAAATCTGGTGATAAAAGTAATGATGACAAATGTTAAAGCATTCATTCCCAAGGGTGCATCTACCAGAAGATCGGTAAAGATACCCGTCGCAAAGGCAAACCAAATTCCACACCATGTTGGCTGACACATAGTCCAAAAGAGCACCACCAATAGCATGAATAATGGACGTGCACCTGAAATAGCATAGGACAATGGATAAACGATCAGGACTGAACAGATAATGACTGAAACAATAATCGCAATAAGCGGATCACGATGGTTTTCAGAGCGTAATTTAGCGAGTGACATAAGGTTGCTCCATCGCTAAAGAATCAGAAAAAAGCACCACCACATGATGTCCACCTGCCAATAGAGCGGCTGGAATGACTTCAATTTTGGCAAATTCACCCGTATTATGTCGATTCACTTTAGACACTGTTCCCACTAAATAACCCGCAGGGAAATGTGCACCTAAACCTGAGCTATACACTTTCTCACCGACTTTAATGTTGGCACTGGTTGGGACATATTCCATTTTCAAATGACCTAGATCACCCGTACCTGTCACAATGGCACGCATTCCGGTATGTTCTAAACGGACAGATAGAGAATGTTCTTTATCCGACAGCAACATGATGCGGCTACTGTGCGGATAGACATTGATAATTTGCCCCATAATGCCTTTGTCATCCAAAACCGTCTGACCGACTTTGAGCTGACTGCTTGCACCACGGTTAATCACAATAATATGTCTGAGTGGATCTGCATCGGTACCAATCACTTCTGCAATTTCCATCCGTCCATCAATAATGAGTGGCGTATCGAGTAAACCTCTTAGACGGGTATTTTCAGCAGAAAGTTCAGATAATTTTTGCAGACGCACTTGCGCCTGTAACAGCTCGGCTTGCATCGCGGTATTTTCACGACGTAACTGGGCTTCAGACTTGGTTTGTTGATTTAGCCATTCTCGCGATAACACTGGATAACTTGCTAAGGCATAAATCGGATTATATGCCGCATACAAGACATCACGTGCGGGCTGAATCACATGCGGTATGCGCCAGTTAAAAAACAGCACAACCAAACATGTGATGACCGCAATGATAAATGAGCGAAAAGATGGCGGTTGTCTAGAAAACAGATTTGTTTGCACCCGCCTGATCCTTAACTTAGCCTACAAATAGCATGTCATGATTTGGGTTATCAAAGAATTCTAAGACTTTACCACCACCACGCGTCACGCAAGTTAAAGGATCTTCTGCGACCACTACAGGTAAACCTGTTTCTTGTGCAAGCAGTTTATCGAGATTACGCAATAATGCACCACCACCGGTCAAAACAATGCCGCGTTCTGCAATATCAGACGACAATTCGGGTGGTGTTTGTTCAAGTGCAGATTTCACGGCCGACACAATATTTTGTAATGGGTCAGAAATGGCTTGCATGATTTCATCAGAAGTCACAGTAATTGCACGAGGCACACCTTCTGCCAGGTTACGACCACGAACTTCGATTTCGAGGGGTTTAGCGCCTTCATCCGGCAATGCCATTCCCACTTCTTTCTTAATCACTTCAGCAGTGGTTTCACCAATCACACAACCATGCGCTTTGCGTACATAGTTAATGATCTGTTCATCAAATACATCACCACCAATACGTAGCGAGTCTGCATAGACACAGCCTTGTAGAGAAATAATGGCAATTTCAGTGGTACCTCCACCTACATCTACCACCATCGAACCGCATGCCTGCTCAACCGGCATACCTGCACCAATTGCAGCAGCCATTGGCTCTTCAATTAAGCGAACATCACGCGCACCGGCATTGAATACTGCTTCACGGATGGCACGACGCTCAACCAGTGTCGATTTGCAAGGAACACACACCACAACACGCGGTGCAGGTGGAAATAGACGTCTTTCATGCACTTTACCAATAAACTGGTTCAGCATGGTTTCTGTTACTTCAAAATCGGCAATTACCCCATCTTTCATCGGGCGAATTGCAGAGATATTTGCAGGTGTACGACCCAGCATTTGCTTTGCATCAAGACCTACCGCGGCAACGATTTTCTGTGAACCACTGTGACGAATTGCCACAACCGTCGGTTCATTTAATATAATGCCTCGTCCTGGTGCATAAATAAGCGTATTTGCTGTACCTAAATCAATGGCTAGATCGGGCGAAAACAAGCCAATTAGTCTTTTTAGAATCACGGAGACGTTCTCGATTAAACTTTATGTGGACGCAAGGTGGCAACTTTAACTAAATGTGATGATTTGAACAAGTCAATCGCTTATTATAACGCACGATATTTTGAATTTTTTTAATACTGATCAGGTGATGTTATGTCTACAACGGATGCACAGCATTCTGCAGATTTAAATGCACAAACAGTTTCAGCAATCGCCAATCTTGCACGATTGTCGCTAGATGATACGCAATCTGCTGAATATGCTCAAAGTCTAAATAAAATTTTAGGCATGATGGAAACCTTAAAAGGCATTGACACCGACGGTGTTGAGCCACTTAAAAGCCCATTTGACCATCCCCAACCCTTACGTGAAGACGTGGTTTCTGAACAGAATCATCGCGATGAATATCAAGCGGTTGCACCTGCCGTGCAAGATGGCTTGTACCTTGTTCCACGCGTGATTGAATAATCTTTATTCAGTTAAATCATTTTATTAAATCAAACGTAAAGAATTATTTCTCATGACAGATTTACATCGCTTATCGATTCGTGAAATCACTGAGGGTTTAGCTCAAGCCAAATTCTCTTCTCGCGAACTCACTGAACATTATTTAAAACGCATTGAAAAAATTGATGCACAAGTCAAATCTTATGTCACTGTAACGCCCGAGCAAGCCTTGGCACAAGCAGATGCGGCCGATGCTCTGCGTCAAGCAGGCAACGCAAATGTACTTACAGGTGTACCGATTGCGCATAAAGATATTTTCTGTACCCAAGGCATTAAAACCACTGCCGGTTCTAAAATGCTGGACAACTTTATCTCTCCTTACGACGCCACCGTTGTAGCGAAAGGCAAAGCTGCGGGTCTGGTCACTTTAGGTAAAGTGAACATGGACGAATTCGCCATGGGCTCGACTTCTGAAAATTCTTACTATGGCGCGACTAAAAACCCTTGGAACTTGGACCATGTACCAGGTGGTTCATCAGGCGGCTCTGCATCAGCTGTGGCAGCGGACTTAGCACCCTTTGCAACGGGTACTGATACCGGTGGCTCAATCCGTCAACCTGCGTCATTCTGTGGCCTTACCGGGCTTAAACCGACTTACGGCCGTGTCTCGCGTTTCGGTATGATTGCCTATGCATCATCTTTAGACCAAGGCGGCCCAATGGCACGTTCGGCTGAAGACTGTGCCTACCTGATGAACGTGATGGCGGGTCATGATGCCAAAGATTCAACTTCGATGGATCAAGACGTTGATGATTACGTTGCGAACTTGAATGGTACATCGTTGAAAGGTTTACGCATTGGTATTCCTAAACAGTACTTTAATGTTGCCGGTTTGGCTGCTGACGTTAAAGCACGTGTTGAAGAATCATTGAAAAAACTGGAAGACATGGGCGCGACCTTGGTTGAGATTGATCTCAACATGACTGACGCTTATGTTCCGACCTATTACCTCATCGCCCCTGCTGAAGCATCGTCTAACTTACAGCGTTTTGACGGCGTACGTTATGGCTACCGTTGTGAAAATCCGGTTGATTTAACAGATTTGTACAAGCGTTCACGTTCAGAAGGCTTTGGCCCTGAAGTGCAACGTCGTATCTTGATTGGTACTTATGCGCTCTCTGCCGGTTATTACGATGCTTACTATGTAAAAGCTCAAAAAGTACGTCGTTTAATCCAGCAAGATTTCCTAAAAGCATTTGAATCTGTAGACGTGATTGCTGCACCTTCGGCGCCAACGACTGCCTATAAAATTGGTGCGAATCTGACACCAGTTGAAATGTATCTGGGTGATATCTACACCATCGCGGTGAACTTGGCAGGTCTTCCTGCGATTAACGCGCCTGTTGGTTTTGACCAAGACAACTTACCGGTTGGCTTGCAGTTGATTGGTAATTACTGGTCAGAATCTCAATTGTTGTCTGTGGTACACCAGTATCAACAAGCGACTGATTGGCATACCAAACGCGCTGCAATTGCTGAGGAGAACGCATAATGGCTCAAGCTCAAAACAATTCTACAAAAGCGGCTAAACCAAAATCACTGTTGATTGATGGCTGGGAAGTCGTCATTGGTATCGAGATTCACACTCAGCTTGCGACCAACTCAAAAATATTCTCTGGTTCTTCCACTGTTTTTGGTAATGATCCAAACACGCAGGCAAGCCTTGTAGACCTTGCAATGCCGGGCGTGTTGCCAGTACTCAACAAAGAAGTGGTAGATCTTGCGATTCGCTTTGGTTTGGGGATTGATGCCTACATCGACCAGGCTTCTGTATTTGCACGTAAAAACTACTTCTACCCGGATTCGCCTAAAGGCTACCAAATTAGCCAGATGGACAACCCGATTGTGGGCTTGGGTCATATCGACATTCAACTTGAAGATGGTACGGTTAAACGCATTGGCGTAACCCGTGCGCACCTTGAGGAAGATGCAGGTAAATCGATTCATGACCAGTTTGAAGGCATGTCAGGTATCGACCTCAACCGTGCCGGAACGCCTTTACTCGAAATCGTCTCTGAACCGGATATGCGTTCGGTTGAAGAAGCGGTTGCTTATATTAAATCAATTCACACGTTAGTGCGTTGGCTCGGTATTTCTGACGGTAACATGGCAGAAGGTTCATTCCGTTGTGACTGTAACGTGTCGTTACGTCGTCCGGGTCAACCCTTCGGTACGCGTTGTGAATTGAAAAACCTCAACTCATTCCGTTTCATTGAACAAGCGATCAATGTTGAAATTGAGCGTCAAATGGAAATTTTGGAATGGGATGGCACCATTGATCAGGAAACGCGTTTGTTCGATCCAGTGAAAATGGAAACACGTTCGATGCGTTCTAAAGAAGAAGCGAACGATTACCGCTACTTCCCTGACCCAGACTTGTTGCCTGTGATTATTGCAGACGAACAAATCGAAGCGGCACGTGCTGCGTTACCTGAATTACCTAAAGCGCGTCGTGAGCGTTTTGTCGCTGACTTTGGTGTAACTGAGTACGATGCGCACGTTCTTACGCTTACTCGTGAAATGTCTGAATTTTACGAAGATGTGGTTAAGGCTGCGGGCGGTGCTGCACAAGGTAAAGTGTCTGCAAACTGGGTGATGGGTGAATTCTCGGCTGCCTTAAACAAAGCAGGCCTAGATTTAGCTGACACTCCTGTAACTGCGGAAAAACTTGGCGGTATGATCGCGCGTATTGTGGATAACACCATTAGCGGCAAGATCGCGAAACAGGTGTTTGGCTTTATGTGGGAAGAAGGCAAAACTGCGGACGAAATTATTGCGGAAAAAGGCTTGAAACAGGAAACTGATACAGGCGCGATTGAAGCGATTATTAAGGAAGTGCTTGCTGCGAACGAGAAGATGGTTGAAGAGTTTAAATCTGGTAAAGAGAAAGCCTTTAACGGTCTTGTTGGTCAAGTGATGAAAGCATCACGTGGTAAGGCAAACCCTGCTCAAGTAAATGAGTTAATGAAGAAATTGATTGGTTAAGCTGATCAGTTTTGAAAAAGAAAACCCGCTTTAGAGCGGGTTTTTATCATATTAAATCCAAAAAACTTTGATCTTCTTGTTGATTGATCTCTATTTTAGATTGTTGAAGTTCGTCTTGGAAATGATTATAAATTTGTAGTAATTCTTGATTAGCCTCCTTACGGAAATATTTTGTAACTTTAGTTACCTCAATATCTTTATCTAAAACAGGAATGCTATGAAGAAACCTATTAACTCCATAACTTCCTAAATTAATAAATACGGCTGTTGATATTTTTTTTGAAATCAATTGCTCATATATCAATGTATACAAATAGCTATTAAAACTTCTTGCTAATTTTTTTGAAATATCAACTATTTTAATTGTAAGTTCCACATATTTCTTTAACTCTCCATCATAACCATCTTGTACTTCGTCATCGCTTGGAATTTCCCAATCCTCATGCAAATCAACATGTATACAAGATTTAAAAGCCAAAAATGTCGGGAATATTTCAAAAAATGTTTCTAAAGCTGGTCTAAACAAATATTTTTTAAATCTGTAATTATCAATTTCTGATAGAAAACTGATTTCAGATTTATATACAGAACTTTTCTCATTTAATAAGTTATATGTTCTTTCAGCTAAATCTTGTGGTCGTTTTTTAAAAAATGAAGCAACAAAGAACTCCTGAATAGATCTATGGATAAAACTATAATTATTACCATCACGAATAATTAAACAAAGGTTTTTACTCACATCTTCTAATAAAGCTGAGGGATTTTCCTGTTGAAATCTTTTTAATATTGATTGCCTTATACAAGCTAATAATGCCTGCCTATTTTCAAATACAAGAGTTTTATTGTTTTTTGATATAAAACATAAGGTTTCAAACCATTCTTGTAATTCACTTTCATTTAAATTACTTTTAAACTCTCTTTGATAACCCGGCTTAGTACGATCATGTTTGTATATCAATACACTGAATAATTCTTCATAAAACTTTGACATACTGTCTGGAATTACTAATTTTGCCCTATATGTCATTACAAAAAGAGTGACCATTAATGGTGTTGATAATAATTCATCAACTTTTAAAGGACTTTCTTTTAAAGCTTTTAGTAAATTGTTAAAAGCATCATCATCTTCAACTAACTTCCTTGTTAGCCCTATCCTTTCATCGTCTTTATAAGGCCTTATACATAATACTTTAAAATAATTACTGGACTGAATTGCATTGTCTGGTCTAGAACTTATAACTATTTGTGTCATAGGATATTGTTGACAAATTCCTTCTAGATCTTTTATTACATTCGGAACATCTTTAGCTTTTAATTCATCAAAACCATCAAGTAACAAAACTATTTTTCCTGACTTCAATACCCAATCTAAAAGTTCGTCACTAACAGAAAATACCCAAGAATTAATAGCTTCTTTAATAAAGCCTAGAATTTCTCCCTCTTTATTTATCTTTCTTAGTTCAATAAAGATAGGAATTCGCTTCAATCCTTCATACTCTTTAAAGGATAAATATCTAAGTAGAATTGATTTTCCCTGTCCCGCAACCCCTTCAATCACAAAATTTTTAGAAGTTATATCTGAAATACTATCTGCTTTCCTATACCCTTGATCGCTATCAATATATGGGGGATAGTAAAAACTATTAAGATCAATAGCTTCATCCCCCTTATAAATTGTTTTTACCTTTTTAATATTTTCAATTTTTAATTCTATTTTTCCACTAATATCATTGAGTCTTTGCTTTTCTAAATGAAATTTAGTTTGTTGTTTGAGGTAGTCATATAAATCATTCAAAGGTTTATTTATAACTTTTATAATTCCTAAGGATAGTGGTTCAGCCATATTTCTACTCAAATGTAATTTTTTAATTGTTTAACCTTACCAAAATCAATAAATTAATTAAATACTTACTTGTATTGTATTGTATTGTATTCTAATAAAATCAATAACTCGACTTAGAGATTTTGGGTTTATTCACCTCTAATTTTTTTATGCGCATTTTTTAGAATCTCTCTAAATCTCCCTTTAGAAAAGGAAGACTTTGTCATGTGATTAATTTGATACGCGAAGTTCCCTCTCTTTTTTAAAGGATGAGGGTAATTACGCGCAAGGGAGAGGTAATTACTTCCCTCTCAACTCACCCAACTTATTCCATACATCGGGCGTCAAAAACGTCATCACCAATTTATTTAAATCCACATAGCGAATCACGCCTTTTAACTGCCCCTTTACCTCAGGATTCTTGAGTATTTCCTCACCTGTAATTTGTCCAAGCTCCTGAAAACTATCGCCTACCGCTTGCACTCCTTCAGCAGCAATTACGGCTTTGGTCTGACTCGAACATTGCTCTACCAATATGCGCTGTAAAACCGTAGCTAGATTTTTATCGAGTTGATCTTTCTGCACATCGGTCACATTGCTATAGGCTTTTAAGTCAGGATGTGTGGACAACGCCACAAAGGTCCATTGCAATACGGTCTTTTTATCGGTTGCAGTGGTCGACTTCACCAGACAGTTACTTAGCTGATCGACTGTTGGCCCTGCAATAGCAATTTGAGTTGTACCCATCAAGGCAATTGCCATCAACCCCCACCGAATTTTAGCTGTAAATCTGCTACGGATAATATTAATTTGGCGTGACATAAGCGAATCTCTCATTAACAATCAGCTACTTTGTATCATAGACTCTCGCTTTGTCCCTGTTATTACTCTGTAACCTGAACCATTCTTACATCAATTGAAAAAGACCGGCACCCAGATTTGGTACAAATGTGAAGTTGATATTAGACATTTCCTTTGCTTAGCAATTTTTTAAAATGCTGCATTAAAGGAAGTACACGTGATGGCATCCCCAAGATATATTTTGAGGATGCAAAGCAAAGGATTGAGCAAGAATGAAGAATATAATCCTAGTTTAGCTGCCGAAGCATATGCTTCGCTCCCGCATGATTGTAATTATTGGACAGGTTTTGCAAAATCTTGACCGCCTGCGCTTTGGAATTGGCAAAACGACTGCTATAACTCGGTACACTGGTTAAACAACGTGCCACCAGCATTCCAGACTCAGTATAAACTTTGGTTCCATCTGTTCCCTGTAACTTGCCGTAGTTATAAGCACGTTGTGCATTATTACAGGCAGCCACCTGATTTTTACCACTATTTAAATCACGGCGTGCCGCAACATAAGATTTGAGCTGGTGCTGCTGTGATGTCTCCACAACTTGTACAGCCTGTTTTACTGGCAATTCAGGCGTAGGCTTGGTTTCTTTTTTAGTTTCAACCTCTTTTTTAACCTGCATCTCTTTTGGAGGCATGGTTTTAATCGCTGTATTTTTGGCCGTCTGATTATTTACATTGGTTTTTTTTGCAGCAGAACTATTTGAAGAATTGGCACTGGAATAAAATTTTTGAGCGTCTGAAGCCGTCATTATTTTAGTTTGAAGCGCAACCGTACGCGCTTCGCTGCCATCCTCTAATTTACGCTCAGAAACCGGTTCAATAGAGACAATCCAGCTTTGCCCATCACTTTGCACACATTTATAGGCACCTAGGCCTTGCTTGACGCTGCTATAGCTTGATAACAGTTTTTTATCCCATTGATTCTTTACTAAGTTCATTGAACTTTTATATAAAAGAGAGAATTTTCCACCCTTGGCAGTACAATAATTATTTAAATATTTTCTTGGATATAAAGCTTGCGGTTCTTTATTGCCTTGCTTGGGCCCCCAATAATAGACATATTCTTTAGCCCGACCGTTGGCAGCATTAATATTTTTTTGAACAATCAGTTCCTGCGGCGAAGCAAAATTCTGAGCTGAATCCGAGCTTAAACTGCCCAGACTTGTACAGCCATGTAAAGCGATGCCCACTCCACCAATCAAGATTAATGTTCTGAAATTCACGTATCAATTCTCAATTATGCCGTGTTAATGAAAATATATGAAAAGCCTCAAAATAACAAACTCATAACTTTGATTTCATTATTGATTTTACTGAATTGTTTTTTGATTTTTTATTCAAAATGGCTCATAAATTGCCAATTTTTAATGGTTTTGGATTGATAGTTTGAACTGCATAACAGTTCAGTCAAACTTTTAAAAATCTGATCATGGGTTTAAGTAAATTTATCTGCCAAGCCATTCGGCACTTTCAATTATGATCGGACGAAGTAACCGCTATTTTGATCACCGTTTTTTTATCTTCTTGCACCTCTATTTATTCAAACATCCCCCGAAGGAGCAATACATGCTTCGAACCAAGATTTACTTCAATGTATTGTCCTCTACAGGATGTAGTTACCTTACGACAGATTCAATCAAATCTAAATTCCAAACCCCACCCACAGCTAAGCCCTTACACATGCCTGACCAGCGGTCTATGGTCTGCACAAAGGCTTTTCCATCCCAAATCCATTCGCTCATCGCCCAACAATCGCCTACGCCACGTCCCTTTTGTGAACTTCCTATTTCACCATCACCAAACTCCGACGCAGATTCTGTCACAAAAGTCGCCTTACCTTTTAAAGACTCATTTATCACCCAAGCCCCATACCCTTCGTTATACGCCCCGCGCCAGCACAGGGTTGTGGCTAGAACTTTATGATTAGACAGCTGATACAACTCGATCGCTTGTGGTGTTGCACCTTGTTCCGTATAAATGCCCTCACAAAATGCATGACCATCTTGCAGTTCAGGCTGAGCCGCCAATAAAACTGTATGCAAGGCTTTGTACTGTTTCGCATTCGGCTGAAGTGTTAAATACGGTTTAGTGGCAGTTTTCACTTTTTTTACCAGCAGTTTCGGCTGTGCAGTTAATACTTTTGCTTCATTTGCCGACCCTTTTTTTACCAATGCACCCACTGTCCCGATACGCTTTTGAAAATCATCCATTTTCAATAATGAAGCGGTCATGCCAGTATCGGAAACCTGCCATGAGTAATGCATATTTTTAAACACGATTTTTACGTTTTTCTTCACTTGTTGTAATAAGCCATTCACTTGCTTGGCATTCAGTGTGCCCATCAAAGGTTCATTGGTTCCGTTCAGATGAATCACCCCCAAGTCTTTACCGTTGATATAAAAGTGAATATTTTTAAGCTTCTTTTTATCCAAGCTTTGATCATAATCCGACAAGGCAAATTCAGCCTGAACCGCCTGTTTTGCCCCCGCTTTACGGGTCAATAAAATGGATGCGGGCATATCTTGGCTAAGGTCATCCTGATAACCTGCGGCACGGCAAGTTCCTGTATTGCTACAGTAGATTTCCCATTCTTGATTTGAAAAAAATGTTCCCCGAATAACGTCTGCAAAAACAAAGGGGCTGACCAGAGAAACACAACCGAGAGAAATTAAACTGTAGAGAACTTTCATCTTTTTTTATCCCAGCCTTTTTTATCAATATACATCTTAATCAGGAAAATCAGTGTGACTGAATCATTTCAAAATACTTTTATTCATCTCTTCAAATACCTAACCAAGCGAACTCATCTTGCTACACTATGCAGCCTATTTAAAAAATTAAAATCAAAAAGCCTACATCATGAAGCGGGCTTTTATTCCAATTCAAATTACTTATGCAAAGTCGACTCGAATGCTCTTAAACGCTTATAAATTGAAAGCAGTTCAATAATCGTTGGCCATGATTCAATTAAATACTGGAATGACTCACGTACCTTACCGAATACATTGGCAATCTGCATCATTAGACCGAGCGTGATTGTACCCGCAGCAATACTTGGGAATAACACGAATAAACCGTACAGATTATCCAGTTGCATATACCAGATACGTACCATATTAAAATAGGCGTAGTGGAAATATAAACGGAAATAGTTAAAACGAACTCTGCTAAATAATTCTTTTAAAGTCAGCGGATCGGCACGGTCAGCATAATCTTCCCCATACACCAGTTCTTTACGGTATGCGGCTTCCACCTTTTGGTTATTAAACTCTAAGCCTGGTAATTTATAACCCACTACCATCAGCACCACTGTTCCCAAAACTGCCCAACTAATGGCAGCCCAGACCAACGCATAAGGGATTTCTCCCACTATCGGCAGTTGTTTCACATGCGATGATAACTGCAATAACACTGGTAAAAATGCCATTAAAGTCATTAGGGCTTGAATAAAACTCACCCCCAAACTTTCTGTAGTCTTGGCAAAGCGCATGGTGTCTTCCTGAATACGCTGCGAAGCCCCTTCAATATGCCTTAACTGTTCCCAATGCGCGGTGTAATAATCATTCATCGCGGTACGCCAACGGAAAATGTAATGACTGACAAAGAACAGGTTAAATACTGCAATGGTGACATACACCATGGCAACATACAGGAAGGTCATGGTTTCACTGTAGAGTAAATTGACATCTCCACCGCCACTGCCGAGCATTTTCTGGATCAAGTCATAAAATGGGCTGTACCAGGCATTCACTACAACATTGACTTGTACTGAAAACCAGATATTAAACAGAATAAAGGCAGAACCCCAGACTGACCATCCTTGCCACGGATTGCTGGATTTAAACCGCCAGAACAGGGCAAAAATAACTGTTGAGACAAGAAACCACAGATAAAACCATAAAAATGAAGGGGTCCAAAAGCGACTTACACCGATAGGCAATTCCGCCTCATGATAACCGGGTGCAAAGCCTAAAAATGTTCCCCAACTATTTCCACCGGAATACCACAAAGCCACATTGATTAAAAACCAAAGCACCAACGACAAAAAGAACCATTTCGGGTTCGGAAAAAAAGATTTAAACATTGCGTATGGGTATTCCTTTATTTTTTAATTTACAACCTAAGTCATCCACTCAGACTAAACAGATTTTTAACCCCATGGATGAATCCGCCATTATTCTATTATTTTCATCTTTGTAACAACTTATTCACTGTTTGGGAAATGTTTTTACGCGTGAATCAGGTTAAACAACCCGACATTTCAATAAACAATGTGTACTTTTAGATTAAACCATCAATGAAATTTCCATCATTTCGCCTCATCATAGATACCAATTCCCAAGAAAACAAAATTAAATTTCTCAGAATCAAATTCTTAGAGATAATGCAAAATAATCATATTTAACCCGACTTCAACAATATATTCACATCTCCAAGATACCGAAGCAGCATTGAAAACCGAAATATTACATCTTATGACGAATTAGGCTAATACTCATAAATTAAAACAATATTAAAAAAAATATCCAATTATTTAATCAGTTGCACTTTTTGTGAAATTAAGGGGGAATTATAAAAAAATTTAAAAAATAGAATGATAAAATTTAATAAATTGGCAATTTTCTTTTTAATGCGTATATCACATAAAAATTCTATCTTATTTTTTTTGATTTAATTCTCAATGCTGATAAAATTGGTTAAATATTTATCAAATCATGGTATTATTTAATTACATTCTCACTACTGCTCGGGGAAGCAAAATGGACAATTTAGTTATCGAGTTATTAGAACCAATCATTCTAAAAAAAGAAAATTGCAATCCTTTGGTTTTTGAACAAGGTACTATCTTAAAGGTCCTGATGCATACACCTACCGGCCTGTTGGTATCTGATGATTCAAATTTCAATTTTACCGTTTCTTTAAATGATAAAAATAAAGTATGGCGTGAGCTATAAATCTTAACTCGTCCTTTCCAAGCATAAAAGGTTGTATTGTACGGTCTAAATTTGAGTACAATTCCCCTAATCTCAAGCTTAAGATTATATTATTTTCAATTTATTATAATAAGTTCGACCTATTCTGGTGTGGTTATTTTAAATCGCACCAGAGCGTTTCATCTGTTTAGCAATTTCTTTTATTTTAAGCTTCTTCTATACGCTGACTATGCAAAACTGCAAGCTGACTTAGTTTACTTGCTTCAAAGCAAAATTTTAATTCATCGCATCGGTTTATATAGCTAACTACTCTTTTAACAAATAAAAGTGATCTTTCATTTATAGATAATAATTAAAAAAAGTTAATTCATTGTTAACTAGATATATGAAGTATTTTTTTATTTCATCTTAAATCATTTTATAAATAAAAACTGACTGAACCGTGTAATTTAACTCAATGTTCTTAAGCCAAGTCCACTCTAATTTTAGGCTTCCACCCTCATGAATTGCTCGATTTCTAAATCAACTGAGAAATTTCAGGTGAATTATTCAATATTTGATGTTGTTTCAATTTTCTATATCCACACAAATAGACTGTATTAAACTTTATTTTAAGAAAGCTTTGAATCTAGATAAATACACTATCCTGTGTTTGGATAGCGTACTTGATGGGATTTTTTTAGAGCTTCGCTTCAGTGAATTTCAAATCAATAGCATTCAATTTAATGATATTTATTTAATTATTTTCTAAGTGTGCTCATAAAACTCGCAACCGAAAACAGCCAAATAAACAAGATAAAACTGCGTTCTTTGCTGAAATGACTGACATTGGTTCCATGCAAAATATTATGACGGGTCATGGTCACTGTTGAGCTGCTATCCATTTTATAGGCGTTAATTTCAGCAAAATAAACATTCAGTTCACAGGCAATTTTAGTCTTATGCCACAAGCTCTTTATTTCATGCCCTTTTAAACCCGGGACAATTTTGTAGACATCAACAAATTTGGTCTGGTTCTGTTTCAAGAAACCGCGTTCAATTAAAACATCAGTCAACAAGCCTTCCAATTGAGCATACAAAAGTGGGATACATCCTGAAAAAAACTGCATCTCATACAGTTTAAACACTTCTTGAATCACTAAACGGCGCTGTGCTTTATTGTCGGCATCAATCTCTAAAGCATCAAAGGCTTGAAGCAGTTCAGCCTGGAAATAATCGGTATTGATCACCTCTAAAAGATTGAAACTTGCCACATCATCTTCATGTTGACTGACCAGGCTCCAGATATGAATCAGGTTTAATGCATCATTGGCAAATTTTGCATCGACCGGTTGATCCAGATCATCGGCAAGTACATCAAAATAAGCTTCAACTTGAGCATGTTGACGTAATGCTTGGATTAAATGCGTATGTTCACCCGCAGACATTTCCTGAAGGTATTGCTCGGCATTTTGCAATATACCTTTCCCGAGTTTGTTTTGAGCATTCTGATTTTGTGGAATTCGGGTCACTTCTCGGTCGAAATCATCTAAATCAAAATCATCATCAATCATGGGCTTACTACTCATTCACATCTGTATAGCTTGGTATTATCGCTGTTATTGATAAGCGAATATATAAAAATCTACTTTTGAAAAGAATTCAGCTAATCCCTTGTGCAACATGCATTGAACTCAGGTAAAATCGATCACCTTGCATAATATACGAATGAGAGAGTTATATCCGTGCGTAATATCTTAGTCACTAACGCCCTTCCTTACGCCAATGGCCCCATTCACATGGGTCATTTACTCGGTTATATCCAGGCTGATATCTGGGTTCGTGCCATGCGTGCAATGGGTCATGATGTGACTTATGTCTGCGCGGATGATGCTCACGGTACGGCAATCATGCTTCGTGCTGAAGCAAACGGTATTTCACCTGAAGCGCAAATTGCCAATGTACAAAAAGAACATATCCGTGACTTTGATGGTTTCAGTGTCCATTTTGACCATTATGACTCGACCAATAGCGAAGAAAATAAAAATCGCTCCTCTGAGATTTACATTAAAAATCGTGAAGCAGGCAATATTGCAGTTCGTCCAGTCAAACAATTGTTCGACCCTGAAAAAGGCATGTTCTTGTCGGATCGTTTCATTAAAGGCACCTGCCCGAAATGTAAGGCGGAAGATCAGTACGGCGACTCATGTGAAGTTTGCGGTACAACTTATAATGCAACTGAATTATTGAATCCAAAATCGACTTTAAGTGGTGCCGCACCTGTAGAGAAATCTTCAGATCATTATTTCTTTAAACTGCCAAACTTTGCTGAATACCTGCAAAAATGGACGCGTGACGAAGGTCGCCTGCCTGTATCTATTGCAAACAAACTGGATGAGTGGTTTGAAGCGGGCTTAAACGATTGGGATATCTCTCGTGATGCACCGTATTTCGGTTTTGAAATTCCAGATGCGCCAAACAAATACTTCTACGTTTGGGTAGACGCGCCAATTGGCTACATGTCGAGTTTTGAAAATTACATCAAAACTAAACGCCCAGAATTAAACTTCAATGATTACTGGAAAAAAGACTCTGAAAATGAGGTGTATCATTTCATTGGTAAAGACATCGTGTATTTCCATGCCTTGTTCTGGCCGGCAATGCTTGAAGGTGCAAACTACCGTACGCCATCTGGTTTATTCGTCAATGGTTTCTTGACTGTAAACGGTCAAAAAATGTCGAAATCTCGTGGTACGTTTATTAAAGCCGAAACCTATTTAGAGCATTTAAGCCCTGAATATTTACGTTACTATTTCGCTTCTAAACTTTCTGACAAAGTTGAAGATTCTGACTTGAACCTTGATGATTTCGTGCAAAAAGTGAATTCAGACTTGGTTGGTAAAGTGGTCAACATTGCCAGCCGTTGTGCGAAGTTTATTAACACCAAGTTTGATAACAAGCTAAGTGCAACTTGTGCAGAGCCTGAACTCGTTCAAAGCTTTATTGATGCAGGTAGCTCAATTGCACAAAACTATGAAGCACGTGAATTCTCTGCTGCGATTCGTGAAATCATGGCATTGGCTGACAAAGCGAACCAGTATATTGATGAGAAAAAACCGTGGGCGCTTGCAAAGCAGGAAGGCCAAGAACAGCAAGTTCATGACGTATGTTCTGTCGGTATTAACTTATTCCGCCAATTGGCAGTTTACTTAAGCCCAGTTCTTCCTACGTTGGCTGAACAAGTTCAAGACTTTTTACAACTTGAAAGCTTTAACTTTGAATCTCGTAAAGACATTTTGGTGGGTCATGAAATTGCATTGTTCCAACCATTGATGCAACGTGTCGATCCGAAAGCTGTGGCTGCAATGGTAGATGCATCTAAAGATTCTTTAGCTGCTGCTGAACCTGTAAAAGTTGAAAAGAAAAAAGAGAAGAAAGCTGCCTCGACGAAATCTGAACCTAAAGTCGGTGAAGCTGAAATCATCACAATTGATGACTTTGTGAAAGTTGACTTACGTGTGGCTGAAGTTTTGGAAGCTGCAACGGTTGAAGGTTCTGACAAACTTCTTCAATTAACTTTAAATGTCGGTGAAGCTGAGCCGCGTAATGTATTTAGCGGTATTCGGGAGTTCTATGAGCCTCAAGACCTGAAAGGCAAATTGGTGGTAATGGTTGCGAACCTTGCACCACGTAAGATGCGTTTTGGTATTTCAAACGGTATGGTGTTAGCTGCAGGTAATGGCGACGGTGTTTGGGTGATTTCACCTGAATCTGGTGCTAAACCGGGTGATAAAGTGTCTTAATTGCAACTTTAAACCTAATTAAAAAAATCCCCTCGATTGGGGGGATTTTTTTATTGCTGAGGACTTATCGAATTCTGTGAAAAATTTGGAGATCTTGGTCCATATAACAAACCTTTTTGCTGATTCAAACGTGGTGAATACAACAATTGACTCACCGTACCTGATAGTACATAAGCCTTATCACTTAAATGATTCGAAATTTGATCCACCAAAGCACCAACCAACATACCCACTAAACCAGCATTATTATTGCTATTAGCAAGGATCTGCTTTTCTGAACCTTCCCAAAGAAGTTGACCAGTTTTTAAATCAACCAATTTAGCTTCTACAGCAACCGTAGCAACCGTTTGAATTACTTGATACTTAGAACCATACTCTTTTACTTTCACATATAGAGCAGCATCAGCACCAAAAATTTCTTGTAGCTTTTGGGTACTTACTGTTTGAGCATCAGAACCGTTATAAATACCATTTTCCTTAAACATCGTATCGACAATGCTAATAGGGAAAACGTAATAACCTGCCTCTGCAACAGGAACAGTTACTGTTGACCAATAACTGTAGGTTGCACGTGTATCTGGTGATTCGTTTACAGGTGGCATCACCAAAATAGACTTTGGCATATGCGCGGTATAGCTGCTTAAATCACGCGTATTTTTAGGTGCAACCGCACAACCTGTAAATAACAATGTTACTGCACTTAAAGCGAATAAACGTTTTAACTGTTTCATTTTTTCGCTCCTGCAGCAGTAGTTTGACCTGTCATTTTTTTCAGTAAACGATCCATCAATACAGTTGATTCTGGATAAACCTGACGCTCTAACTCAAAATACTCTACTGCTCGCGGACCATTATTCAGATTTAAATTTAACAGCCCTAAATGTGCATATAAACCGGGGGGCACAGCCGCATTTTTAGCTTTAGCCTTTTCTATATCTTTTTCAAGTTTAGCAATCTGCTCTTGAGGAGATGTCTTTTCAGGAACACTTAACAACAAATAGTTTTGTTGCGGATATGTTCCCCAACTATATAAAGATTGGGGACCACTTGCACACCCAACCAAACTTAGTGACATCACAGCACCAAGTAATAAAAATATATTTTTCACGGAATAATCCTATTACTTGTTAGACCATTTATTGGTTTGAACATCTAAAACAAGATTATTCACTGCTTCACGTACTGCTAAATCTAAAACCTTACCGTTTAAAGTTGAGTCATAAGATGCGGTTGAACCAAAACCAAGCACTTCACGCTCACTTAACGCATACTCGCCTGCACCTTGTACCGAGTGCACCACTTCTGCAGTTTTCACATCAACGACATTAAGATTAACTTTTGCGTAAGCGATTTGCGTTTTACCACGACCTAATACACCAAATAATTGGTGATCACCCACTTCTTTACGCCCAAATTCAGAAACGTCACCTGTTAATACAAAACGCGCGCCTTTGATGGATTGAGTTGATTTTCCAAATCCTGCTTCTTGTTGTAATTCAGATAAATTATCACGGTTTAAAACAGAGAAATAACCCGTTTGCTGTAAATGAGTTTCTAAAATTGTTTTTGCTTGTCCCCCTAGACGATCTACATTGTCAGAAAAAATACCGCGCATATAGCTTGAACGGTTATCAAATTTCCCAATAGAAACTGCAGTTTTAGCGCCCGTATATTTTACTGATGCCGTGGCAGCCGTTACTTGTGGTGCTTGTATTGTTTTTGAGGTTTCAGTTGTTGAACACGCTGTTAAAGCTAAGCAGGTTAAAGAACAAATGAATAAAGTTTTTTTCAAAATAGTAATTCCTTAGACTAAAAAATTCTTATTAATTCGAGAATAATATTAACAATAAATACACAGTATCTCTACAAAATTAATAATATTAATTTTTTATAGAGGTGTGTTAAATTTTTCTTCAATTCACTTAAATAATTAATTTTTCTTTTTTTATTATCAACTACAATTGCTCTCTCACCGATTATATTCGATAGGCAACTGTAATAAATAATCTTTTTCTTTGTAAAAGAGATATAGAGCCCCTTCTTTAAAAGTGAGTTTTTAAAATTATATACGCGGTTATTAAATAAAATATTTTCTATCCATTATGTATAAAACCCCACTCAAAAATATGCTAAAAAATACATGTCTCCTAAACTAAAAAATGATCATGAAAATGCTAAATACAAAAATTGCGATGACTATGTTGGCTCTGAGTACATGTATACCTATACCCCAAGCTCAAGCTGTAGAAACAAAATCCATCGCCCATCAAAAACAAGTTCCCGGCTTTTACCAACACCAATTGGGCAATGTACAAATCACCGCCCTGCTGGATGGTACTAATTACCTTTCTCCCGCTCTATTTAAAGGCATTCCGGCAGGAGAAATGACAAAGATCTTAAAAAAATATTATGCGGATCAAGCTAAAGGTGTACAAACCTCGGTAAATGCTTTTCTGGTCAATACCGGTTCAGGACTGGTTTTGGTGGATAGCGGTTCATCGAGCTGTAACGGTCCAAATTTTGGTTCAGTACACAAAAACCTTATTGCGGCAGGTTACAAGCCAGAGCAAGTGGATACTATTTTACTGACTCACTTACATCCTGATCATGTTTGTGGGATTAGCAATCAAGGTATAGCCAGTTTCCCGAATGCCACGGTCTATGTAGCCGATACGGAAGCAAACTATTGGCTAAATCCAAAGCAAGTATCGAAGCTACCCCAAGATAAACAAGCCAGGTTCAAACAAACGGTAGAGAAGATTCAGCAAGCGATTGACCCCTATCAAGCCAATAAACATTTTAAAACCTTTAAATTAAGTGACAAAATCAAAGGCTTTGAAGTGATCAGTACTGCAGGGCATACACCGGGGCATATGAGCTTTGCATTCAAGTCTGGTCAGGCAGAAATTGTGTTTATTGGAGATATTGTCCATTCGCATAGCATCCAGTTTGATCGCCCCGAAACGGCTATAGATTTCGATGTAAATTCGAAAAAAGCTGTGCAAACACGTTTAGCACAGTTTGCTCATTTAGCTAGAAATGGACAGACCGTAGCTGCACCGCATTTACCTTTCCCGGGTATTGGACATATTTACTCTAAAGACGGTAAGAGCTATGAATGGATTCCGGTGCATTTCAAAGATTGATTAAAAAAATCCCTTCAATTGAAGGGATTTTGATTTTGTCTGCGTTTCAATTGTCTGCTGAACTTAAAATAGCATTTGATATTTCATCGGCAATGTAGCGCTTCCGCCCAGTCTGTTTTGCTTTAAATAAATTTTGATCCACCAGATTCAAAAAGTGTATTTTGTCATTATTTTCTGTAGGGATAATACTTTTAACCCCCATACTTAAAGTGACATTTTCAGAAATAGGTGAAGCCCGATGCGGAAGATGAGCCTGATCCATTATGTGAAGAATCTTTGTCGCAACTTGAATTGCATCCTCTAAAGGTGTTTCTGGCAATACAA
Source organism: Acinetobacter sp. TSRC1-2 (assembly GCF_049895885.1). NCBI lineage: Bacteria > Pseudomonadati > Pseudomonadota > Gammaproteobacteria > Moraxellales > Moraxellaceae > Acinetobacter > Acinetobacter sp. TSRC1-2. The sequence goes on from NZ_JAFCTF010000004.1 coordinate 183,085, forward strand.
TGGCAAATTCTTCTCCGCCATAGCGCGCTACTAAATCACGCGGACGGACACAGCAACTTTCCAGCATCTGTGCAATCTGCTTAATACAGGCATCACCAATAATATGCCCGTTAAAATCATTGTATTGCTTAAAAAAGTCGATATCGATCAAAATCAACGAGAATGGCTTTTGCTCACGTATTGCGTTGTACCATTCGCGCGAATAAAAATCGTCAAATAAACGGCGGTTGGCAATCTCCGTTAAACCATCCTTATAGGAAAATTCTTCCAGTTTGCGGTGTAAGCTATGTAATTCTTCTTCCTTTTTTTTCCGGTCAGAAATATCAAACATAAAACCGACTAAACTTTCAACTTCACCATTTTCCTTGCGTACCACATGGACGACGTCACGAATCCAGCAATAACCACCCGTGGCCTTCAATGCTCGATAATCAGCTTCATGATCTATACCTGCAATGGATTGCGATACGCAAAAATTCAGGACATGATCACGATCATCCCGATGCATCCGGTCTGCCCAGTCCTGTACCGACTTCCAGGAATCCTGTTTCCAACCCAGTAACTTTTCAATTTGAGGGCCAATATAACTAAACTGTTTCGTTGCCCAGTCTATGCTCCAAGGTATCGCTAAAGTTGACTCTAATAATGTTTTATAAAACATGTCATTCGACAATTGATGCTCATCAAACGGATTATTCGGCATAGAATTACTCTAATTTTGAATGCGCAAAAAATGTCATGGCATGCTCTAATTTTGCCCTATAAGACATTTCAATACGCTCTTGATTATTAACCTACTTAAAGCAGGTTTCCCCAATAAAAATTGCTTTTCGCAACTGAGCATTTTTATATTTCAACATGATTAATTATTATACAATTTCTCTCAAAGAAGAAAATATATCCTTTTGGGTAATTGATTTATTTTCAAAGCCATCAAAAATTGCACATACAGCAAGTACATAGCATCAATTTTCTGAACTATTCCAAATAATCATCAGGACCACCACATCAACAATCATGAAAAATATTGTCTACTTTCAAATCCGGTCTTCAAACCCAGAAAGAGATATCAATTTTTATCAGGCTATTTTTAGCTGGAAATTTAGCAAGATTGAAGATCTGCCTATCGAGTATTAGCCGATTGAAACCGAAAACATGTCGGGTAGCTTGCTGAAACGCCCTGCAGGAGTTCCTCCGACTCATTGTGAAACCAATACTTATACCTGTTCTGTACTGGTTAAAAATTTCGATGAAACATCGAAAAAAATTCTTGAGACCGGTGGTCAAATCGCCATGCCTAAATTTACGATTTCAGGACGTTGCTGGCAGGGATATTTTCTCGACTTAGATCAAAGCACCTTTGGACTTGTTGCAGCAGATGAAAAAGTTAAATAAAAAAACCTGAAACTTGAAGGAACTAACATGAATCAAGCGACCTTACCCGAGATGAATTACAGAATAAGTCGCAGCATTTATGGTAATTTATAGCCTGATTATCCATTAGGATTGGGGCATTCATGGCAGTTCATTTTTTTCACACTTCTGATTGGCACTTGGGGCAGTTTTTTCACAATCATGAACGGGAATATGAACATCAGCAATTTCTGCGCTGGCTACTCGAACAAATCAAAGAAAAACAACCGAATGCCTTACTCATTGCGGGGGATATTTTTGATGTCATCAATCCCGCCTCCAGTGCTCAAAAACAACTTTATCAATTTTTAGCCGATGCCCATAATCTGGCTCCGCATATGCAAACCTTGATGATCGCAGGGAATCATGATTCCGGTTATCGCATTGAACAAGTCGAACCTTTGTTGGCCAAATACAAGGCTAAAGCAGTCGGAGTTATCGCGAGAACCCCTGATAATCGCTTAGACCTTGACCGCTTATTGGTGCCCATTTATAACTGCGATCAAGAGATTGTTGCCTGGTGCTTAACTTTGCCTTATCTGCGCAGTGCTGAAATTACCGGCATTAATGAACATACCACCAACAGTCAAAATGCGATTGCCTATTTGCATCAACAGTTAATTGCTGAAGCCAAAGCGCTTAAAACCAAAGATCAAGCGCTGATCTTAATGTCGCATGCGCATATGCAAGGTGGTGAAACCTCGGACTCTGAACGTCCGATTGTGGTCGGTAATGAAGAAGCTTTGTCTACAGTATTATTTGATGAGGTGATTGATTACGTGGCCTTGGGGCATTTACATAAACCGCAAAAAGTCGGTCAAACGCATATCCGTTATAGCGGTTCGCCTATTCCGTTGTCATTTAGTGAAATGCATTATCCCCATCAAGTGGTTGAAGTTCACATTGACTGTGAAAAAAATGAAGCTGAACGTTTTCAATGCTCAGCTTTAAGCATTCCAAGAACTGTAGATTTATTCCGGATTCGAGAAGAGCTAAATCACTTATTTGAAAAAATTAAAACCTTACCCGAAGGTGAAATCAAGCAACTGTCTGCACGCCATTTTCTTGAAGTCGAGTACACCACCGATTCACCGCCCCCGGTAGATTTACGTCAGCAAATTGAAGCAGCACTGCCGCCGAATCGTTATCGCTTACTACGGATCAGCCGGATTTATCAAAAACAAAATGATAAGGAAAATGCCACTTCTAAAATTGATTTGGCTCCTCCCACTCCAGAATCCTTATTTATTAATATTTGGGAAAAAATGGGCAATAAAGCCGATACCTCGGTGCAGCGTGATTTTCAGCAGTTGCTAATAGAAGCTCAGCATGAACTTGACCAAAAGCAACAGGCTTAAGGACACGCAATGAAAATTTTACGTTTAAGCTTAAATAATCTGGCGTCCTTGACAGGCACTCAGCATATTGATTTTGAATCTGGCCCACTCGCACATGCAGGTCTAATTGCGATTACCGGTAAAACCGGTGCAGGTAAATCCACCTTGCTCGATGCCATGTGCTTAGCGCTATATAATGAAATTCCACGCCTGAAAGGGGCAACGGGTAGCTTGAAAGATGCCGGGGGTCAGGATGTCTCCATTAAGGATTCCAAGAATATTTTACGTCGCGGCTGTGTTCATGGCTTTGCCGAACTTGAGTTTATCGCGCTTGATCAAAAACGCTATACCGCACGCTGGGAAGTACGCCGTGCGCATAAAAGGGTCGATGGCAATCTAAAAATTGAGCGTGCGATTACCTGTCTGGATGATCAGCGAGTATTAAACCAGAAGATTTCTGAATGTACTCCGATTGTGGAAAAACTGATTGGTCTCAGTTTTGAACAATTTACCCGCGCGGTGTTGCTCGCTCAATCGGAAGTTGGAGCATTTTTAAAGGCCAAAGATAATGAACGGGCTGACTTGCTGGAATATCTGACCAATTCACAAATTTTTAGTGTGGTCAGTCAAAAAGCTTTTGAAAAACATCAACAGGTTCGGCAAAAGCGTAATCAACTTGAAAACCTGATTGGTCATTTAGAACTGTTATCGGATGAAGAGCTGACTATTCTGAAACAGCAACAGCACGAATATAAATTGCAGCTGGAAAACCTGGACCAATCTGAAAAACTGCTCGACAATGATTTAAAATGGTATAAACAAAAACATTCTTTATATACTGAAATTCAAGCCAAAAAAGAAGTTTATGATGTCCAGCTTGATGCTGATCAGAAAATGGCTGCACACAAACAACTGCTCTCTCATTTAGATGAGTTTCAAGCAATTCGTGAACAATTTGTACAGCAAACTCAAATCATCAATCGCCAAAATAATTTGGTGGTAGAACAACAAAAATTTGATCTGGAATTTAGCCAGATTAAACAGCAATCTGATGCGCAACAAGATCAGTTCAAGCATCTTCAGCAACAGCAGCAAGCACATTTAAAACATATTCAGGCGATCAAGCCACATCTGGATCGAGGTCTAAAACTTGATCATGAGATCCAGCTGATTACAGAGCAATATAAAAAAGTGGTCGCCGATCAGAGTCTTTATACTCAACAGCATATTCAGCCACTTCAGCAGCTTATTGATGTATCCAAGCAAAACATAGAGGTTGCACAACAGCAGAAAAATCAACTGAATAGTCAACTTGAACAGCATAGGTATCTAGCTGTTTTTGATCATGAGCCACAAAGTATTTTACAGCGTTTGCAAGACTATCAAAAATTGCATCAACAGCTCACGCAGCAGCAGCCTGAAATTCTTCAGCAATCACGGAGTAGTCAGGAACAGGCGCAGCAGCAGTTAACAGAAAGTCTGCAACAATTTAACCAAAAGTTTGGTGATTTCAATCAGCTTGAACAACAGGTTCAACAGCTGCAAACGCAAGAGCATCAAACCAGTACCCGAATTTTACAGCTTAAAGGTTTAATTCAAAATTCTGAGCAGATGCGTGGGCAGGAAGCTGAACAGCAGCAGTTAGTTCAGGACATTCAGGCTGCACAATTAGAATTACAACAGTTCAATAAGACAGCAACTGAACTGAGCCAAAACGTCGCTAAGGAAGAAAAAGCCCTGCAGCAGCTACAAAGTATCCTGACACAACAGCGATTGCTACAAACACAAAGCGTACAGGAACTACGGGCGCAGTTGCAACCCAACGAGGCCTGTATGGTATGTGGTAGTCATGAACATCCTTTTGTACAGCACCAAGAGCTATTAGATACTGCCCTGCATCAACTCCACGATCAACAATTACAGCAGGCACAACAGCAGCTGAATCAACTGAAAAATGAGTTACAGCAGTCTCAGATTCAGCAGTCTAAAATCAAAACTTTGCTTGAGCAAAAACAGCAGCGTTGCACTCAGTTAGATCGCTCGTGCGCACAGCAAAAAGCGGACATGACGCAAACGATTCAGCGACTACAGCTCTTGGTGAATGTAGAGGCAAACTCAACTGAACTTATGGCTGTATTGCAAACTCAACTGACACGGATGCAACAGCAGGAAATTGCATTGGGTGAACAATTCAAGACTTTGCAACAGGCATGGCATGCATGGCGTCAGCAGCAACAACAATTTGATCATCTAAAACTGAGCTTACAGCAGCGTACTCAGCTTGAGGAGATTATTAAACCTGTTATTCAGGTGCTGCCTGAAGCCCTACAAAAAACATGGCAAACCAATAGCACTGCAATCTGCCCAGAGCTACAACAGCATTTAAAACAGCGTTTAATCTGCTTAAATCAGCTCAAAGATGTTGAGCAACAATTACAGCAGTTATCGCAACAATTTGATAAAGATCAGCATCAGCTTAAACTGCATCAACAGCGTCATACCGAGATGCAGCAAGAGATTGAACGACTGATCCAACAAGGCAAAGATTTACGTGCAGCGCTGACTCAGCTGACAGAACAATATGCGGATAAAGCGTATAAAGTTGCCGCTGAATGGCGTGATCAACTTGAGCACAGCCAACAAGCCTTGACGGAACAATTACAAATCCAACACCAGGTGACTGAGCGCCATGATCAGCGCTTACAACAAGCCGTGTTACAGCAACAAAGCTGGGTCACGCAGATTCAGCAGTTGACCCAACAACTTGAGCAATGCTCCAATTTAATTCAACAATGGCAGATGATCCACCCTCATTTTACTGATGACCTGATTGAAAAATGCTTAGCAATTGACCTGCCGCAACATCAGCAGATTCGTCAGCACTTACAGGTACAAAGCCAAACCTTAGAAAATGCCAAAATTGCATGGCAGACTCTGGAAGATCAATATCAAAAACATTTAAAACAACAACCTCAGCTATCGTTTGAAGAAGTTGGACATCGTTTAACCACCCTAACTGAAGATAAATCAACCCAGCTTCGGCAGTTTAATCAAGTGGATACCCAGCTTCGAGTGCATGCTGAAAAACAAAACACCTTAAGTAAATATCAGTCGCAAATTGAACAGATCAAAGCAGAAGAATATCGTTGGGGACGTATTTATGATTTGATTGGACATAAAGAAGGCACTAAATTCCAGAAAATTGCTCAGGAACATCATCTGGATATTTTAGTCGAATATGCCAATCAGCAACTTCAGCCGCTCGCCCCGCGTTACCAGTTACATCGTATCCCTGACAGTTTAAGTCTGGCCATTGTAGATCTGGATATGAACAGTGAAGTGCGTCCCGTACTGTCCTTGTCAGGCGGTGAAACGTTCTTGGTCTCGTTGGCGCTGGCGCTGGCAATTGCCAATATGGCTTCAGGTTCAATGAAGCTTGAATCACTGTTTATTGATGAAGGTTTCGGTACACTCGATCCGGCCTCCCTGCATATGGTGATGAATGCGCTTGATCATTTGCAAAGTCAAGGACGTAAGGTGGTGCTAATCTCGCATATTCAAGAAATGCATGAACGTATTCCTGTACAGATTCAAGTGAAACCCTTAGGTGCAGGTGCAAGTACCATTCAAATTGTCGGGTAATTTTAAACTCTAAGCATCATAAAAAAGCCTAGAATACGGTCTAGGCTTTTTTTACTGGCAAAAACAATCTACGCCATGGGCCGCAAGGTCAGAATCTGCTCACTGCGCCCGAATGGCCCAGAAAGATCATGCAACACAGAACTGGTCAGGCCAATACCGTCTTCTCCATACTGTTGTGTGGTTTCTAAGCCCAGCCACTGACCTTGCGGTAAACGGTGCATATGAATCTGTAAATCCAGATTAGGAAAGCCCCAGCTAAAAGGTGTTTCTTGACGTGGCACAATGCCATTGGCGGTATCCACCATCCCCATCAAGCGGACAAAATCTGTGGTTGCTTCACCTTCAACCATCTCATGCTGGGTTCGCAACCAAACAATACCCTTCCCTGCACAACGTTCATGACTTCTTGCTTCGATTGACTGAATATATCTACCAGGCCACTGACGAATTCCTTCCCAGATCGGTGCATTTGCAGGGCCAGCAGCATCAGCATCTTCCAGGCCTTTTATCAACTGGCTATTTTGGGTGATCATGCGCCAGGTTCTTGCGACAACACACGTTTTACCCTGAGCCACCATTTCTGACTCAATCAGTTCAATGGTCTTTCCCGGACGAATGATTCGCGTTGTAACACTAAACTCCCCCGCAGGAATCAGACCTAGAATATCTAAACTGATTCGGCCAATGCGCATATCACTACGCGGTGCAAAAAGGTCCAATTCCGCACAGATAATTCCGGTCGCCGGTGCCATATGCTGTTCATGTTCATTCCATGCACCTTGAGCCAGTATCATTGAGCGATAATGCGCTGTGACTTTTCCGGTGGTATCCGTATTTCGCCCGATGAGTTGATAATATGCCGCCATAAACTTGCCTATTTGCTTGGTCGAATCAATGGTTTTTATACAGATTATTCCTTTAGATGGTTCTTCTTGTACTCAACTTTAGTAGAAAGTTCAATTTTTAAAACAAAAACTGAACCCTAAGGTTCACTTTTCAAAAATGATCAAAATGGAGGTGAGTATCGTTTACTTGGAATAATCCCGTGCACCAAATAATGCCGTTCCCACCCGAACCATGGTTGAACCCGCAGCAATTGCCTCAGTCATATCGCCTGACATGCCCATGCTTAAGGTATCCCAATCTTCTGGATGTGTATGTTCAGATTTCACTTCTTCAAATAGCTGCTTGGCATCGCTAAAAGCTTGGGTATGGTTGGGTGCCGGAATCACCATCAAACCACGCAGTTTTAGATGAGGCAGCTGGCTAATACTTTTCACCAACTCTGCCACTTCATTCGGCTGACAGCCGTCTTTGGTGTCCTGTGCATCAATATTCACCTGTAAACAAATATTGAGTGGCGCTTGAGTGGCTTCTCGTTGATTGGATAAACGCTCGGCAATAATGAAACGATCCACCCCATGTACCCAAGCAAAACTTGCAGCCAGATGTTTGGTTTTATTGCGCTGCACATGGCCAATGAAATGCCACTCGATGTCCAAATCATTTAAAGTTTCAATTTTAGCTAAGGCTTCTTGTAAGTAATTTTCTCCAAAGGCACGCTGCCCTGTTTGATACATTTCACCTAAGGCTTCACTAGGGTGATTCTTAGACACAGCCAGTAACTGTACGGTTTCCGGCTCACGCTGCGCTTGTTTACATGCATCCTGAATTTGCTGTAAAACTTGATTTCGTGACGCTTGAAGAGTATTCATTGACGAGGTTCTCATTTTCATTCATCTTTTTTACTTTCCCTATAAACTAACTGTTGGTTAAGCTCTGGGAAAGCCTTATTATTCTAACAAAATAAATAACATTTAAATGATCTCGGGGAAATTATGGACATCACTGAACTTTTAGCCTTTTCTGCTAAAAATGGGGCGTCAGACTTACACTTATCAGCGGGTATGCCACCACTCATCCGTGTCGATGGCGAAGTTCGTCGTATCAACTTGCCTGCTTTAGAACATAAAGAAGTACACAAACTTGTGTATGACATCATGAACGATAAACAGCGTCGTGATTTTGAAGAAAAACTTGAAACTGACTTTTCTTTTGAAGTGCCGGGTGTGGCGCGTTTCCGTGTCAACGCATTCAACCAAAACCGCGGTGCTGGTGCAGTATTCCGTACCATTCCATCAAAAGTACTGACCATTGAAGACCTGGGTATGGGTCAAATCTTTAAAGATATCTGTAATTTCCCACGAGGTATTGTACTGGTCACAGGTCCAACGGGTTCGGGTAAATCAACGACTCTTGCTGCGATGATCGACTATATTAATGACAACCGTTATGACCATATTTTAACGGTCGAAGACCCGATCGAGTTTGTACACGAATCGAAAAAATGTTTGATTAACCAACGTGAAGTACATCGTGACACCCATGGCTTTAACGAAGCATTACGTTCAGCCCTTCGTGAAGACCCTGACATTATTCTGGTCGGTGAGATGCGTGACCTTGAAACCATCCGTTTGGCATTGACTGCCGCTGAAACGGGTCACTTGGTTTTCGGTACCCTGCATACCACTTCTGCTGCCAAAACCATTGACCGTGTCATTGACGTATTTCCAGCAGAAGAAAAAGACATGGTTCGTGCCATGTTGTCGGAATCGCTACAAGCCGTGATTTCTCAAACTTTATTGAAGAAAAATGGCGGTGGTCGTGTCGCAGCACATGAAATCATGATCGGTATTCCTGCCATCCGTAACCTGATTCGTGAAAACAAAGTAGCGCAAATGTATTCAGCCATTCAAACCGGTGCCAACTACGGTATGACCACGCTTGATCAAAGCCTAAAAACGCTGGTCTCTAAAGGCATTATTAGCTCGCAAACTGCCCGTACCATGGCGAAACAACCAGAATCATTCTTATAAGTTTAAACGGATTTGGGGCTAAGTTATGGATTTTAACGACTTACTGAATTTAATGATTCAACAGCAGGCATCAGACTTATTTATTACTGCCGATGTTGAACCGTCTATGAAAATTAATGGTCAAATTGTTCCAATTGCAAAAACTAAGCTGAACGGTGAAATTGTCGGGCAACTTTTAAACTCGATTATGAGTGAAAAACAGCGTAAAGAATTTGCTGAAACCCGCGAATGTAACTTTGCTATTAGCAACCGTGACAAGACTGCCCGTTTTCGTGTCAGCGCATTTCAACAGCGCGATGAACCCGGCATGGTATTGCGTCGTATTGAAACCGTTATTCCGACCATGGAAGATCTGAAGTTACCGCCTATTTTAAAAGAATTGGCCATGACCAAACGCGGTATCATCATGTTTGTAGGGGCGACAGGTACAGGTAAATCGACCTCTTTGGCTTCCATTATTGGTTATCGCAACCAGAACTCCAAAGGTCATATCATTACCATTGAAGACCCGATTGAATTTATTCATGAACATGCGGGCTGTATTATTACCCAGCGCGAAGTCGGTATTGATACTGACTCTTTCGAAATTGCTTTGAAAAACACCTTGCGTCAGGCACCCGATGTCATCTTGATTGGTGAGATCCGTTCGCGTGAAACCATGGACTATGCCATTGCCTTTGCCGAAACCGGTCACCTGGTATTTGCCACGCTACACGCTAACAACGCCAACCAAGCCATTGACCGTATTATTCACTTCTTTGATGCTGACCGTCATAATCAATTGTTTATGGACTTATCACTCAACTTAAGAGCCGTGATTGCGCAACAGCTTATTCCATCTGTTGATGGGCAGTCTCGTCGTGCAGCGATTGAAATTTTAATCAACTCGCCTTTAATTGCAGACATGATCCGTAAAGGTGATGTACATGAAATTAAAGAATTGATGAAGCGTTCACGTGAATTGGGTATGCAAACCTTTGATCAGGCTTTGTTTGACTTGTATAAAGCCAAACAGATTACCTATAAAGATGCATTAAAACATGCTGACTCACCCAACGACCTACGTTTGCAAATCAAGTTATCCGAAGAAGGTGGCGATCGCTTATTGCATGCAAGCTCGAACATCACCTTCGATGGTCAAGCTTAAAAGCAAAAAAAAACAGGCTTCATAGGAAGCCTGTTTTTTTAACTGATTTCAGCCAGCATTATTTTTTACGATATGCATCCTGGCATTCAGGTGCATCACAATAACCATAAAGATTTAAAGAGTGGCCTGTCAAAGTAAAGCCATACTTTTCAGCCACTTCATGTTGCTGATGTTCAATCACGTCATTGGTAAATTCAACGACTTTGTTGCAATTCTGGCAAACAATATGATCATGGTGATCTTCTTGCATAATTTCGAAAACTGAATGATTGTTTTCAAAATGATGACGCTGAATAATACCCGCAGCTTCAAACTGTGTTAACACGCGATACACAGTTGCTAAACCGACATCTTCACCTTGTTCAAGTAAAGTTTTATAAATGTCTTCTGCGCTTAAATGATGTTGTCTTGAATTTTCTAGTAATTCCAATATTTTTATTCGTGGAAGCGTAACTTTAAGTCCAGCTTTACGTAAATCTTGATTTGAAATAGCCATATAAAAAGGTCTCTCAACAAATTTAAAGTTGGAATATGCAACAAAGTTTAGATGCAGTATGATCTATCCGTAGATCAAATGCATCATAATTAATTTGGGATAGTGTAGCAAAATGCAAAAAATCATGTTGACGTTATTCGTCACTTCACTGCTCGCAGGCTGTTCGACCTTGGGCGTGTATAAAGTTGATATTCCGCAAGGAACACCATTAACTCAAGCACAAGCTTCAAAAATTCAGGTCGGTATGAGCCACCAACAAGTTCGTTTCTTGCTCGGTAGCCCTACAGTTTCAGATCCAATGAATCCTTTACGTTGGGACTACATCTACGACTATACACCAGGAACATATGCTAAAAAAGCCAAAATCCCTGCAGCTCACGGTCAACATTTAAGAATCTACTTTGATCCAACAGGGACAGTACAAAAGATTGAAGGCTTGGAAACCATTCCAGAATCTCAACCCGGCTTACCAGGATCAAAAGAAGCGATTCTAACTGCGCCCCCACTATAGCCGCTTTAAAATAAAAATAAACCCCTCGATGAGGGGTTTTTCTTATCACTTCAATTGTTTAAAGCGATTTCCGCGACAATAAAGTCCAACCGGATTTTCTGCAGCACGTTTTCGGCGAATATCCTTCGGATTGATCGTTAATGCACGATAAATCTCGACACGATCACCGACTTTTAAAATTTGATTTGGATCTTGCAATCGCATCCCAAAAATCCCCAATGAAAGTGGTTTGGGTAACTGAATTTGTACCCGTATGCCACTTTGCTCAATCGCATCCAAAGCGGTCATCCCTTGTTGAAAAGGCACAGCCAGATGAAACTGTTGCTCCTGAGCCGCATACGCCACCCAAACCTGTTGTATCTCACTCATTAGACCAATTGTCCAATAATCGCAATCATCGCCAAGATGATCGATACAGGAAGTACCACACGTACTGCAATACGCCACAGGTTATAAAATAGCTCATTGCTAAAATTCATCGATTTACGTAAATGGCTAATTTTCATGATCCAGCCAGCAAAAATGGCATAGATCAAACAAATGATTAGGCCCCAAAGCATAAGTAGCGTATTAAAAATTGGACTCATTGCAGGAATTGCCCAAACAAATACAGCAGCTAAAATCACGAGCCATTGAATCGCGATATTCAGTTGACGTTGTAATAATTGTTCACGTGCCATATTGAGTAAAAGTGCTGCCGTACTGACTACAGCAACCACGAAGGCAAAACCTGGAATTTGAGCATTGGCAGCGAAGAAGCCAAAAGCAATCACTGCGAATAATTGTGCAATCCAAATGGGTAATGCAGTTTTGGTTGCAACATCTTGTTGGTTAACCGTAGGCAAACTACTTTGCCAGTACAAGCCCATACCCAAACCACTGGCAACGAGTGCCAATACGGTCGCACTGCCCCACTCACTAAATTCGACAGGTGTCACTTGCCAAGCAGGCAAAGCCGTTCCCATCACGTTCGCTAGAATTAAGGAGGTTAAAACACCAACAACGCTTAAGATAACAATAATTTTTCGCGGTGCAAATGAAAGTGCAAGTGCAACAATCGCCAAGCCAACGAACAACAGATTTGGAGCAACCCCATTGAAGGCAAAATGCCCCACTAGCTGGCTGGCATTAAACAGCATGCCACCTGCCAAGAAAGGAATAAAGACCACGGCCAACCAACCGACGATACGCCATTTCTGCGAGGCATCTGCATCGCGCGTTAAACTGGACAATGCATTTAAGGCAGTGGTTTTTGAACGCTTCGCCAAAGCAATTTCTAAATAACAGATGGGTAATGCCAAAATAAGCATGGTACCTAACCATAACAACCAGAAATCAAGTTGACGTTCAACTTGGATCCCGACAATCGGTGCTAATGTGGCAATGATGATAAAAGATAAACAAAATGCCATCAGCGGCGATAGCCATCGTGACATAGCATTGTCCTGCATGATGCGTTCCTAAAAAAAGTCTATCGCTATTTTGCCTTTGTCATGCGGGAAAATCAAAAAGAAAAAGCAAACCATCATTATTGATGATTTGCAGCGCAAGTTTATTGTGACTTGTAATTGTTATTATCTCGTTTATCTTTTTTATGAAAAGAAACGAGCAAACCAGTTTTTGCCTTTTTTCTGTTCTTTTTCTTTAATGATGCCCATCATATTTTCTTTTACGGCACCGACATAATCGGCATCATCGTGCTGAATATGGTTAATCAGCCATTTTGAAAGCACTTCATGTAACTCACCTTCAATCGCTTGTCCCATTTCAAAACGGTCACGGTAAGATTCAATCTTTTTAATAAATAAATCATGGACACGTTTATGGGGTACACGATATTTATAACCGGCTTCTTCTTGCAAAGATTCTTCAAAAGTAAAATGCGATTGCGTATAATCAATAATATTTTCAAGAATCTGTTTAATGCGAACACGATCCATATTATTGGAAATGTCATCAATTTCATTAATATAATCCAGAATTCTTTTGTGTTGATCGTCAATCACATCGATACCAGTATTATATTCTGGAACCCATTTCATTTTCATTACGACCGCCTATAAATATATAAAATTCATCACATAAATTTATAATATATTGATTTTAAACAAATAAAAATAAACCAAAACGGTTGGTTTTAATAAAAAAACTTAGATTATTACTTAAGCACATGATATTTATTGTTTTTAAAGTTAATCCCAATCAAAAGGATAAAGTATTTTTTAACCAATCCTCTTTAATTAATCCTGCTTTAAGTGATATTTTACCCAGTGAAAAATCTATAAAAACAAAAGATTAAATATTATTTTAATAAAAAAATCTTTATATAGAACATAAAGGTTTAAAAAAATGGTATTTAAAACTCATCAAACCAAGTAGAAAATACTATTATATTTATTGAAAACCAAATTTATAAGTCAATAAAAAATCTATACAGCTAGTTAAATCAACATCTCTATAGATTTAGACATATTTAGCCATCACTTAATATTGATCGGCTCTAGTTATTCGTTTTAATGCTGGATTTAAGCGTTCACGCTCTAAACGCTCGACATGAGTCTGCTGTTTTCGAACAGGTCGACCATCCTGAAATAAGATCATCTCTCCCGGCAAAAAAGCATTCCAGGTTTCATTTTGCGTTAAAGGTTCAGTGGTAATGACTGCGACGCGATCTTCCGGAGTAGTCACCTGACTAAAATCAACTTCTACATCCAAATCAATCAATTGAGCCGGTTTAAATGGGTATTCTCGTACTAGCCAATGTAATTTGGTGATGGCATAGGTAAATAGAGCCTGACCATTCGACAAGCAAAAATTGAATGTTCCATGTTCTGCTATTTTTGGCGACACTTCTGCCAATAAATCAAAAATTTGATCGAGTTTCGGTTCATGATAACCAAATTTATGCACCAACTGATCGAGTAAAAAACAAAATGCGCGTTCACTGTCGGTATTTCCCACTGGCGTAAAACGACCGGATAAAATGGGATTATAATCATGCAAATCGCCATTATGGGCAAAAATCCATTGCCGTCCCCACAGCTCACGACTAAAGGGATGCGAGTTTTCTAAAGTAATCTTACCTTGCGTCGCTTTGCGAATATGGGCAATCACATTGCGTGACTTGATTGGATAATTACGCACCAATTCTGCAATCGGAGATTCAACTGCCGATTGGTTATCGACAAAAAGGCGGCAGGCTTTATCTTCAAAAAAAGCAATGCCAAAACCGTCGCAATGGTCAGATGTAATGCCGGCACGTTGAGAAAAACCACGAAATGAGAAAGTCACATCCGTTGGGGTAGCACAATTCATTCCGAGCAACTGGCACATAATCTTTGTCAAACAGTAAATACATGATTTTTCTATTTTGCATGACTGGGCCAGGGGTTGCAAATCTCAATTTACAATACCCATCACTATTTTATGCATTAATTCAGGGATAATACTCAAATACTTAATTTTATTAAAAATTCTATATAAGGTAGTTTAAACAAAGCAATAAAAAAGCCTCATAAGGAGGCTTTTTTAAAATGATTCATTTAATGCTTGGCACGGTTGGTAATTAAAGTCCCCACCCCATGATCAGTGAAGATTTCCAATAAAGTTGCATGTGGAACACGACCATCCACAATATGTGCGCTGACTACGCCACCTTTCACTGCATCCAGTGCACAACCGACTTTAGGAATCATGCCACCATAAATCACGCCGGTTTCAATCAAACGATCCACTTCCTGAGTGGTTAAACCTGTGAGCAGGTTTTTATTTTCGTCGAGAACGCCAGAAATATTGGTCAGAAGAATAAGCTTTTCCGCACCCAAGGCTTCAGCCACTTTACCCGCGACTAAATCGGCATTGATGTTGTAAGTATTACCTTCATCATCTACACCCAGTGGTGCAATCACAGGAATGAAATCACTGTTAGTGAACATTTCAAGCACGTCTGTCTTCACGCCAACGACTTCACCCACCAAGCCAAGATCAATCTGTTTTACGGTACCGTCTTCCGCCGTTTTCTCCATCAACAGCTTTTGAGCGCGAAGTAAATTACCATCTTTACCGGTTAACCCAATAGCACGACCGCCATGTTGATTAATCAGGTTGACGATAGATTTGTTCACACTACCACCCAAAACCATTTCAACCACTTCCATGGTTGCAGGATCGGTTACACGCATGCCATCAATCCGGTTAGATTCACGACCGAGTTGCTTCAAGAATGAATCCACTTGTGGACCACCGCCATGCACCACGATTGGATTTAAACCGACAGTTTTCAACAATACAATGTCACGTGCAAACGAACTTTCCAGCGCTGGATCGGTCATTGCGTTGCCACCATATTTCACTACTAGCGTCTTACCCGCAAAACGTTGAATGTACGGCAAAGCTTCAGTCAAAATTTGTGCTTTGTCGATGCCAGTATGCTGATGTGGCATTCGCCTCTCCTTATTGAGCATCTAAAATGTCTTGTGCGATTTTAGGATATCGGTCACTTAACATGGAAACAAATGTATGTCGAATCGCATTTAATCTTACAGGATTGTCCGCATCAAAGCGTACTGTAAAATATTCACCGGTATTCGATGCTCGAATAATGCCAAATCCATCTTCAAAATCAAGTCGTACACCATCAATTTTACTTAATTGTGCGCCCAAATCCTGACTTTTAACCTCAACATCATGTAATACCGCTGTTGGTTCTTCACTATGGGTACTAATGTAAAGGTCTTCAGTACAACTGCGCTCAGGATAAGCCAGTAATGCATTTGATAGGGTTAAATCCGGTCGTTGGCTTAAATATTCGAGCACACGTAAGGCTGCATATAAACCATCATCATAGCCAAACCCCCGCCCATCATTAAAAACATAATGACCTGCATATTCTCCACCAAAGACTGCTTTACCTTTTGATTGCGACATGTAAGTACGCAAAAAGGAACTGCCTGTACGAATCATTTTTGCCTGCCCACCTAAGTGATGAACCGTATTCCTGACCAGCGTCGAACATTTCACATCGTAAACCACTTCATGACCGGGATGTGTTTTCAAACACATCTCAGAAAATAAAGCCAATAATCGATCTGCTGAAATAATAGCGCCATGTTCATCAATTAATACGAGGCGATCACCATCACCATCTAGGGCAATACCGATATCGGCTTTCTGCTCAAGCACAGTTTTTCTTAATTCAACAAGATGTTTTTCTTGTGAAGGATCAGGTGCATGATCGGGAAAATCACCATTCGCCTCACAACGGATAGTTGTAATTTCACAGCCTAATTTTTTTAACACCAATGCAGCACAGCGGCCTGCCGAACCATTTAAACCATCGAGTACCACTTTAAAAGAGCGCTTTAACTGGATATCTTGTAATAAGGCTTGCTGATATTCGAGACAATATTCAATAAAGACTTCATGCTGAACGGGTTTAAACATTAATTTTTGTAATGGATCAAAAACGCTACTAGCACTTATACCGACTTGTTGAATCATTGCCGGACAGGGTGGTTCATTTTGAATGATCCACTTAATTCCATTGTCAGTTTTTGGATTATGGCTTGCTGTAAGCATAATCCCGTTACCATTAAATTGACGCGCAATAAAATATAATAATGGCGTTGAGCAACAACCAATGATAGTCGCATGCAACCCTTTTTTTTCACACACCTGTCTAATTATTTCTGCATATTCTGGGCTGGTTAAACGCGCATCATAACCAATGACAAGTCGAGTCTGTCCCACCTTAAGATATTGAGTAACCAATCCAGAGGCAATCGCTTTAACAATTTCAGGTGTCAAAAGTGATATTTTTCCACGAATATCATAGGCACGAAAAATTTGTGATGGGAATTTTTTATTTTCAAAATTCATGATGACATCTTCTACTTAGAGTAGGCCATAAAATTAGAATTTTATGGAATGTTGAATGAGGTCAGTATTCACAACCAGTGCATCATCCTAAATGAGAAGATTAGCATTTTAAATGCATTTCATATTTTTAATCAATGGTAAAAAGATCTTACAAATATTTTTCAAAAAAGATGATTTTAATTGAAACATAAAGCTTTTATTTAATTTTAAGACAGACATTATTAAATATTTTTATTTAAATATCAGTAACTTAAATAAAATTAAACCAAATTATATCTAAAGATAAAAGCAATACTTCTGGTGTAAGTATTGTAAATCTTTGTTTACGGATTCTTTTATTATAAAGGGAGGTTAAAGTTTCTAATACAAACCTAATATGAAATAAAGACTAAACCTGATAAAAAAACAAATATTGCTGTTCATTTATCAGGTTATAAATTCTTTAAACTAAATCTATGGTTTAGCCTTTACCCGTATGACCAAAACCACCTGCACCACGTTCAGTAGCAACAAACTCGTCGACTTGTTCAAATTCAGCATGCACTATAGGAACAAGTACATATTGAGCCAAACGCTCACCTGGCTCTAAAGTAAATGCTGTTTGACTACGGTTCCAGACCGATACCATCAATTCGCCCTGATAATCTGAATCGATTAAACCGACAAGGTTACCCAGAACAATGCCGTGTTTATGACCTAAGCCAGAACGCGGTAAAATCAAACCTGCAAATTGAGTATCTTCAATATAAATGGCTAAACCTGTTTTAACCAATACAGTTTGACCTGGTTCAATGACAGTCGCTTCTTCTACACAAGCACGTAAATCTAAACCTGCTGAACCCGAAGTCGCATAGGTCGGCAAAGGCCATTGGCTGCCTAAACGTGTATCGAGTACTTTCACTTGAACTTTCATCTGTTCTTTCCTAATTGCATGGTTTAAATAATGTATTAACGCTTAATTAGCGCACGTAAGTTTTCGAGATAATGCTGTGCTTGCAGTTTTGGATCTATATTGCCTGCCAATTTTTTCTTGCGACCCAGCCAGTCCAAATCATCTTGCGGCAATTCATCCAGAAAACGACTTGGAGTCATTTGCTTCATTTGCCCCCCATTTTTACGCTGTTCAGCAAGCGTAATGGTTAAGCCTTGCCGTGCGCGAGTAATTCCCACGTACATTAAACGGCGCTCTTCCTCAATGGTTTCTGCAGCAATCGAATTTTTATGCGGGAGTAATTCTTCTTCCAGACCAATCAGATACACATAAGGAAATTCAAGACCTTTCGAAGCATGCAAAGTCAATAAATTAACCTTGTCGGTATCTTCTTCTTCCTTCTGCTGCTCGAGCATATCCAGCAACACCATTTTACGAATCACGCTTTCAATGTTTTTCTCATCGACATCTTCAGCACGATTAATCAAACTTTGAATACTGCTATACAATATCTCAATGTTATCCAGCTTGGTTTTTTCTTGCGCGGGTGTTGCTGCCTGCTCTTTAATGTAATCGATATACCCGGCTTCAAGCATCATCTGACGAATAATCGGCACCGGCTCGTCATCTTCGAGCAAGTTACGGGTAAAGCTACCAATAAAATCGGCAAATTCTGCCAGTTGTGTGGTGGCTTTTTTCGGAATCACCATGGTCAAGCGCTGATCACCCGCTGCTGTTAATAATGACAGATGATTTTCTTGCGCAAATAAGCCCAGCTTTTCTAAAGTCACCGGACCAATCGCACGTTTAGGCGTATTAATAATTCGCAAGAATGCACTGTCATCTTCTGGATTAATGATGATACGCAAATAACTCATGATGTCTTTGATTTCAGCACGACCAAAGAATGACTGACCACCCGACAATTTATACGGAATTTGCATTTGACGTAGTTGTGTTTCTAAAACACGAGCCTGGAAATTACCACGATATAAAATCGCATAATCTTTCCAGCTTTTCCCATTCATCAGCTTATGGGTGATGATATCTTTAACCACGCGTTCAGCTTCATCATCATCATTACGGCAAGTAATGACACGAATCACTTCACCATGACCTTTATCTGACCAGAGCTTCTTTTCAAAAATATGTGGGTTGTTACCAATGACTGTATTGGCTGCTTTTAAAATACGACTGGTCGAACGATAATTCTGCTCGAGTTTAATCACTTTTAAATTTGGAAAATCTTCTTTCAACAACGCCATGTTTTCAGGCTTTGCACCACGCCATGCATAGATCGACTGGTCATCATCCCCTACCGCAGTGAATTGCCCCATCACCCCAACCAGCAGTTTGACCAGAATATACTGCGCAGTGTTGGTGTCCTGATATTCATCGACCAACAGGTAACGAACACGGTTCTGCCACTTATCCCGGACTTCGATGTTTTCTTGTAGTAAACGGGTCGGCATTACGATCAAGTCATCAAAATCCACTGCGTTGTAGGCACGCAAGTTGCGCTCATACAGTTGATACAAATGTGCAAATTGCACATCTTCTGCTGTCTCACATGTAGTATGTGCTTGTTCCGGTGGAATCAGATCATTTTTCCAGTCCGAAATCATTCTCATTGCTTTGGCAATCAGCTCTTTACTTTCTGCACCGGACAAATTATCACGATGCATTAAGTCCATTAGAATGCGCTTGCAATCATCGGCATCTAAAATTGAAAAATTATTTTTTAATGGGGTATGTTTCAGTTCTAAACGAAGTAAATTCAAACCAAAAGTATGGAAAGTCGAAACTGAAAGACCTTTGGCCTCTTCACGAGACAATAATTTTCCGACACGCTCTTTCATTTCACGTGCAGCTTTGTTGGTAAAGGTCATTGCAGTAATACGATATGCAGGAATACCGCAGTTCTGAACCAAATGGGCAACTTTTCGTGTGATTACGGATGTTTTACCTGACCCTGCCCCTGCAAGTACTAACAAGGGTCCTTGAGTGTATTTCATGGCTTCAAGTTGCTTGTCATTGAGTTGACTTGCCGACGACATAGGATTTCCTCGTTTTGATTCGAGCTAGATTATAGTCGGGTCAGACAAACTTTCATAACCTAAAATACAGGTTTGACATTTATAAAAAAACCACCCGAAGGTGGTTCTTATCCATTCAGTAAAACTTATTGAACTGCGTAAATGCTAATTTCTACACGACGGTTTTGTTCTTTACCTGCTGCAGTTGAATTGCTTGCAATAGGGTTAGCTGAACCTTGACCTTGTGCATTAATGCGTGAAGTAGAAACACCTTTAGATGCAAGATAGCTAGCTACTGATTGTGCACGTGCTTGAGACAATGGAATGTTGATTGAGTCATTACCTGAACTGTCGGTATAACCTGTTACCAAAATACCGCTCTTGTTATCTTCAGTTAAAGTTTGCGCAACTTTGTTCAAAGTAGTATAGAAGTTTGGTTTGATATTTGATTTGTTAGTATCAAAAGTAATGCTACCAGGCATTACCAAACCTACAGAACCATCTGGATTACGGTTTACATCTACACCCGTACCAGCCATCTGTTGACGAAGTTTTTTCTCTTTATTGTCCAGATAAACACCCGCAGCACCGCCAACCACAGCACCAATTGCTGCTGCACGATTGTTTTGTGCACTGGTATTAGCACTGCCTTTAGAAATACCATAACCCGCTGCAGCGCCAATTAAGCCACCTAAAGCAGTTTTGTCATATTCTACGCCACCTAAGTTATTACCTGTTGTTGAACAACCTGATAATACCATTGCCCCTACTACTGCTGAAATTGCTAGTGCACGCATCGCATGCCTCCTTCTTGTGTTTTATCGTATAGTGGAATGATGGATTAAAAAAGTTGGGCATACCATTGATTTTTTGTAAATAATAGAAGTCTCAGTTACATTTTGTAATAATCTATGTTGGTGATCAAGATATCTTGGTCACAATTTCTACATAGTTGTATGAATAGGCTTTTTAATTTTAAATTCTACAATTATATTAAATGATGAAAAGAAATTAGACGACTTCATCTTTTTTAGGACCGTTCTTCTATGTCATCGCAAATTAAGAAGCAATCTATATTAAAAAAATTATCTCGTGGATTAACTGTCGGCTCAGTGATTACCGGAAGTACGTTTTTTCATGGCCCTCCAGTGCTTGCATTGGGATTGACTAAACTGGTCAAAAAATCACGTAAAGTGGATGAAACCAATATTCAGATTACCAACAGTTGGCTCGGTGTCAATAATTGGCTGATTGATCATGTCTTACCTCATTTAAAATGGGATATTAGTATTGATGACGATTTAGATCTGAGTATGCAGGGTCGTTACCTGATGACCTGTAACCATCAAAGTTGGGTCGATACTACGGTGAATCAATATTTTGGTTTAACCCGTATACCCCTGACCCGTTTCTTTACCAAATGGGAACTGATCTTTATTCCGTTCGTTGGACAAGCCTTTAAAATCTTGGGTTTTCCAATGATGAAACGTCATAGTAAGGAACAAATTTCTAAAAATCCGGAGCTTAAAACACGTGATATGGAAGAATCACGCCAGGCCTGTGAGCAATTATTAAGTCAGCCTTTTACTTTGCTGAACTATTTAGAAGGTACGCGCTTTACCCCAGAGAAACATGATGCACAGCAATCTCCCTATAAACATCTTCTTAAACCTAAAGCGGGCGGCTTAGCTTTGGCCCTAAATATTTTAGGTGACAAAATTGATGCCCTAGTCGATATGACCATTGTCTATCCTGATGGCGCACCGGGCTATGGCGATTTTTGGTTGGGTGATGTTAATCGTATTGCAGTCAATTTGCGTAAAATTGAGATTCCAAGTTGGGTTTTAAGCGGCAATTACGAAGATGATGCTGAATATCGTGAACACTTTCAGCAATGGGTCGATGAATTATGGACTGAGAAAGATCAACTGATTGAACGCATGAAACAAGACTTGGCTGCAAAAGCATAAATAACATTTAAGGAAGAAAATGAAGCAAGATGACAAAATAGCCAAGCCAACCTTTCATTTCGTAAAAAAAGATTCTTGGGGCTGGAAAGTTGCACTGTGTTATGACATTTTTATGATGGTTTTAATCATCATCAACTTGTTCTGCTTAAGTGCCAATGCCATTCTCATGAGTGATTTTGGTGGTTGGTTATTTAACTTTATCCGTCTTCCTGAACTATTGCAGTTTTATAGGACAGAATTACGTCCTTGGGTAATTATTACCGAAAGTTGGTTTACCAGTTTTCTAGTGATTGAACTGCTGATCCGTTGGGGAATTGCCATCCTTGGGCAGCATCATAAGCGCTGGTTTTTCTTTCCTTTTATTCACTGGTATGAAATTCTATCCATTATTCCACAACTGCGTTTTTTGCGTTTATTACGTGCTGGATCAATCGCCTACAACCTGCATGAGCATGGTTATAAAGTGATTCCTGACAGTTGGTATAAGCGTGCCAAGTTTTATTATCATCTGGTGCTTGAGGAACTAACTAGCCGTATTGTGATTACTGTTTTAGACAGTATAAAACATGAACTTTCCACCAGTACCACGCACAAAAAACTGATTGAAGATTTGGTTGCCCATCACCGTGAAATGTTCGCCACTGCCCTTGCGGATATTTTACAAGAATCTTTGGGCAAAGAGTTGCAAGCGCAAAGAGTGACGATTGCAAAAAATGTCGGGAGTATTGTAAATCAGGCAATTGAAGATACGCCCGAATTAACACAATTATTACGTCTAATTCCAATTGTAGGTGGACGTATAGAACAGCAGATTCAAAGTATTGGACAACGTTTGGGTGAAAATATTACCCAAGGACTGATTGAACCTTTCGCCCAAAGTAATAAAAACAAAGAAAATCTGACTTATTTAGAAATTTCAAATAAAATCAGTAAAATACAGTTTGAAAATAATACCCATGTTGAAAGACTGGTTGAGTCTGCCGTTTTTGAGAGCTTAGAAGCGATTCGCCAACAGGTTAAAGTAAAGCAATGGCAACAAATGCTGGAACAACATGAGCAAGTTAAAGAATGATCATCAAATAAAAATATTTAAAACGTTGCTAGAGAAATCATTCAATTTGTTCTAGGATTTGCTCTATTTACAACATCACTTCGACAGAAAATAAATGAGTCAGAAGTATTAAGGAATAATTATGGCTGATATACGGATAAAGGGCAGAATGGTCAACGCGATTCGCATTATTTTAGATACCAATGATCATGATGCAATCCGCCAGCAACTCGCGCCAATGCTACAAAAAGCATTCCCACCGGGTACATTAGTTGTGATTGAAAGTTCAGTTGAACAAGAACTTATTGCCTTAATTCAACTATTGATCAGTTTAGAAGTACAACCTATGGCTGTGACTGAAGGCTTACTTGCTGATCAAGCTCGCGCAATTCAATTCCCTGTTCTGCCTTCGGACACTAAGCCATTACAACGCATTAAACCAACCAAAGAACAAGTTGTTGAAGTAGAATCTGAAGCTACCAGTAATGAAGCGGAAAAGTCAGATAAAGTAGAAGCAAAACCTGCCCGTGTGGTGAGTCATGTGACCTCTTATCACGATGAAATTTTGCGGACTGGCCAATGTCTGGTACAAGATCATGGCGATATTATTCTCAATGCAGGCATTAATAGTGGTTCTGAAGTAATTGCTTCAGGAAATATACATATTTATGGTAGCGCCCGTGGTAGAGTCATCGCCGGCGTAGGCGGGAACAGTGCAGCACGTATTTTCTGTCATTCCTTAGAAGCAGAACTGGTATCGATTGCAGGTACATATTGTGTAGCAGATGACATTCCACAACATGTCCTCAAAAAAGCTGTACATATTTGCTTGAATGATCAACAAGAACTTGTGTTTGAAGTTCTCGAATTTTAATGTATAAATAAACACCAAAAGCCCCATATCTAAAAGGGGATTTGAACCATAACAGGAGTGGATTCGGTGGCGAAAATTGTTGTCGTAACATCAGGCAAAGGTGGTGTAGGTAAAACTACGACTAGTGCATCTTTTGCAACAGGTTTAGCCCTTCGCGGCCACAAAACTGTTGTGATCGATTTTGACGTGGGTTTACGTAACCTAGATTTAATCATGGGTTGTGAACGCCGCGTTGTTTATGATTTTGTGAATGTATTAAATAACGAAGCTCGTCTTCAGCAAGCGCTTATTCGCGATAAAGATATTGAGAACTTATATATCCTTCCTGCATCACAAACCCGTGATAAAGATGCCTTGACCGATGAAGGTGTAGCACGTGTAATGGATGAACTTTCGCAAGAATTTGATTACATTATTTGTGACTCGCCTGCGGGGATCGAGCGCGGTGCAATCATGGCAATGTACCATGCTGATGAAGCGATTATTGTGACTAATCCTGAAATTTCTTCAGTACGTGACTCTGACCGCATTATTGGAATGCTCGACAGCAAAACCAAAAAAGTAGAACAAAACGAAGGTCGTATCCGTAAACATTTATGTATTACACGCTTCAACCCAGAACGTGCTGATAAACAAGAAATGTTAACGATTGACGATATTTCTAAAGATATTTTACGCGTACCAACCTTGGGTGTCATTCCTGAGTGTCCAAGTGTTTTACAAGCATCAAACGAAGGTAAGCCGGTAATTCTCTTTACTGAAGATTCAGCGGGTCAGGCTTATGATGACCTTGTAGCACGCTTCTTGGGTGAAGAACGTCCTTACCGTCATATCTCGGTAAAACCTAAGGGTTGGTTAGCACGACTATTTGGAGCGTAAAAAATGGCAGGATTCTGGAGTAAATTATTCAGCAACGATGATAAACCTTCAAGCGCACGAACTGCTAAAGACCGCTTAAAAGTAATTGTTGCCTCTGAACAAGGTTTAGGTAAACGCTTAAGCCAAGACAAAATTGACCAAATGAAGAAAGAAATCATGCAGGTGGTCAATCGTTATGTTCGTGGTGTGGATGAACAGCATATTCAAATGTCGGTTCGTTCTGAAGCAAACATCGAAATGTTAGAAATGAATATCAATTTGCCTGAAGAGCGATAATCTGAATTCTGATTAGTCAAGCAAATTGAATCAAGGCAAAATATGAGGCTGGATAAGCAAAGTACTACTTTGCCCAGCCGCAAGATGAGAAGCTAGGCTTCGAGTGGACTGGATCAGCGAACTTAAAGCACCGCTTTAAGGATTTGCCCAACCGCAAGACGAGAAGCTAGGCTTCGAGTTGGCAGGGTTGAGCAAAACTGCTTTCTCTCGTCCTCCATATTTTGCCTTTTTTACTTTATTCAGTTTACCAAGGAGTTTGCGATGGCATTATCTCAGCCAGCAACGTTCAATGAAGAATGGTCAGACGAGCGTGTATTTGCCTATTTAACACAGCTTCCTCCTGCAGGCGTGAATGCCGATTTTCATGTGCTTTATCATGCATTCAAACATATGCGTCCAAATGACTATGAGCGCTTATTAACACAATTCGTTGCCGATGGTCGTGATGTCAATGCAACCAATCCTGAAGGCCAACGCATTCATGATGTGATTGCTGAATACCCTCGTCAAAGCGAAGGTTTCTTAGAAGTTTTGGCTAAGTTTGCATAACTTAAAAACCACAGCTTATAAATAAAAAAGCCTGTCTGTTTAAATAAAACGGACAGGCTTTTTTATGATAACAATTATATCCGTATATTAAGAAAGTAAGATCATCAATACAGGAAACGTGACTGCAAAACATAGGGTTTGCAAGCTAATCACTCCCGCCATCAGTTGGCTATCACCATTAAAATAGCGCGTTAAAATATAAGAGGCCGATGCCGTTGGCAAAGAAAAGAACAGCACTAAAATAATTGTTTCAAACTGATTTAACTTCAGCGCACAACAAATCAAATAAGCCAAACACGGCATTAGTATTAAACGTCCTAAAGTATTAAATAGTAATCGCGAATAATCATGTTTCAGTTCTGCAAACTGTAAAGCTGCCCCGACACAAATTAATCCCAATGGTAAACTCATACTGGCTAAAATTTTAAACAGTTGTTCCACACCAGAAAATAATGACAGTTGCAGCAGATTAAAAAGAATTCCAACCACACAGCCCAGGATCAAGGGATTTTTCATTAAAGAAAGTAGAATCTGTGTCGGTTTTAAACCCTGCCCTTGGGAAAAAGCCAGCACTGAAATCACATTCACCAGAGGAATTGCCAGTGCAATCATCATGGCAAACATTTGCATGCCCTGAGCACCGAAAAGCAATGACATAATGGATAAACCCATATAGGTATTAAAACGAATTTGGCTTTGCACATATACGCCAAAATGTGCGATCTGGATATGAAATAAAGCTCTTGCTACCCATAGCGCTAAAGTACTGATGAGGATAATTATAAACAGGGCCAGCAACACCGGGGTAATGGTTGCAAGTTCCAATTTTATATAAGCAAGATTATTAAAAAGTAATACCGGAAATAAAATCAAGTAATTCAGTTTTTCAGCGCCACGCCAGAATTCATCGGTTAAAAACTGTATCCTTTTAAAGGTATAACCCATGGCAATTAAAATAATTAATGGGAATAAAGCCATTACAACATTCATTCTCTACCCTTCATCCCTAAATTTTATTTCCATTGCATGACGTAAATAATCTTTATCGCCTTCATCAATATTTATGTAACTTTAAAAATATGTATTTTTAATGTCCAGAAAAAAGCCTGCATAAGCAGGCCTTGAACTCAGTATGAAAATTTAAACTAAAATTTCACGTTTACCGTTGGCACCCATGCTACTGACAATCCCATTTTCTTCCATCTGGTCAATGATGCGTGCAGCACGGTTATAACCGAGGCTGAATTTACGTTGTAACGACGAGGTTGAAGCCTTACGTGTTTCCAGAACAAAGGACACACACTGGTCATATAAAGCATCTCGATCAGAGCTACCATCACCATCTTCAAAACCACGCGAAGTCGGTTCTTCATCATAAGGCGTCAGAATTTCATCAACATAATTCGGAGCCGCACGTTCACGCCATGCATCACAGATATTGTTCACTTCATCATCGGAAATAAAAGCTCCATGAACACGTTCAGGCTCAATTTTACCTGGCCCCAGGAACAGCATGTCACCATGACCTAATAGGTCCTCTGCACCACCCGCATCCAAAATAGTACGTGAGTCAATTTTACTGTTTACCCGTAAAGCCACGCGAGTTGGAATATTGGCTTTAATCAAACCGGTGATCACATCGACCGATGGACGCTGAGTCGCAAGTAATAAGTGAATACCAGCAGCACGTGATTTTTGCGCCAAACGGGTAATCATTTCTTCAGCTTTTTTACCCACCTGCATAATCATATCAGCAAATTCGTCGGCAACAATCACAATCGATGGCAATGGCGTTAAACGTGGTGCACGCTCCCCAACCACCGAATCACTGGCTTTCCAGGTTGGATCAATTAAGTCTTCACCATTGGCAATCGCTTCTTCGACTTTACGGTTATAGTCACTGAGTTTACGAATCTTCAAATAGGACATCAGCTTGTAGCGACGTTCCATCTCATTGACACACCAGTTCAAGGCATTCACTGCATCTTTCATGTCAGTCACGACTGGCGTAAGCAAATGTGGAATATCGTTATAGTTGGCAAGTTCCAGCTGTTTCGGGTCAATTAAAATCAAACGTAACTGATCCGGGGTATATTTCAATAGCATCGATAAAATCATCGAGTTTACTGCCACCGATTTACCTGAACCGGTTGTCCCTGCAACCAGCATATGCGGTGCTTTACCCAAGTCAGCAATGACTGGATTACCCGAAATATCTTTACCCATCGCCATCGAAAGAATGCTGTTGGGGTCGGTAAAAGCAGGAATGGTTAACAACTCGATCAGACGCACCATTTCACGGGCGCTATTCGGCACTTCAATCCCGATATACGGTTTACCCGGAATCACCTCAACCACACGAACTGAGGCCATCGACATGGAACGCGCCAAGTCACGTGAAATATTGGTGACTTTAGACGCTTTAACACCGGGTGCCAAATCCAGCTCAAAACGCGTAACTACCGGCCCCGGCTGTGCTTCAACCACTTTGGCTTTGACATTAAACTCTTGTAGTTTAATCTCTAAAAGTTCAGATAAACGTGCTAGCTGTTCGGCAGTGAAATTGACTTTTTTATTTGGATCAACTTTATCCAGTAAATCAAGTCCCGGTAGTGGTGACAAATCCTTACGACGTGCAGCCACTTGCATCGCTAGTGACATCGGACGACCCATTGAATCGGTCAAAGGAGCATCTAAATCAAAATCATCTTCATTCAGTTCAGCAATTTCGACTGGTTTGCCTGCCGTTTCCTGCCACACTTCACGAAACACATCCTTATTCGATGAAATTAAAGCTTTTTCATCTTCAGAAATAATCGGTTGCTGAATCTGGGTCTTTATTTGGCTGCTTACAAAAGCTGAAGATTGCGCATAGCTACTGGTAGTACGCACTGGAGCAGGCTCTTCAATATCATCAATCAACAAATCATCTACCAATAGATCATCGAGTCCATCAAACTCATTATCTAAAGCTGTGTTCTTAGGTGTAGTGTGTATCGAAGGTGAAGCTGCTACAGTTGGTGCAATCACAATCCTCGCTTCAACACTGGATAGCAAAGATTCACTGTCTACATGATTAAATGGGGTATGCACATCCGTCGCTGTTTTTCCATTGGGAACAGCGGCAAGTAATTCGTCAAAGATTTCATCATCATCCCAGTCCAAATTCTGTTTAGACTCTGGCGTAGCGATTGATGTAGGCTGCTCATGTACAAATGTCTTAAAATGTTCATTTGGTGTATGCAGATCAGATTCTTCTGCAGCTTTTAACAAGGCATCAATATCTTGTTTATGTTTTTGATTTTCATCCGAGTTTAATGCACGCCAAACTTCACCGGTTGCAACCACACGTCGAGTATTTTCTTCTAGGCGATGCGCTTTTTCCAAGACTTGTGCGAATTCCGCTTCATCTTCAGCATCAATGAGTTGCTGTTGTGCATATTGTTCTTTTTCCACCATATCGTTGAACAAGCGTTCCGCAGCCTGATCTCGTACCAGAGGTGATGTCTCTGGAACTTCACGATGTTCTGGAGCAGGTGTTAAGGTTTCTGTGGCTATTTTTTGCTTCACACTCGCCACTGATTTTTTGACTTCAGGTGTGGTGCGATCAAATGCAGACTCTGTTTCTGGGACATTTTTATAAAATAAGTCTTGTAAATAAGCGGGGGTCGCTTTAAGTGTGGCCCAGGTTTTATTCCATTTCACGCCAAAGGTAAGGGTAAATAGCACCACCCAAAACACCACCAGAAACAGGGTTGCACCATAAATCGTTAAAATTTGGGACAGACTTTGTCCCAATTCATAACCAATAATACCGCCGGATGCATTGTCTAGCGTGTCTGCCGGAACTTGCCAAAATAAATACAATAAACTTGCTGTCGCCAGTAAAATAAAAAACTGTGCAGCATAGCGAAAAGGCTTATTCAAAAAACTATATGGCCACCAGACCTGAATTGCCTCCACGAATAGAAAGATTGGAATGAGTAAACTTGCCCAGCCCAAGAAACCGAACAGTAAATCTGCAATCCAGGCACCTGCTACACCGCTGGCATTCGATACCTGCTGTGTATCACTGGAAATATGCATCCAGCCTGGATCAAAAGGCGTATAAGTCACTGTTGCAAGGAATAAATAAATTCCAAAAGAGACTAAAAATAATGTCATTATTAAGCGCTGTGCGTAAGCACTCGACACCGCAGTCATATACTGTCCTGTAACCAATTTTTCATTCATGTTTTTGTAAGAAACTAAGACAAAATAGTTTCGCAATTAAACTCGATATTATGCACCTGTTCCAAAGAAAAAGATGCAATATTATGTATAGGCTGTGGATGCCTATGCTATCAATGCAGTATCTAGCACCGCATTGTTATTGTATATAGCTCAAATCGATTTCAATGATCAATAATATCGACATCGAACTCACACAACTGCTATCGAGTTTCACGTATAATTTCACAAATTTTTAAATAAAAAAAGGATGCCGCGAATGAGCGCTCGTCACTCACGTTTGATTATTCTAGGTTCAGGCCCTGCTGGTTATAGCGCAGCTGTGTATGCTGCACGTGCCAACTTAAAGCCAACGCTGATTGCCGGCTTACAATTGGGTGGTCAATTGACCACCACAACTGAAGTCGACAACTGGCCGGGTGACCCTGAAGGTCTAACAGGCCCTGCACTCATGGAACGTATGCAAGCGCATGCTGAACGCTTTGGTACTGACATTGTGTATGACCATATCAACGAAGTTGATTTAAGCGTCCGTCCATTCATTTTAAAAGGCGATATGGAAGAGTTCACTTGTGATGCCTTAATTATTGCAACAGGTGCAACGGCTCAGTACTTGGGTCTTGAATCCGAAGCTGCATTCATGGGTCAAGGTGTCAGCGCATGTGCAACCTGTGACGGTTTCTTCTACAAAAACCAAAAAGTTATGGTTGTGGGTGGCGGTAACACTGCGGTTGAAGAAGCCTTATATCTTTCAAACATTGCTTCACATGTGACTTTAGTTCACCGTCGTGATTCATTACGTTCAGAAAAGATTCTTCAAGATCATCTGTTCGAGAAAGAGAAAGAAGGCAAAATCAGCATTATATGGAATCATCAAGTGGATGAAGTCCTCGGTGACAACAAATCAGGTGTAACTGCTGTTCGTCTTCAATCAACTAAAGACGAATCTAAACAGGATGTAGAAGTAACAGGCTTATTTGTAGCCATTGGTCATAAACCAAACAGCGGCATGTTTGAAGGTCAGTTAAACCTGCGTGATGGTTATATTCAAGTTCAAAGTGGTACAGCAGGTAATGCAACTGCGGCTTCTGTAGCCGGTGTATTTGCTGCAGGCGATATTGCTGACAGCGTTTACCGTCAAGCGATTACCTCAGCGGGTTCAGGCTGTATGGCGGCGCTAGATGCTGAAAAATATCTTGATGCTTTAGCTGACTGATTTAAACAAATCAATTCAACTAAATAAAAACCGTCCTTCACTGGGCGGTTTTTTGTATGATAAAAATCATAACCGCTTATCGCGAGTTTTTCATTTCGTTCAGGCTGAATCCTATGCACCCATTAGCACCCTCAGAATTCATTTTTCCCGATCCCATTGAAGCTGATCCCGATGAGCAGGGGCTAATTTGCATAGGTGCCGACCTCTCCCCTGCTACGCTTTTTGAAGCTTATACTCACGGTCTGTTTCCATGGTTTAGTGAGGGTGAGCCTATTTGCTGGTGGAGCCCTGAACCACGTTGCATTATCCGTCCGCTGGATTATCATCCTAGCAAGTCCTTAATTCGCAATATGAAAAAGTTTGACTATAAAATTACAATTAATCATGCGTTTGAACAAGTAATACGTTCCTGCTCGCTGCCGCGTAGTTATGCTGAAGATACCTGGATTTCTGAAGAGATTATTGATGGATACTGCCAATTATTTGATGCAGGCTATGGGTATAGTATTGAGGTATGGGATGAAGGCAAAGTGGTGGGTGGCTTGTATGGCGTTACGATTGGACGTGGCTGTTTTGGTGAATCAATGTTTAGCACCCAAACCGATGTTTCTAAAATGGCTTTTTATACTTTAATGCTACTTGGTCAGGAAAATCATCTACCTTGGATTGACTGTCAACTGGTCAATGATCACCTTTTAAGCTTAGGTGCTTGCACACTTTCTCGCCAAGCGTATCTTAATTCGTTACAAGATGTTATTAAACAGCCCTCTATAGATTGGAAAAAATATCAAGAGGGTGTATTTTCAAGTAAAACAATAGCGCAACACGCACAATTAATTGAATGAAAATAACCGAGGGATCTTGCTATGAATTCGTATCACCCAAAGTCCCTATTGAATGATTTACAGTATTATATTACCCCACCGCATAGCTGTAGTTACCTGGAAAATAAATCAGCGCGGATGGTCTTTTTAGATCCGGCACATCGCATTGATGTGGTCAGTTTATCTGAACTTTCTCGTCTTGGTTTTCGTCGCAGTGGCGATTTTGTTTATCGTCCAGAATGTCACTTATGCCGCCAATGCTTATCTAGTCGAGTACCTGTTGCTGATTTTCACATGAACAGTACGCAAAAAAAAGCCTGGAAACGCAATCAAGACCTAAGCATCAAAATTACGCGTACTGCGGATGCATCTGATATTCATTATGCCTTGTATGAACGCTATATCAATGAGCGTCATGCCGATGGCGATATGTTTCCACCCAGCCTAGATCAATTCGAAAAGTTTTTAGTGCATAGTTGCACGGACAGTTTTTTTCTCGAATTCTGGAAAGATGACAAACTTATTTGCGTGTCAAGTTGTGATCCTTTAGATGATGGAGTTTCTGCGGTTTATACTTTTTTCGATCCTGATGAGAGTCGACGCTCACTCGGCGTATTTGCAGTACTTAAACAAATTGAACATGCTCGAGCTTTAAATTTGCCTTATGTTTATTTAGGTTATTGGGTGCCGCATTCCAATAAAATGAATTACAAATCTCAATATGTACCTTTAGAGCTACTGATTGATGGACAATGGCGCCGTTTAAACCGCTTGCTCAATCAAGAAGAAATTCAACAATTGGGAAACTCACTAATGACGACGCTGCCCTCTGGATGGAATAACCCAATTATCAAATAACATTAATTATTTAAAAAGCTGTGAAAAATCATCACTGCATGATTTCACCATAATAATGGCATGCTCGCGTGAGCCATCCGGTTTTGGATAATAATTTTTACGTAAATCAATCTGATGAAAACCGGCTTTTTCATACAGTGCAACCGCAGCTTTATTGCTTTCTCGCACTTCTAAAAAAATTTGCAGCGGATTATTTTTCAGCATGGCAATTGAAGCTTCAAGTAATTGAAAGCCTAATCCTTTACCCTGCTGACTCGGATGAATGGCCATCAGTAGCAGATTTGCTTCATCCAACACCGGTTGCAGGATACAAAAACCGACCACCTGTCCTTGATGCTCAATCACGGTACTAATATAAGAATCAATGGATTCTTCAAACTGTTTTGCCGTCCATGGATGGCTTTGTACCAATTGCTCAATTTGCGTGATGCGACTTACATCCGCTTTTTGCATTAAACGAATCATCTTCGTTCATCTTTTAAATAACAGAAGTTTCGCATTATAGAAACTTTGCATAAAAAATCGAGAAAAAAGGGCAATATTTATTGCCCAAAGAGTTAATACTGCTTAAAAACCTAATTTAACTTTCCAAGTGTCTAGCAAACTGACAGTATCCAAATCATTCGGATGAAAACCTGGTTTAAAATAAGCCAGCATTTCCTTGCCCATGCCGGCAATAATGCCTGTAGAGGGTTTATAGGCATAAGCATAAATTTCTTTTAATGATTTAAGATTTAGCTGTTTATCCTCTTTTAATAAGCGTGCAAGAAAATAGGATTGAGTGATAAAAAGAATTACCATTGCTAAGC
Source organism: Acinetobacter sp. TSRC1-2 (assembly GCF_049895885.1). Classification (NCBI taxonomy): domain Bacteria; kingdom Pseudomonadati; phylum Pseudomonadota; class Gammaproteobacteria; order Moraxellales; family Moraxellaceae; genus Acinetobacter; species Acinetobacter sp. TSRC1-2. The sequence continues at coordinate 216,887 of NZ_JAFCTF010000004.1, forward strand.
TTAAAGAGCTGGTACGTAATATATAGGCTTTAAGACCTCGACCAAACACGCCCTCAAAAACATCGTAGGCTACCGCTTTATGTTCATTTTCTTCAATTGCATGCCACGCCCACATGGTTGCCATCGTCTGGTCCGTCATCAGCTCTTGAATATGCGGATTACGCAGCAATTCAGACGCAAGGGTGGCGGTGAAATGCTCAAGTGCGGTAGTCGCGGTTAAATCAATCATCTCCTGCGTAATACCCACAGGTTTTGCTATTTTTACGAATATTTTGCGAAAAGTTTGAATCACGCTATCTGTTTTAGATTCTAAAGCAGCAATATCATGCCCATATTTTTGTGCTGAAGCATTAAAACCGACATGCTCATGGGTATGCATGGCTTCTTGACCAATAAACGCACTGATTTCTTTTTGTAATTCCTGATTATCTTTAATGGCAGTATGCTGGCGAACAGCTCGAACACTATCAATAAAAAATTTTTCACCTGCCGGAAATAGTGCAGATAATGCTGTCATAAAATGGGTAAGACCTGCTGAGCCATTCATCCAGTATTCTGGCACATTATTAAAATCGAAATTCATTCGACGAACAGGAAAGCTTGCACCTGCACGATTGGTAATATTGACCTTTGCATTCATGACTCTTACTCCTATTTAGCAAAATAATATTGCTCAATTCACTTATGTTTGTTTTTCTTAACTCCTATATTACGTATTTAAAAATTTGCCATAAGTGCAGATAAGGTCAGGAAAATATCAGTTAAGGACATAAGGAGAAAAAATAATGATAAGTGAAATTATTTTTTCGACGTAAGGGAGTAAAGCACTGCTTTAATTCGACGCAAGAAATGCATATAAAAATTATCACGCATAAAAAAGCGCCCCCAAAGGAGCGCTTTTTATACAATCAATACTGATTATAGAGTTACTTTCGCAACTACACCAGCACCCACTGTACGACCACCTTCACGGATCGCAAAACGTAGACCTGGGTCCATTGCGATTGGGTGGATCAATTCTACTGACATTTCAACGTTGTCACCCGGCATTACCATTTCCACGCCTTCTTGTAATTGGATTGCGCCAGTTACGT
>NZ_JAFCTF010000005.1:0-200661 GCF_049895885.1 Acinetobacter sp. TSRC1-2
TGTGCACCGACTTCAGAGCCCTTTTCCACGACACAAACGGACAGATCGTTTAGATTGTTTTCAATTGCAAGTTGGCGAATTTTGATCGCTGCAGAAAGACCCGCAGGGCCTGCGCCTACGATAACGACGTCAAACTCCATCGATTCACGATCAATCTCATCTTCTGGAAACATGCCTATACCATCTGTTAACAAAATCTATGTGTAGATAAGTATAGTTAGACAATTAATAAGTAAATTGCTTAAAACTCATAAATGTAGAACATACAGGAATAAGAAAGTGAAAATAGTCCAAATAATAGACTAACTTTTTCTAAGAGAATTATGGTAGTTCAACACAAGCGCTAAAACATACTAATAAAAACTTGTGTATTCCAATTGATGAACGATATCTTTTTAGATAGTCAAAAAATTTAAATGCATCATCGAATTTTAAACATTCATGTATAGAACTCATAACTCTATTCGTATTTCAGAATCTAATCTATTTCTCCAATTTTTGTTAATCTGCTGACTTCTTCGAACACCTCAATGCTTTGTTATTCTCAAAGCGGGAAGTCATATGCCTATTTCTCCCAATCAAATTGATCCAGTCATGGCACCATCAAGCACTCCTTCTTGGGGAGCTGTCTGGGTGATGTCTTTGTGTTGTGCTGTTTTGATTGCTTCTGAATTTATGCCAGTCAGTTTACTTACTCCCATCGCCTTCGATTTAAATATGCGCGAAGGACAAGTCGGACAAGCGATTGCCATTTCAGGGATTTTTGCAGTGATGAGCAGTTTAACCATCAGCAAAATCACCAAACACTGGGATCGACGTCATGTGATTCTTGCTTTGACCATCCTGATGATTATTTCAGGCCTCTTGGTGACCTTGGCACACAATGCCGTATTATTTATGACTGGACGTGCCTTACTGGGGATTGTGATTGGTGGCTTTTGGGCCATCTCCACTGCAATTGTGATGCGATTGGTACCTTTTAACCATGTACCCAAAGCATTGGGACTTTTAAATGGTGGCAATGCTTTGGCCATGACTGTGGCTGCGCCGCTTGGAAGTTTTTTAGGTTCGATCATTGGCTGGCGTGGTGCCTTCTTTTGTATTGTGCCTATTGCAATCATGGCTTTGCTTTGGCAACTCAAAAGTATGCCATCTTTGCCAGCCTTGAATACGCAACAAAAATCTGGACATGCATTTTCACTGTTAAAAAGACCTGTTGTTCTTTTAGGCATGCTCGGTGTTTTGTTCTTATTTATGGGTCAATTTGCACTGTTTACTTATTTACGTCCATTCTTAGAAAATGTAACCATGGTCAATACCAATATGCTTTCAACTCTACTTCTAGTTTTGGGTCTGGCAGGATTGGTTGGAACCTTTGTGATTAGCCATATTTTACATGCCCATGTATATCGCTACCTGTTCTTTATTCCAATTGGCATGGCTCTGGTTGCAACAGCTCTTGTTTTTTTTGGGCATCAAATTTGGATCGTCGCTTTGTTGATGGCAATCTGGGGCTTTATTGGGACTTCAGCACCTGTGGCTTGGAATACATGGCTGACACGTACTTTGCCCCATGATGCAGAGTTAGGTGGGGGTTTAATGGTGGCCATTATACAACTGGCAATTACGTTGGGCGCGACACTCGGCGGAGTATTGTTTGACGCTCAAGGCTACCAGTCCACATTCATCTTTAGCGCGTCGATTCTAGTCTTAAGTGCGATATTTTCATTACTTACTTGGCGTCATCTGTTACACGTAAAGTATCAATAACCAGTTTTAAAGCGGGCGATTGCTGTCTTCTATGTGGATAATATAAATGATAGCCAGGAAATGTAATGCTGTAATCCTCCAGTACTTTAATTAAACGGCCTTGTTCCAAATCGTCTTGCACCATATCTTCAGGAATATAGGCCATTCCTAAGCCGAGTCGTACCGCATCCACACTGTGGTAAGACTCGTTAAAAACCCACTGCCCTTGTATTTTAATTTTAATCTCTAGACCATCTTTAACAAATTCCCACGCATAAATTCCGCCCTGTGTGGTGAGTCTAAAACCAATACATTGATGCTGGATCAATTCTTGCGGTATTTGTGGTATCCCATTTTTTTCAAAATATTCGGGTGTCGCGACCACCACCATATTGACATCTTGACCGATACGTACTGCAATCATTCCATCTGCAACGCGGCTACCAAAACGCACGCCCGCATCAAAACGTTCCGCCACAATATCCACCATGCCACTGTTTGCTGTTAATTCAACATGGACATCGGGATAAAGTAGACTCAATTTTTTGAGTTTAGGTAATAAAATTTGTCGGATGGCATGACTACTGGCATTAATTCTAATTGTACCTGCTGGGGTATCTCTCAATTTGGTCAACAGTGAAAGTTCATTGTCAATTTGGTCAAAATTGGGACTAATGGTTTTTCGTAACCGCTCACCCGCTTCAGTGACTGAAACACTCCGTGTGGTACGCGTGAGCAATAAAATTCCGAGTCGTTCTTCTAGTCCGCGAATGGTATGGCTTAATGCAGATTGGGACACCCCCAGTTTACCCGCAGCTTTAGTAAAGCTTCCTTCCCGAGTCACCATGAGAAAGGCATATAAATCATTATAATTTTCTTTGGTGATCATCCGTGTATTCCACTCAAGATTAAAGCCGGTCTACGTTTCAGTATATCGCTTAATCAAAGCGATTTTAGCTTAATTGATGAAATTTACTCATAAGTTTATGTCTGTTTTTTAGTCTAATCATTTTTCTTGAAAGCACTTACACTCAATTCATTGAAGTTCTTTGAGTTGCTATTTTAGATGCGTTAAAAACCGATTTAAAAGTATTCGAATCCTTCAGTTTAATGACATTGAGATGGTCTCAATCATGAATAAAACACAGTATTCCTTCGTTGTTTTTGGCTGTTTAACCTTGCTCTGTGTTCTTTTCAGTTTAACTGTAGTAAATGCCGAAGCCAAAAACCGAGTCGATCATCATTTGCAAAAGAAGCGTCTAAACATGAATATTCAAATTCAGATTGAAGGATCAAAACAGCCCGTTTCGGTGACCTTAATTGAGTCACCTACGACGCAAGATTTCATTCAACAACTGCCTCTAACTTTGACCTTAAAAGACTATGCAGCATCAGAAAAAATTACTCATCTTCCTCAAAAATTATCAACTCAAAGCGCACCTAAAGGCTATGCAGGTCAATCAGGTGATCTTACCTATTTCGCACCGTGGGGCAATCTTGCATTTTTCTATAAAGATTCCGATGTTGGATATGCCAACGGATTAATTTTTCTTGGAAAAATGGACATATTACCCAACGATTTTTCTCAAAAAGATGAGCTGAAGATTTTCATCAGCCAAGTGAAATAGAGCCTCAACTGTCCTTTTATCAATTTTATGTTTTTTGGAAATCATCATGCAACTTTTAACATTTACACAGAAACTTCGCGTTTCTACAGCGAGTACACTCTTAGTCGCAACCATCGGTCTATTTTCTATCCCCTCAACAATGGCAGCAGATATGTCAAATGGTGCGAATAACTTTTACCAAAGCACTCAAGTTACCATTCAAAAAGTGACCTTTAAAAACCAGTACAATATGAATATTGTAGGTAATTTAATCATTCCGAAAAATTTAAAGAAAAATAGCAAAGCACCTGCAATTGTGATCGGACATCCAATGGGTGCAGTAAAAGAGCAAAGTTCGATGCTGTATGCGCAAAAGTTGGCTGAACAAGGTTTTGTCACTTTGGCGATTGATCAATCTTTTTGGGGTGAAAGCGACGGACAAGCGCGTAATGTGGTTGCACCCGATATTTATGCAGAAGCGTTTAGTGCAGCGGTGGATTATTTAGGGACACGTGATTTTATTGATCGTAACCGAATTGGTGCTTTGGGTATTTGTGGAAGTGGTAGTTTCGTGATTAGCGCAGCTAAAATCGATCCACGTATGAAAGCAATTGCAACCGTCAGTATGTACGATATGGGTGCTGCAAACCGTAATGCCCTAAACCATTCTCAGACTTTAGCGCAGAGAAAAAAAATCATTGCAGATGCAGCAGAACAACGTTATGTTGAATTTACAGGTGGGAAAACTGAATATACCAGTGGCACAGTTCATGAATTAGCAGCAGATACGCATCCGATTCAACGTGAGTTTTTTGACTTTTATCGTACAGCACGCGGTAAATTTACCCCGAAAGGTGCCGACTCAAAAACGACCACACATCCTACGTTGACCAGTAATATGAAATTTATGAACTTCTATCCATTCAATGACATTGAAACCATTTCACCACGTCCAATGCTGTTTATTACTGGTGATCAGGCACATTCAAAAGAGTTTAGTGAAGAGGCATATAAACGTGCAGGACAATCGAAAGAATTGTATTACGTTAATGGCGCAGGCCATGTTGATTTGTATGACCGTACTGATCTAATTCCATTTGACAAATTGACTAATTTTTTTACTAAAAACTTAAAATAACCATTATTTTAGCCAAGTTGGGTAGACTCAAATCAACTTGGCTTTTTTTAATTGGAAGCCCAGGTTCTTGTACAACCATGATGCGAAAAAAATATAAAGTTACCCTTATTCTGATTGTAGTAGGTATAGGCATATTATTTACCGCCTGTACCACTTTAAATTGTCCACAATTTGGAAAGTTACCAGAACAGGTACGCTTGGAACGAATCCAGAAATCTCCTCATTATATTCATGATGAATTTACTTACCCTGTCGCAACACCAATGCTACGTGATGGAGAAAGCACCCTAAAAATCTTCTGGGATAATTTCTGGGAAGAGAAACAGCAGACTGTACCCCCACAAGCCATTCCAAGTGTTAAAACCAATTTACTGGCTTTAAATCCACAACAAGATGTGGTGATCTGGCTGGGACATTCTGCTTATTATATTCAGTTGGCAGGAAAGCGCATTCTGATTGATCCTGTACTCAGTGACTATGCTGCACCTTTTTCATTTTTAGTGAAAGCATTTAAGGGAACAACGCTTTATAAAGTTGAAGATATTCCTGAGATTGACTATCTACTGATTTCCCACGATCACTATGACCATCTGGATTATACGACGGTGATCCAGCTCAAGGATAAGGTTAAAAATGTAGTCGTACCGCTAGGTATTGGTTCACATTTTGAATACTGGGGTTATCCTTTATCAAAAATCCATGAAAATGACTGGTTTGATACCCTGAAAACTGATAATGGCTTAAACATTCATACTTTACCTGCCCGCCATTATTCAGGGCGTACCTTTGCCCGCAATAAAACCTTATGGGCAAGTTATGCTCTAATAACCCCGACCCATAAAATTTATTTTGGTGGTGACAGTGGCTATGGTCCACATTTTCAGCAGATTGCATCCCAATTAGGTGGCTTTGATCTAGTCATGCTGGATAGCGGACAATACGATCCTCGTTGGCCTCTCATTCACATGACACCCGAAGAGGCTGTACAGGCCGCAGTAGATTTAAAAGCCAAAACCATGATGCCAATGCACATTGGACGCTTTGCCCTTTCCACACATTCATGGAAGGAACCTTTTAAACGAGTAGCTCAGGCTAGTGATAACGCATCTTTGATTTTGCTCACACCAAAGATTGGGCAGCCCCTGTGGTTGGATGATGAATTTAATGACTTTCCACGCTGGTGGGAAAATATTGAATGACTTATCCCTTTATAGAGTAAATACAATGGAGCATGTTAATTTTACGAGATGCACATGCAGGTTTCTCACGATTTGATCAATTTCGTAAAAGTTTAGGCATTGCTCCCACAATGCTAACTAAACGTTTATCTATTTTAGTCGATGAAGGATTACTTGAAAAAAGACAATACTCAGAGCATCCTCCGCGTGAAGAATATGTACTAACCCAAGCAGGAAAAGATTTTTTACCTGTTTTATTTGTATTGGGGGCGAAAACATAAGCCTTGTGAACATCCAGAAAAAATGGTCACATTTTTGGATGCTGAAAATGGTACAAAAATTAAACCTATCATCATTGATCAAGTGACGGGAGAAAAAATAGGCACACGTGCGATTTACCAACTTAGACCTGATGATAGGATGAACCGACAGTTTTTTTAGGTCTACGCTCTCAAATCATTCACAAAGAAAATTATGTATGTCTGATGCGATGCGAGAAAACCACCCATTAGCCTCTAAAGAGTTAGATATTGATACATTCTGTTCATTCAACCCTGTCTTGATTTCATATGACGGAGATGGTTTTTCAAGGACAATAGATATAGCCTTAGAAAAAATTGAGAAAAAAGAAATGTCGTGATGTCAATTACAAGCTTTCTATTATTACCAGAAATCTTAAAAAATAGTGACTGGATTGCTGTTGCTCCACATCATTTGTTAGAAAAAAATTCTGGCATTATTTCGAAAAACCCTCCTATTGAAATTGACGGGTATAATAAATTAATGGCATGGCATGAGCGCACACATCATGACCCTTTATAGCGTTGGTTCAGAAATTTTCTTTTAGAAATATGTTCTTATTTGTTTCAATATGAAAATTCAAAGATGGTAACAAAAGGCTTATGCAAAAATTTAGTTATTCATAACCTAACCATGCGCATGTGGCTTTTAAGATGTATTTATCTCCCCAGAGCTCTTTGCCTTCATTTTTAGTGTGTAGCGATCGGTTATTTAAAACATATTTCATCTAAATTTTACTAATTTTAGCGCTAATTAATTAAAAATTATCTAGGTTCATGAACTAAGATTTTTACTTTTTTAAATCTTGATTCTTAAGCAACTAAATTTAAAAAATAAATTTTAAGATTGTTCTATGAACTAGACTTTAGGTGAACATAAGTTAAATAGCGTGTACCTGAAAGAGGCCGTTTTCTTGTAGCTTTTTAACGGTAGCATATATTAAAAAGCTTTCTTTGAATTATTAATTTTTTGAAATATTTTATGCATCAGCACTGTTGTAAATAGGAAGATAAGCTGTAATTTTCTATGTTAATTACGTTTAAATTCCAACCCTCTCATTTTCCAACTAGCTCAGGTTATAATAATAGCCTCCCAAAATATTGTTGATCTATTATGAACACCTCCAATGACCCTTTACACGGCAAAAAACTTGCTGACATTTTGGATGAATTATTGGATTACTACGGTGGCTTTGAAGGCTTAAATCGTAAAATTGAAATTAGATGTTTTTGCATAGATCCAAGTGTTAAATCATCATTGCGATTCTTACGTACCACACCATGGGCACGTGAAAAAGTAGAAAGCTTATATCTGTATGTCTTACGCCAAAAAGCCAAACAGAATTAGTAGCTATCAAAACCCTAGTCTCAGCATAATATTTTATACCAAATAGTAACCTAGACTTATTGAATAGCCAACGATTTTGTAGACACCTTTTAATTAGTGGTGGACTGCCACCACTCTCCCAGACAAATTTAGTCTATTCTTAAGACCTTTTTAGTAGGAAAATATGTATTCATAGCTAGGTTCATGAACCAAATATTTTATAATTTATGACTTTAGTGCTCTAAGTAATTAAATTTATTTTTTATTAAACATAAATTTAATTGTGAACTAGATTCTAGGTGAACATAAGTTAAATAGCGTGTACCTGAAAGAGGCCGTTTTCTTGTAGCTTTTTAACGGTAGCATATATTAAAAAGCTTTCTTTGAATTATTAATTTTTTGAAATATTTTATGCATCAGCACTGTTGTAAATAGGAAGATAAGCTGTAATTTTCTATGTTAATTACGTTTAAATTCCAACCCTCTCATTTTCCAACTAGCTCAGGTTATAATAATAGCCTCCCAAAATATTGTTGATCTATTATGAACACCTCCAATGACCCTTTACACGGCAAAAAACTTGCTGACATTTTGGATGAATTATTGGATTACTACGGTGGCTTTGAAGGCTTAAATCGTAAAATTGAAATTAGATGTTTTTACATAGATCCAAGTGTTAAATCATCATTGCGATTCTTACGTACCACACCATGGGCACGTGAAAAAGTAGAAAGCTTATATCTGTATGTCTTACGCCAAAAAGCCAAACAGAATTAGTAGCTATCAAAACCCTAGTCTCAGCATAATATTTTATACCAAATAGTAACCTAGACTTATTGAATAGCCAACGATTTTGTAGACACCTTTTAATTAGTGGTGGACTGCCACCACTCTCCCAGACAAATTTAGTCTATTCTTAAGACCTTTTTAGTAGGAAAATATGTATTCATAGCTAGGTTCATGAACCAAATATTTTATAATTTATGACTTTAGTGCTCTAAGTAATTAAATTTATTGTTTATTAAACATAAGTTTAATTGTGAACTAGATTCTAGGTGAACATAAGTTAATTAGAATATCTTTAAAGTTCATATCCTTTATTTAGGTCAACGATCTATCTTACGTTCACCAATATTTAGTTTAATTGATAATATGTCCTAGTAGTTAAATCTGATTTATAAGTCTTTCTGTTTTTAGCTACATGAATACTATGTCAGGATTCCTTACCTTAAGTTGATTCGAATCCGAGATGTCAAAGTTTAGCAATATAATAAGCTGATCTTATGGCTCTCGAATATTGATGAAAATTGAGTAAGTTAGCGAATATATAATTCGCTACAAAGGATTTTATACTGATCAGCATGTGTCAAGAAAGTTAAATAAAACATTGAAAAGTATAGGTAAAATCAAAATTTAGCTTAGCACGTTCAAAAAAAATCTATTTCAGTGATTTAATCCGTATATGCTTTTTTTATGTACATATTCATATGCCACAAAATAAGCATTTAGGATAGCATTTCTTCAATGTATTGATTTCCCATCAAAAGTATAGGAGCAACTGCGTAATATTCGTGATTGCTCCCTACCCTACATAATTTTATTTTGATACGGTTGCAAACTTCGAGCGTGCCGTATGGAGCTTTTTATAGCTTTCGACCAGACGTAAATGACGGTCTAAGCCTTCCAGTTTCATACTGGTTTCAGTTAAACCATGGAAGCGGATACTGCCATCCATCGAACCAATCACGGCATCCATACGTTCATCACCAAACATACGGCGGAAATTGGTTTCATAATCATTCAAATCCATGTCGTCATCCAGTTCAACTTCAAGAACGACATTCAGGCACTGGTAGAATAAACCACGTTCAACCGTATTGGTATTGTATTGCAGGAATTGCTCAACTAAATCTTTTGCTTCTTCAAATTGCTGTAAGGCAATATAAATTAGTAGCTTAAGTTCAAGAATAGTGAGCTGCCCCCAAACGGTATTGTCATCAAATTCAATACCAATTAAGGTCACGATATCCGTGTAATCATCAGACTCACATTCTTCCAAACGCTCCACCAAAGCTACAAGCTGCTCATCATCCAACCGGTGGATATTTAAGATATCTTCGCGGAATTGAAGTGCTTTATTGGTATTGTCCCAGATAAGATCTTCAACCAAATAGATTTCAGAATAACCCGGCACCACGATACGGCAAGCAGTTGCACCTAAATGCTCATACACTGCCATGTAGACCTCTTTGCCCATCTCTTCTAGAATGCCAAACATGGTTGCAGCTTCATCGCTATTAGAATTTTCACCCTCAGAAGTGAAATCCCATTCGACAAATTCATAATCAGATTTTGAGCTAAAGAAACGCCAAGACACCAGACCGCTTGAATCGATAAAGTGCTCTACGAAGTTATTCGGTTCAGTGACTGCATTGCTGCTAAAGGTTGGTTTTGGTAGATCATTTAGACCTTCAAAACTACGACCTTGCAATAGCTCAGTCAAACTACGCTCTAAGGCGACCTCTAGCTTCGGATGTGCACCAAATGATGCAAAAACACCGCCAGTACGTGGATTCATCAGTGTTACGCACATCACTGGATATTTCCCACCCAAAGACGCATCCTTGACCAAGACCGGGAAGCCTTGTTCTTCCAAAGCTTTGATACCTGCCACAATGCCTGGATATTTCGACAATACATCTTCTGGTACATCGGGAAGTGCAATCTCGCCTTCTAAAATTTCACGTTTCACCGCACGTTCAAAAATTTCAGATAAACACTGCACTTGCGCTTCAGCCAAAGTATTTCCGGCACTCATACCGTTACTTAAATATAAGTTTTCAATCAGGTTCGATGGGAAATAAACCACTTCCCCATCAGAATGACGCACAAATGGTAATGAACAAATACCACGCTCGGTATTGCCTGAGTTGGTGTCGTACAAATGTGAACCCAGCAATTCATCTTCAGGATTGTAAATCTCTAAAGTATATTCATCCAAAATTTCTTTAGGCAATTCGTCATTCGGGCCTGGCTTGAACCATTTTTCATCTGGGTAATGTACAAATTCAGCATTGGCAATATCTTGACCCCAAAACTGATCATTATAGAAAAAGTTACAGTTTAGACGTTCAATGAACTCCCCCAATGCCGACGCCAAAGCACTTTCTTTGGTTGAACCCTTACCGTTGGTAAAGCACATTGGCGATTGCGCATCACGAATATGTAAAGACCACACATTCGGTACAATATTACGCCATGATGCAATTTCAATCTTCATGCCCAGACCGGCCAAAATACCTGACATATTGGCAATGGTTTCTTCCAAGGGCAGATCTTTACCGGGAATAAAGGTGCTGCTTTCTGCGGTCAGACTTGGCATTAACAAAGCTTGTGCATCTGCATCAATACTTTCCACTTCTTCAATAATAAATTCAGGACCCGTTTGGATCACTTTTTTAACCGTACAGCGGTCGATTGAACGCAAAATACCTTGGCGGTCTTTTTCTGAAATATCCGAAGGTAATTCCACCTGAATTTTAAAAATCTGTTTGTAGCGGTTTTCTGGATCTACGATGTTGTTTTGCGATAGACGAATATTATCGGTCGGGATATCACGTGCTGCACAATACACCTTTACAAAGTAGGCTGCACATAAAGCAGAAGATGCAAGAAAATAGTCGAAGGGTCCCGGTGCCGAACCATCCCCTTTATAACGAATTGGTTGGTCGGCAATTACCGAAAAATCATCGAACTTGGCTTCTTGTCGAAGGTTGTCGAGATAATTAACCTTAATTTCCATGCTGGCACCTAACTATTCTTATATGTCACTGTGGACCCATAAGATTCTAAATATTAAAACATAAGCCGAATCACGGGAAAGAAATTGACTTAAAAAAGAGAGTAACTAGCATCATCCGTTTAGTGATCACACCAAACATCTGACATTTGCAATAATGGGCGATATTATAGAGGGATTTGGTTTAATTGATAACTTTTGTCTGGCTTTGCAGCATATTTATGAAAAATAATTAAAATAAGAACAATTTATACAAACGCATATAAGTTTAAAAATATAGGGGATGCAAATACAATTAAATTCCTGATAGCGATTTATCATGAGCTTTAGGCCCTATTACAGCTTAGGTCCGGCTATTTTTTTATCAATAAACGCATTAAATCTATCTTTTAATTCAAGATAAGTGGGATTTAACTTGGCTTCATCCCATTTGTTCTTAAAAATTTGTGCTGCCGCCGCTTTAACAGGGTCTTCTGCACTACGCGCTAACTCTGGACGACCATGTGCCCCACTCAAGCCTTTTTTGTCTTCAGGAACTGAACCTTTATATTTTTTACCGCCTTTATGGTTGGCATAGCGACGTGCTCGGGTATAGCCCATTTGTAAAAATTTTCTGGCCATATCCGCACCAATAAAGTCATTCTGCTCTAAATACTCTAAAAATAAAGCATAAATCTTTTCGCTACTTTGTGTAGCTTTAACTTCATCGGCAAATTGCCAATAAGGCAGTATTTCTGATTTATACGGTTCTACCAGAAGTACTCCTTGTTCACCGCGGCCAATACGATACAGTTCGGGTCTTTTTCTAAAATTAATTTTTTTAAAATCCAAAGAATAATCAAAACTTTTTGAAAAAACGCGTGATTCTCGCTTAGGGATATTTTGTTGTTGATCTGGATTCATTAGAGTCTCCATGAGCATTGCGCAGGAACTTGAACGCATATGTAGAGCATCATGGCGGATTTGATTGAGAATTTGCAGCTGATTTTTGCAATCAGTTTGTTATTGTTATTAAATAAAGCTGCCACTGCCTTGTTGAATGTATTAAATACCTTATATATAGACATAAAAAAAGCCGAGAGTCTCGGCTTTTTTGGCATACAAAAAGAAAATAATGAGTAATTTACATTACTTTTAATTCATCTAATTTTTGTATATTAATATCTTTTAGATAGCAATGATATTCACTGCATTTGGGCCTTTTTGACCTTGTGCAACGCTGAATTCTACTTGCTGACCTTCCATTAAGGTTTTGAAGCCTGAACTAGCGATTTCGCTGAAATGAGCAAAAACATCTGGACCGTTTTCTTGTTGAATAAAACCAAAACCTTTAGTTTCGTTGAACCACTTTACAGTACCTTTAACAACATTTGAGTTTGACATAATAAATCCTATTGATTTTTAATAATTTTAGCCAATTTAATGACTATTCATAACTTGGAAAATAATAAAGAATGAAACTTAAAATCTGAAAAACGAAGGATTATGACTAAAACTGCGATACTTAAAGAAGATTTACCGAAACAAGACTTTTTTTCTAGTTGAGCTAATAATACATGAATTAAATTAATATTCAAGTTTTTTTATATTTATTATTTATTTTTATGATAAATAAATATATATGCTTAAGAATTAACAACTTGTATAAGGATCATTAATGTAAAATTTAACTATAAAACTAAAATATAGTGTAAGTATTTAAATTATATTAATTATTTTTTTATTTAGGCAATTTAAACACCTTCTCGATTAATCCTTAAAAAGGGACTTTATGATAAAAAATCGTACCTGTTATGAAGTATTTTGCGTGTGCTAGCTGTAATAATCAGGTGTTTTTTGCAAATTCAATGTGCGTCAACTGTCAAACCGTATTGGGCTATGTTGCTTCTGAAAAAGATATGGGTAGTTTTCAGCAAGAGTCTGATCAGCTCTGGTTTGCGTTGAATCCCTGTTTTCAGCAGCAACGCTTTAAGCCTTGCTATAACTATACGAATTATCAGGTTTGCAACTGGATGCTACCAGCGGACAGTGAGGAGGTTTACTGTGAATCCTGTCCAGTTAACTCAAATGCTTCCAGATCTAGATATTCCGGAAAATGTTATTTATTGGGGGCGCATCGAGCATGCAAAACGGCGTTTCCTGTATCTGATGCAGCGGCTGAACATTATGCCTCGCCCTAAAACTTCCCTAGATGACCGTTATGGTTTGTGGTTTAATTTTAAAATTTCGGTAGACGGGCAGCCGGTGCTGACAGGTCATGCTAATGGCATTATTACATTAAATGTTAGTGAAGCGGATGTCGTTTACCGTGAAACTACGCGCATTAAGATGGGCGAAAACTACCGGACACTTTTAGGGCACTTCCGCCACGAAAGCGGACATTATTATTTTGATGTCATGCAACATTTGCATCCAAAAGTGATTGATGAGTTTCGCGCTTTGTTTGGCGATGAACGTCAGAATTATGGCGAAGCATTAAAGCAGCATTATGAACAAGGTTCGCCGGCTAACTGGCCAGAGATTTTGTCAGTTCCTATGCCAGTACGCATCCCTGGGAAGACTGGGCTGAAACCTGGGTACATTATCAGCATATGATGGACACGCTGGAAACAGCATACTACGCTGGCCTTGTGGTAAAAACTAACAAGCCTGACCTATCCAATATGGAATTTATAGAAAACCCGATTGGTGCAAAGGATTTTGAAAAGATTTTGCGGAACTGGATGACGGTAACATTTAACCTCAATGCTTTAAACCGCAGCATGGGTGTGGAAGATGCTTATCCATTTACCCTGTCGAATGTAGTACTAGATAAATTCAGATTTATACATCAGCATGTGCTGAATAAAGTGTTAAAAAATACTGCGCCTTAATTTTTTTTACTATAAATAAAAACTGAAATTATTAAAGAATATTTACCATAAATTTAAATTTTTAGATCAATATACTAATGCTAAATTAGCCTCTAAATTTAGAGGCTTTTTTATGTCAGAACAACTATATTATTAGACAGAAAATTTAAAAGACTATAGTTCTGATAATGATTCAGAGCATGATGAAATTATAGAAATCAATTAGTTTAGGGTTTGTCAGCACATAATATAAATCAAATAATTTACCTCAACTCAAACATCAAACATCAAACAAATACTGGAAAAATATACTAAAATTCGAAATAATTTAGATGCCTATCAGTCATTTGACTTAATATATTGTAATCATTTATTTACAAAGGGCTATCCTGATTAGTAGCCTTTTCTGTATGTTAATGAGCAACTAGCGCAAGCGTAAAAAATACCTGCCCTGTTTTACCGTTTTCACTTTCTCAATAGTAATGGCATTGATATGCATACGCTTAGGGGTAATAATTGGAATCTCAAATTCCATGGTTTGAATCACGGCTAAGGTCGCACCTTCTGCCACAATATCCCCCGAAGCATATTTAATCTTTCGGATTGAACCCGGCATATGAGATTCCACTGCACAGCCATCTTAAAGAATCGCAACGGCTTCACCCTCGTCCACCGCATCAAGGCTTTCAGTCATATACTTAGAGCCAAAAATGATGCATTTAAGATAGGAGTTAAAATGCTTAGACCATAATTAATCAATTTCTAGAGCTATTGTTTTTTTATTACTTTCTCTTCTCTCGATCTGAATAAAATTTTGATTCATCTGATTGTCTAATGTTGTAGTTGTGTAAATTTGGACTCTATGATTAGATCATTAAAAAACAATAAGGAATAAAAAAATGAAATTCAATTTACTTATTATTTGTATGGTTGTGACTTATAATTTTGCTTATGCTGCACAATGCTTATCAGCAAGTGAATTAAAAGAGTTAAATAATATTTATAAAAATTCAAGTCAATTTTATGGTCATGTCAAACTTGATTGCCAATCTACGAATGAAATAGTTCAAAAAAACTGTGCTTCTTCCGAACATAAAAAAATATTAGAAATCTATCTTCGGACTGCAATCTATGATTATGAAAATACTCACGGAGAAACATTAACTGGTAAACCCTACAAACGTGAATATCATTCTGCTTTCAAAGAAGTCACTAACAGTTTTGATAA
This sequence comes from Acinetobacter sp. TSRC1-2, assembly GCF_049895885.1. NCBI lineage: Bacteria > Pseudomonadati > Pseudomonadota > Gammaproteobacteria > Moraxellales > Moraxellaceae > Acinetobacter > Acinetobacter sp. TSRC1-2. Next base: position 15,178 of record NZ_JAFCTF010000005.1, read on the forward strand.
TTGTGCCGATTTAATAAAATCTTTGAAATATTTCCTGGCTACTTCTATATGGTCGGATTGATTAGCATCTAAAGCGTTTTCCTAAATAATCGAGTTTTTTGCTTGTATTCACGTCCTCCCGTTTGTAGATCATGATTTTATTCGTTTTGGATGAAATGGAATAAATAGTTACTGGTAATGAGTACTGATAGTTAATCAGGTAGGTTGAAGTGCCGGCACTATGGGAACTACGAACTCAAATGCTTCCGCAAGATAAGAGAAGTATTAGCTAAAAGATAGATTTTTATCCTTTTTTATCACTGTACTCCAGTTATGCTAATCTTTGGGTAGATAACGAATCTTGAAACAACAGGAAAGTATCATGAATTACCAACACATCTTAGTCGCTGTTGATGATTCTCCTATTGCCATTGCAGCAGCTGATCAGACCATCATTTTAGCCAAAGCATTGGGAAGTAAGGTCACCATAGCAAGCGTTGTCGTGATAGATCCTTTAACCAGTGTGAGTTTTTATAAAACTGTACCTGGAATAACGGATTATTATATGGAAGCAAAAGCTCATGCTAAAAACATTTTGGCCGAGTTAGGGCTAAAATTTACCAATCTAGGTATTGAAACCAATACCAAACTTCTCAGCGGTCAATCACCCAGTGAGGTCATCGCCAAAATTGCTGATGAATTAAATGTTGATTTAATCGTCGTCGGTTCCCATGGGCGTACAGGTTTGAAAAAAACTTTTATCGGCAGTATTGCGCAAGAGATTCTGACCTCAAGCCATGTACCAGTACTCGTGGTAAAACACACAAAATAATTGGGAATGAACAATAAATTAGTCCACTAAAAAGTGGACTAATTTATTATATAAAAGTAGGATTGATTCATCTTTCATAGTGGTAACTAAATAAAGATAGAACCAAAGTAATAGAGCTTTTTAATATTGATAAAGATCATCACCACTTGCTGCGATTTCTCTAAAATATTTAAGTCTTACAAAAAATAGTTTTAACTAAGTTTATGATTTTTTATAAATATCTATCCATGTAATCATTATTTGACTTGGTGTTGGATTGTTTTGGAACATTACCCGAGTACAAGTGTTACTTTTGCGGAATTCCGTTCCTTATATTTAGTAGGTCAGATTCAAGCCCTGCCTAGAGGTGAAAAGAACCTTGGCAGATTGACTACTGCATCAGTCCGATACATGAATTTTAGTGTTTAAATCCTTTTTAATACGTCCAATCATCTACTCTCTTTTCCGGCATTGTGCTGATGAGCGCGAACAATGGTTAAGTCAAGCATGGTATATTCTTTGTAACTGTCATTTGCCAGCACTTCAAAACTCTTCCCCCACTTCTATTTCAGAGCAAACGCTAAAGCGAGTAGGCATTACTCTAAAAACAACCCGTGCTATTGAGTTTCGCCACGGAATATTTGAACGAGATGAGCACCATGGCTGCGTAAGAGTACTGCCTCAACAAATAACCGGTTATCTTTGGTGGTTAGCTCATTAGCACCCGTTCCTCCAGGTAACAGATCCTTAATTAGTTCCCATTGATGTTTTCTAAATGCATAACGTTTAGTCATGAAAAAAATAAGAACATGTGAGGTTTTTTCAAGTTAATTGATGACAGTTTCTAAGTAAATATAAGATAAATAGAATATCCAAGACTATGGCTTACTTAAACAACTATAGAACAAATCTGCATACAAAATATCAATCAAGTAAGTTATAGAAAATCTAAATTTAATTTAATTCCTTAAAATTCATGAAGAAGCCGTAAAAATACTATTATTCAACTAGTCTACCTTTGAAATTTAATGTCATAACAATTTTGATGCTTATTAATTAAAATACTGCACTTATTATGATCACACATTCAATGTATGAGAAGAAAATAGAACATTTACGAAACGAATTTCTCTTTGAAATAAAACGCTAACAATTCAAGCGTAAACTATAACGAAAAATAGGTGGTTACATTAAATAAATAGTTAAAAACGTATTACTCAGAACAAAAAATAGAATTTAGAAAAATGAGTCCAAAGATATTCTGGAGGTGCTTAATAATTTTGAAGTTGTTGCAAACAAGATGGAATTTACTACAAAAGCAATAAAAATTCATACTTTTGGGGTCAATTCTTAAACTGCATATGATAATGATTCAGCATCCCCTCTTTATCACCTCAACAAAAAGAGTGAAGCAATTGAAACTATTATCTAAATGTCGTGAATTTTGAATAATGTGAAACCGCACTGAGCGATGATAAAGCAACGATTGAACAGAAGGTAAAATAGTGAAAATTAATGATTTTAATAAAATTTTTCAAGCGACCGAACAGCTAAGTATAGAAGAGTCCAATTTAAACGGTTTGTTAAAGGAAGTTCCGAAAGTTGACGAGAGCAATAAAATTGCTTTTATCATGGATGGAAATAAGGAAGCGAGTCTAGACACACTAAAGAAGTCAGCAAAAATCAACAATGAGTATGATCCAGTTTCATATCATGCCGGTAAGATGGTTTTCAAAAAACCTAATTATGAACAGGCTGTTTTGGATTTGCTGAGTATTGATAACGAGACTCAAAAAATTTTTAAAAAAGCAAAGTTTGAAGGTTTTGTGATTGGCTTTTGGCATGAGGACAAATTTGCCTTCGCTAATATTTCCAAAGAGATGGATAAATCTGGAAAAACCCATGCGAATACCCACTTCTATGACTCACCTCGCTACGCCACTTGTATGTTAGATCTTTCCGAAGTTGCCGAACAGCTTATACATATTCAAAGTGTATCTAATGAACGCACATTTCAAATTTTCGTCCTGTATTTAGGCGAGACAAAATCTGGGGAAATCTATTTACCACTTCCCTTGTATTTTGAGGAAATGTTCGCTTAAAAGCAGGACGTTTAAGGTTGGAAAATCGTGTTTTCCAGCTTGTTTTTAATAAATTCTAAAAATATATTATTTCAAAAGGTATGATATGAACGACATTCAAGCAAAACGCAACCTATTAGAAACAGTCGACAAGTTAGTTCGTAAACCAACAACAATAAGCGAATTGGATTTGGTCAACATCTTCGTCCACTTAGGCTCAATTCTGAAAGAATCTTTTGCTGACCCTATGGAGATCACACCCATCTTTTCAGGTCGCAAATCTATAGTGCCAACTAAGCTTGGGGAATTAACTGCAGATCAAAAGGAGACTGAACGTCAAATGTTCATTCGCTTTCTCAAATTCCAACCTCATGTTTTAAATATTGGCTATAATACAGAGACACAACAGTTTCTCCTGAAAGAAGATCAGGCAGCATGGGATGCTTGGTTGTATCGTGCAATGATTGCACACAACCTTCTTCAATCAAATGAAGTACCAAAAGATCAGCTAGAGCGCTTTAATACACACTATAAGAAAACGCCAAAAGGTTATAAAATTACTGAGACGGTAATGAGTTTTTGGAATCGTGATTGTCAGCGTTTTATGATTGATGAAATTCAAAATGAATTTGAAACTTGGTCAAAGGCAAGTTAATACAATAAATAATCAGACGTTTCAAAGATAAACCCAGGAAAAAAATAAGTAATTCTTCTAGGGCAATCAATTTATGTTGTTCCGACAATTAGAAAGGGATTCGATATTTTAGGGCTTACATTTATTTATAATGCTTATATAGACATAAGACCAATTCCTCCTTGTCTACTGAATTAAATCAAAGAAGAAATATATTGCATGATGATGGCTAGGTTCCATCATCATGCAATTTACTATCTCAGTTTACTAAAAAATATCACAAGATCTTTACAGGATATCAAACGCTTTTATAAAATTGCTCAGGATGTCGCATAGGGGAAAAGGCTTTTCCTGCAGAATCAAAATATATCTTGAGTTTCTTATTTTGGCTCTTCAAAAGTAAAGTAGAGATAATATCCACGCAAAGGTATAAAACTGAATCAATCAAATGAGTTAGTACTGATTTTAAAAAATCTAATATTGAACATTTTCTGACGCATAGAGGTACAATTTATCTAATAATTTCAAGATAATAAATATTGGTTATTTAAGTAATACCTTCAACTAATCAGACTTGGTTTTCCCACACTTACGGCATTCAATATTCTCGAAATATTCATAAGTATGTAAGCAAAGTAATTCACGCAAAAGTTGAAACATAGTATTGATCTCCCATAGCAAAAAAGTAGTATCCAAATTGGGTATTACTATGTGTGGACCATATATTTATATGAGGGCATGACATCAAAGTTAAAGATTTTAAGTTCAAAATATTGTCTATTCTTGCTTTAAAACTCACCAGCATTTTTATCCATAAAATACTCCCATAAATAAATAGATTAACTTTGACTATGTATTAATCAAAAGGTTTTTTTATATAAAAATGCATAAATTATGTTGATAAATAATGTAAGCACATGTAAGTAAAAACAAAAAAATAACATGGTTAAAATAAGAAGAAAATATGTAATTTTTAATTAATTTATGTAGGTTTAATAATAAATTACGTCATTAATCAAGTTTTTAGTGCTATTAGTGATTAACCATAATAAGTAGTAGATATAAAACATGCATAATGCTACACGCCAATTTTTAAATAAAGAATCTTATTCTCAGAACTTATTATCTGTTATTAGCTATTATTTTTCTAAAGAAAAACAATGCTGTTTATTTCTTGATGTTGATGGAACTCTTTCCGAATTTCATATAGATCCTTTAAAAAGTTTTATTCCTAAAACGACCTTACGAATATTGCAACAACTCAAGGATTTAGATATTCCTGTGATTGCTATAACCGGACGTTCTGTACAGGTAGCCTCACAGTTATTCTCTCCTCTGCAGTTACCAATTGCGGGAACGCATGGGTTAGAAATACACATGCAACCATTTGGGAATTTAAATACAGATCTTAATAAAGATCATATTGCTTTGATCCAGCAAGATACTCAAAAGGCTTGCCTTCCCTATCCTGAATTGTTGATTGAAAATAAAGATTATTCAGTGGCTATTCACTACCGGCAATACCCAAAAATGGCTGAAATTGCAAAAAAAATTGCACATGATATCCAGCGTAGACATTCAGAATTTAAAATTAATGAAGGTAAATATGTATTTGAATTATTACCTATAGCGGCTGATAAAGGACAGGCAATTCAGAAGATATTAAATCATTTAAATTTTACCAATGTTTTACCTATTTTTATTGGTGATGACAAAACCGATGAATCCGGTTTTAAAGTAGTAAATCACTATCATGGTATCAGTATAAAAGTTGGAGAGGAGGAAACAGAAGCATGCTATCGCCTTAAAAATGTTGCAGATGTTGCTAATTTTCTTGACTTATTTTCAAAATTCTTCAAAACACATTTTTCAAGCCACTCTGAAGTATCGAATGGAGAAAAAGCATGTCTAAATTAATCGTATTATCAAATCGTGTAAATTTACCCAATCCAGAAAAATCAACAGCCGGTGGCTTGGCAGTTGCTTTGCAAGACGCGCTACAAGACATTGGAGGCATTTGGTTGGGGTGGAATGGTGAAAAAATTGAAAATCACCAGAATCCACATTTTAGCCAAGCTGAGTATCATGGCGTAGAATACATGACCTGCCCTTTAACTGAAGAACAATATAAGGGCTATTATTGTGGCTTTGCAAATAATACGCTTTGGCCAGCCATGCATGATCGTGATGATCTAATTCAGTATAAATCAGAAGAATTTGAAACCTATCAAGAAGTTAATCGCTTGTTTGCCCATCAACTTTCTAAAATTGCTCAACCAGATGACGTAATTTGGGTACATGATTATCATTTTTTAAGTGTGGCTCGTTATTGCCGTGAATTGGATATGCAAAATAGGATTGGCTTCTTTTTACATATTCCTTTTGCCGGTTTAAAGATCTGGGATCTAATTCCTACTGCTCAGTCATTGATTCAAGATCTTTGCCAGTACGATGTGGTCGGTTTACAAACTGAACATGACCAAAAACAATGTATGGAAATATGTCATCATTTCTTAGCTTCTCAAGTTATTAATAGCCATTTATTAAGCTATAACAATCGCCAGATCACTATTCAATGCTATCCAATTGGAGTTAATCCCGAACTTATACAACAAGTTGCTCAGCAAGCAACAGAGATTTCTCACCCTGTATTTGAATTTGAAGATTTAACTGATCAAAAAACCATTATTAGTGTTGACCGTATCGACTATTCCAAAGGATTAATAGAGCGTTTTAATGCTTATGAAGAGTTTTTAAAAAACAATCCTGAATATCACAAAAATATTACTGATCTACAAATTGCATGTCCATGCCGCATGGAGATTTCAGCCTATAAAAATCTGTATGACCATTTAAGATCCAAAATTGATTTTATTAATCAGGAGTTTTCGAAAGATGACTGGTCACCTATCAATTGTACTCATGAAACTGTTTCGCATGATGAGCTCATGAAAATTTATCGACAAGCCAATATTTGTTGGGTTAACTCATTGCGCGATGGAATGAATTTGGTAGCAAAAGAATTTGTTGCCGCCCAAAATTCAGAGGATCCGGGTGTTTTAATCCTTTCAAAATATGCAGGTGCAGCAGAACAAATGTCTGAAGCAATTATTGTGGATCCAGAAGATCGTAGCAGCATGATTAAGGGTTTAAAAAAGGCTTTAACTATGTCCAAGGCAGAACGTCTGGACCGCTATAAACACTTAATGAAGGGACTACAGCGTTTTAATATTAATGACTGGCGGAATGCTTTTCTAGAGGATTTAAGACGAGCTGAAGTACTTAAGATTTTTACCCCCCCGCTTCGCAAAACCTATAATCGAGTTGTTCCGTATTAAGGATATGCATTAGATAAATTGCATATTTTTCAATATAAAAAACCGGTACATCAATTGATCTACCGGTTTTTTATATATCTTAAATAAGCATTTAAAGCAGGCGAATTAAGAGACTTTAATTTGAGTAAATTGATTCAAAAATGCAATCAGCATCAGCAAGGCGGCAATCATCCCAAAAACAACAGTTAACCCTATCATTTCACTGGCCATTCCAACCAAAGCAGGACCTAATAATGATCCACTATAAGCCATAGTAGAAACACATGATAATGCGGCTGCTTTAGGCATGATATTCTGCCGTCCTACTCGCGAAAACATCACCGGTACAATATTAGAGCATCCTAGCCCAAGTAGGCTATAACCTAATAAAACAATCATCCAATGTGGTGCCATAACTACAGTGAAAAGACCAATCGATGCACAAATTGCACTGTAAACAATGATATTTTTTTCACCCAATATTCTTTGTAAGTAATGGCCCGCAAAACGTCCAGCAGTCATTGCGATAGCAAAAAATGTATAAGCTAGCCCAGCAAATGCCGGCTTTAGTCCATACTCACTTACTAAGTAAATACCACTCCAGTCCATAGCTGAACCTTCTGAAAGAAAAGCAATAAAGCAGACTAAACCAACCAATATAATGAACGGACCTGGTAATTTTTTGGACTTAGTCTCCAGTTCAACCGGATCTATTTTTTTGTCATTTTCAATTTTAGATAGACTATTCGGCACCGCAATTAAACTGATGATCATCAGTAAAGTGCAAATAGCCAGAGCACTCATTAACGGTGTTACCCCCATTGCCAGTAAAGCTGTCACCGTCATTACTCCAGCCAAGCCTCCTAAACTACACATACCATGGAACTGAGACATCATACTTTTAGCACTGTTTTTTTCTACAATTACAGCTTGTAAATTAATAGTAACGCCTAAACTACCTGCAGCTGTACCAAATAAGAACAATGCTACAGACATGAAGATGATGCTGCTACTCAAAGCAAAAGTCGGTAAAACGAGTAATAATATTAAAATTGCTACCGAGATAATCACACGACAGCCCACTTTCTGAATTAATAAACCTGTTGCAGGCATAGCAATCATGGAACCTAACCCTATACTCAGCAACAAAGTGCCAAAGTCAGCATGATTAAGATGAAGTCTTTGCTGAGCATAAGGAATAAGAGGTGCCCAAGCGGCAGTACTTAATCCGAGAGTGAAAAAACAAAGTAATGTAGATAGACGCTGCGCACTATGTTGCGTTGCATGGTCTAGATGTACTGTTTTGGAAGAAAACATGTGTGAGCCACCACGATAAGAAAGTTCTGGGCATCCAAATCCAAAATAATTCCATAGAAAAACCCCTGTAGATTTATTGGAAACCAATAAATGTACAGGGGTTAAATTTGGCGAAATTATACACAAAATAACTATAAATAAATTGCCTTTTTCAATTATTTAAAAACTGTTTTGTAACTGTTTCAAGGTACATAAAGTACGCTTAAGAAATGTTATAAATAAGCTATTAAAATTATAGATTATTTAATTGGCATACAAGCAATAGAACTCATTTTTATAATAGATGGAGTGATCTCGACTGGATGAAAATGTACATCAAAAATTATAATTGAAGCAGAAAATTTTAATATTTTATCTAGGTTCTGGCTCGCGGTGACGAGTAATTGATTACGTTAAATATCTTGTAAACTAAAATATAAAAGTTCACATAAAGGGACTCGGCTCCTATTTTAACTAGAAAATGAAAAAATAATTTTAAAATATTGAATAGTTTAGTTTTTTCATAAAAATGAGGTTGTCAGTAACAACTGTTAATTAAATTTACATAATTAAACTAAAAAACATAATTCTCCTGTATATGTTTGGATTTCAAATACATATTCTAATATTGCTCAATTATTATAAAAAACTTTTCAGGAGCATCTTAATGTCAACTCAATTTGATTTTGTTTCTGTGGTAAAAAAGCCAAATATTTATTTTGATGGTTTATCTATTAGTCGTACTATTCAGTTTAAAAATGGCACAAAAAAAACAATAGGCGTAATTTTACCTACTGAATACCCCCTTACTTTCGAAACAAATGTGTCTGAACGTATAGAAATTATTTCAGGAAAGTGTCATGTTCAACTAGAAAATGATGTACAAGGCCAGATTTACTATGCTGGCCAATCTTTCTATGTTCCAAGGAATAGTCGGTTCAAGATTAGGGCAGATGAAGTCTTAGATTATATTTGTCACTTAGAGGACTAAATTTTTATAAAATCATAAAATAAGGGGAAACATTGCGTTTCCCCTTACTTGTTGAAAATTTGCCCTACATAAACTTGCTAAAAAATTTATGCTTTTATAAATATTTAAGCTGGAATCGCTTCTGCTACTTGTTCTCGTGCCCAAATACGATGAGCTCGAATCAGATCCTTAAACTCATCTCTTACTGCATTAAACTCTTCAGCCACTAGCGTACCTTTATCCATCACCAATTTTAGATCATCAATTAAGGTTTTCTTATCGCCCAAGAAAATGATGGGTTTTAAATGTTTATAAGCTTCCAGGATATAATGGGTAGCAATACCATCTGCCTTGACTACATCGTAATTATCACCATCAACAATTACAACTGCATCATACATAATAGAAGGTTCACCCTTTTGCATTCCATTGGAAGGCAATTTAGCTTTCTGGTTATTTAAAACAGGCGCAGGGGTTGGGGTAAGAATATGAGCCACGGCATTTTCAGCTTTAGCCCATGTTAAAACTGCATCAATATTGGCTTGATTCACATTATCATGCACCAGCACAGCGATTTTTCTGGCTTTAATATCTTCAGGTACAAAAGCCTCAAAACTTAATTTGGCAGACTTCTCAACTGAGGATTTCTTAAGATCTTTGTCGGTATTAGTAGGGATTTCTATGCCTAACTTTAGACCGACCTGTTGAGCTAAATCTAAATCAATATTCGCCAACACTTCTTTTACTTCCCGCTCTCGAATATGTAGACGTTGAACTTTACTTAATTCGAATACGTAGGCATCTACCACGTGCTTTTGCTCATACGGAGCCAAGCTTTGGTAATAAAGACGGGCTTGAGAGAAATGATCAGAGAATGAATCACTGCGTGCACGAATTTTATTGCCGTCAATACGTTCCTGATAACTCTCGAATCCCCCACCTTGAGCTGCGGATGGTGTTTCTACTGGCCAGTTATTGTCTATAGAGTCTGGCTCATAGGAGGCTTGTCCGCGATGCACAAATGTTTGGTGCATACCATCACGCTGATTGTTATGGAATGGACATACAGCTCGGTTAATCGGTAACTGATGGAAGTTTGGACCGCCTAAACGGCTTAATTGGGTATCGGTATAAGAAAATAAACGTGCTTGCAATAAAGGATCATTGGTAAAATCTATGCCAGGAACAATATGACCTGGACAAAATGCAACCTGTTCAGTTTCATCAAAGAAGTTGTCAATATTGCGGTTCAGAACTAGTTTACCCACTGGAATAACAGGTACGAGTTCTTCTGGAATAATTTTTGTTGGATCCAGCAAATCGAAGTCAAAACTCATTTCATCTTCTTCGTTCACGACTTGGATGCCGAGTTCCCACTCTGGATAATTCCCAGATTCAATTGCCTGATATAGATCGCGACGATGAAAGTCCGGATCTTTACCCGCTATTTTCTGTGCTTCATCCCAAACCAGCTGAGCTAGCCCCTGTTTTGGAGTCCAGTGAAACTTGACAAAAATTGCTTTGCCCGCAGCATTGATCAAGCGGAAGGTATGCACCCCAAAGCCTTGTATCGAACGTAAGTTTCTAGGAATACCCCGGTCCGACATGGCCCACATCACTGCATGCGCCGTTTCTGGAACCAAGGAAACAAAGTCCCAAAAAGTATCATGAGCACTAGCACCTGTGGGGATTTCTGTATTAGGTTCTGGTTTTACTGCATGGACAAAATCGGGGAATTTAATCCCGTCCTGCACGAAGAAAACAGGTGCATTGTTACACACCATATCGTAATTGCCTTCCTGAGTATAAAACTTGATTGCAAAACCGCGAATATCTCGAACAGTATCTGCAGAACCACGTGGCCCCTGCACAGTAGAAAAACGTACAAAGACTGGGGTTTGTGCACTAGCATCAGTTAGAAAAGCCGCTTTTGTATATTGTTCATTACCTTCATAAGCCTGAAAATATCCATGCGCGCCTACACCACGTGCATGCACAATACGCTCTGGTATACGTTCATGGTCAAAATGGGTGATTTTTTCTCTTAAAATAAAATCTTCCAGTAAAGTGGAACCACGCACACCTGCCCTTAAGCTATTTTGGTTGTCAGAAATTTTGACCCCATGATTTGTGGTCAGCGCCTCGCCAGTGGCATCGCGGCGGAATTCATCCAACTGTTGCGATTTGGCATTGGTATTTTGTTTATCTAGAGTATCAGTTCCTGCTACTTCACTTTTCTTTGCGTTAGGGTTCATATTCCTACCTATAATTGTTAATTAAAGTACTACTGAGGATAGTAAAAAACGATGAAAATAAACTTTTTTTCATGCAGTTAATGAATGGATGAGTTTTTCTCGCTAAGAAAGGGAAAAAGATAATCCACAAAACGTTGAGTACACCAAAGGCCGGTTTCTTTATGATGAGCATGAGGTGCCAGATAAGGTAGCAATTTATTTATTTTGACAGCTAAATTACCTGATTCAGAAATCTGCTGTTGTATGGTTTCTAACTCTCCATCAGCTAAATAACTGAACATGAATTCATCTATAGCGTTAGAAGTGGAGCTAACCTTTTTATACTTCGAATACGATTGTTTAAAATAGTCACCTGCAATCCAGTCATGAATAATTTGCTTTTCAGTCGCATTAAAGACCCCATACATTTTGCCTTCTTCATGACTGATCAACTTCCAGAACCGGCTTTGTTCAGGATCTTGATTTAGGAGGATCCACTGCTTTTCAATCAATATTTCTACAAATTCTTCGACAAGATTCGGCTCAGAAAGCCACTCATTAATAGAACGATTATTTAATTTACATTTATCATTATGAATGACATTGCCAACCAACGCTTTTCGTTTCAAAATTTTAAGAACTAGAGCCTCTGAACTTAAATTTTTAATAATTTGTCTAGAGGATAATCCTTTATTATTCAAAGCAAAGCCAATTTTCATTTTTTCCATAAATGATTCTTTATCTTTGAATTTTTTATAAATTTTTTCCAGGGCCTTAATAGATAAGTTTGCATGACCATTGTCCATATTATCTATAGTGATATGCAGATTAAAATACTGGGAATTAATGCCTAATTCATTTAGCTCATAATTGGTAATCAGAAGATGTAATGGCAACTGTTCGTAGCCCAAATTAAAACCGACTATTTCGGGAATAAATTCAGGGGGAGCATAAGCAAGTGCTAATTGAATTGCAGGCTGATGATAATACTCATCCTCTAACTCTAATACGAAGTGTTCTAGACCCAGCTTAACCAGTAAATCATCAAATAAACTCACATGATTAGATTTGACTAAGCCCAACCCTAACTCCTCTACATATATTTGGATTAATTCACGAAAAATTGGATCATTCCAGTAATGAACTAAACTATATAACCATGCACCATCTACCCGCTTTACCGGAGCAACTTTAATAAGAAATTCAAATGCTTGACTTACATTTTTAAAATATTCTCGTTTTCCCCCGCTATTCCTTCTGTCTTTATATAACTGATATTCACTACATTGAACTTTATTATCATTACACAGCCATTCAGAAATTTTATTCAATTCCGAAGGAAATTCTAAGTTATCTAAATTCAAGGTTTGAATTTCTTTGCGTAGAAAACTCGCAGCTTTCCGCTCTTTATCGTGTTGAGTAATTTGTGAATTCATAAAATAATTCACTATATCGCAGTAATTCTGATGATTTTTATCAATTAAATCGAGCAAGCGTTCTTTTACTGCTACTGGCATTTTTATTCTCCAAGCGGTAAGTCTGCTATAAACATAATTTACCAATATGACACGGTAAAAGATTCAAATTGTTATAATTCGTTTAATTTGTGTTTAATTGGTTTTTATCTATTTATATAATTCAAACAGTTAAATTACATAACTCATAAATTATAATGAAAAATTTTTAAAAAATATATTGTTAATATCTATGTTCATCCTTAAGATATTATGATCAAAGCCTAAAATAAGGTTGTGAATATGACTACTAAATGTTGTAAATTAATGGCTAAAAATAAAATTACTATTACTTTTATTGAAAGTGCTTCTGCAGGTTATTTGGCTTACCGTTTCTCTCTCACTCCTTTTTCCGGTGAAATTTTAAATGGTGGACTGGTTTGCTATGATTTAAAAGTTAAAAAAAATATTTTAAAGATTCCATCAAAAATGATTAAGAAATACACACCTGAATCTTCTAAAATTACTGAAGAATTAGTTAAAAAATCAAAAAGAATTTTTAAATCAGATATATACGTTGGGTGTACTGGGCTACTCAAACGTGGAGGCTCAGAAACCAAGGATAAGCCTGTAGGAACTTTTTTCTATGCTATTTTATATAAAAACAAAATTTATAGTTATCGTTGTTTTTGTAAAGGAAAAAAGGAAGAGAAATTAAAGAAACTAATTAATTATATCTGCAAGAGTTTAGTTGAAATTATTCAAAATAATTAAGTCATTAAGTTTTATAATTTTAACTTGGAGTTAAATCTCCTATTTTATAAATTAATTTAAACGGGTTATTCCTCAATATTTTTTTAAATAAAAATTAAATTAGATTGTAAACAATATGTAACATCTCTTTTATTTTTAATCTAAAATTCATGCTAATAATTATATCTGATTTATACAGATTCTAAAATTTTACTAACTATATATATTATGAGGTGTAAAATGATTAATTTAAATAATCTACAAGATCAAGAGAATGGTCGTTCTAATAATCAAAATCAACAGCAAAATGGCAACCAAGGCCAACTGAAAAAACAGAATGATCCGCAACACCAGCAGCAGCAAAATCCTAATAGCCTTTAAAACATGTTAATGATGAGCAACAACAATAGAATGATAATCAGCAGAAATAATATTTAAATTATTAGATTAAATATTCTTTCCTGTACATAAGAGTATTAAATTATCTTATTGACTCAAATAATGACTGATGCAAATTTAGAAAATCAAAATGGTACTCCAAACAGTATAGATTCTGAAAAATATTGGCGAGAAAGCTATACTAATCGACTATATTACAATGATTCACATCGTGATATTCCAGATATTAATTATGATCGAGATTTATCTTCCGCTTATGAATTTGGACGTAATTCCCGATCTGAATATGGTGAAAATGCACGTTTTGAAGACTCCGAAAGTGATCTGCAAAAAAAATGGGATAGTTTTAAAGCAAAGTCTTATTTAAAGTGGAATCAAGCTAAATATGCAGTAGAAGATGCATGAGATAGAATGTAATATTCTAGAATATGGACTTTTATAACCCATATTTTTTCTTAAATTATAAATTTTTTAAAATTAAATAAAATTCTTTAAATTGTTACTCATGACACGAATGCAACTTTTACGCTATCAATTTATTACTTAGAGGTATAAGGAAAAGTAAAAATATAAAACATCTTGTCGCTAAGTAAACTAATAGTTTTGAAAATGAAATTTTTATTATAGAAAGTTGTCTAAGTATTATTTTTTTAAAAAACAAATGAAATGAGGGACTTCTTATAATTCCAGATTAAGATCAAAGAATAAATACATTTTATACTAATCAATTTCCTCATTTATATTATGGATTAATCTCCCGATCAATAAAATTAAATAGAATCTTTATCAGTTATTATAAGAACAAAAAACCTAATTAATTTACTAAAGACTAGATTTAAAGTAATGGATTTTTTATATTTAATTAAATCACTGTCTTAATTAATTGACTCATTAATCTAATAAAGAAATTTCATGTATTTAGACTTTTTAAATTTATGACTATTAAATAAATTATGTTATTTAATGTTTATTCGTAATAAAAAATATAAAAATTCAAATAATATATTATCTAAACCATAAAATACTGGAAAATAATATGAGCCAATATCCCGAAACGCCATCTACGGAAATGCAAAGCCATCAACCGGGCATTCAATCAAAAATGCATCCACAGCCAGAAATAATCAAAGCCAATTACAAAGGAAGTAATAAATTAAAAGATAAGGTCGCGTTGATCACTGGCGGCGACAGTGGAATCGGCAGATCGATTTCCGTATTATTTGCCCGCGAAGGTGCAGATATTTGCATATGCTATTTAGAAGAAGATCAAGATGCGTTTGATACTAAAAAAATGGTTGAAAATGAAGGACGACGTTGCCTACTCATTAAATGTGATTTACAACACCAAGATGAAATAAAGAAAATGGTAGAAACTGCCCTTCAAGAATTTAAAACCATTAATATATTAGTTAATAATGCAGGTGTGCAATACCCACAAAAGTACATTACCGATATCAATACACAGCAACTTTTTAAAACCTTTGAAGTTAATATTTTTTCTATGTTTTATTTAACTGAATTATTAGTTCCTTATATGAAACAAGGCGATACTATTATTAATACCACAAGTATTACTAGTTATCACGGGCATGATCTGCTTATCGATTATGCAAGTACCAAAGGTGCAATCACCTCATTTACACGCAGTTTATCTACAAATCTCTTAAAAAATAAGACAGGGATTAGAGTGAATGCTGTCGCTCCCGGACCTATCTGGACACCATTAATACCGAGTAGTTTTGATGAGGAACAATTGAAAGACTTTGGTAAAAATACTCCAATGGGACGTATGGGACAACCTAGTGAAGTTGCCCCGGCCTATTTATTTCTTGCCTCTGATGAAGCAAGTTATATCTCTGGACAGGTTATTCATGTCAACGGCGGTAGCATCGTAAATGGCTAGATAAAAATTAAAAACTTAAATTCCTATCAGATAATGCAGGATGATTATTAAATAGAAATTGATACGAAAACGCGGACCTTAAGATCCGCGCTTTTATTTATCACTGATTACTTTTGCTGATTTTGTTGGTGTTTTTGATCATTTTGTTGCTGCTGTTGACGTTGCTGATCCTGTTGATTTGGCTGACGCTGTTGATCATTCTGTTGCTGCTGACGTTGCGGATTCTGTTGATTTTGTTGGCCCTGCTGATCATTCTGTTGTTGTTGCTGGCGTTGTTGGTCTTGCTGGTTTTGTGATTGATTAGCCATTTTTATATTCATCCTAGTTTTAAAATAAGTCACATGAGTTTGTAACTATTCTAAATTTGCACATTCATTGTGATAAAGCTATGAGGCTCATGTGACATTTCTTGTCATTGTAAATTTAAATTTTTTAAAAGCAGAATAAATCGTTCATTAAAATCAAATTATTTAAATATTTTAAAAGGAATTAATTACATTTTTTACTGAATCAAAACATAAATAAAATTCAAACCAATGGATTAATTTTAATTATTTTAAAATAATATTTTTTATATAAATTTTCTAAAATAATGCTTCTTTTAAATAGAATGTAACTTTTATAATTTACTTAATTTTTATATTAGGTCGCTCACTTTGCGCTTGAATAGGTGCTCTCAAATGAATGATTAGTTAATATTTATTTTCTTTAGCATATAATATTCAACCAATTTTTAAAAAAGATAATTAATGTAAGTATATGAAGTTAATCTCCTATTTTAATATAATGAATATTTATGTCAAATATGTATAAAAGATCAAGTCTTAACTTGGCGAAAATCACATTAGGTCTGGTGATTGGCGCTAACAGTATATTAACTCTAGAGCATGCACAAACTGAACCATTACAGGCTATTGAAAAAATTAAATTAAATAAGTATTAAGGGAATTGGTATGAAGTTGCCAGAAAACCTTGGTATTTTCAAAATAAATGCAAAATGGGATCGCTAACTATCATTTAAATAAGAATGGCAATATCAAAGTTGACAATAGTTGTTATACAAAAGATGGAAAGTTCAAACAGTTAATTGGTGAAGCATTTGTACAAAATGCCCCTCTTAACTCTAAATTGAAAGTAAGTTTTTTACCTAAAATCATCCGTTGGCTTCCAGTCGCACGTAGTGATTACTGGGTTTTAAAATCTGATGAAAATTATGGAATTGTATTAGTCAGTGAACCCGATAAAAATATATGTGGATCCTTTCTCGTTCACAGCCCCCCCAACCAGAAGTGGGACAGGAATATGTAGATTATGCGGAATCCAGTGGATATGACTTGAGTGATCTAATTAAAACCAAACAGACTCAGAAATAACTTACATAATGAATCATTCGAAGCATGGACCACATGTTCATGCTTTTTTTCTATCTCAACTTTGCATAGAATAATAATCAACAATCTTCTCAAGACATTATAATTCCATGCAATTCATCTGGTTTCGACAGGATTTACGCATTCAAGATCACGCTGCTCTTTGGCATGCTACACAAGCAGGACCCTGCATTGCATTGGTCATCATTTCACCTGAACAATGGGCTTTACACAACGACGCTGCTGTTAAAATAGATTTTTATTTAAGACAACTTCAAACGCTTAAAACGCAGCTAAAGAACTTGAATATTCCGTTAGTGATTCGGCAGACTCCCTTCTGGAAAGATGTTCCTCAGGGCATTCTGGAGCTTACCCAACAGTTCAATATCAATTGTATACATGCCAATATTGAACTGGGTGTAAATGAGTTAAAGCGCGATGCACAGCTTCAGAAGCTCTTAGAAAAAGATAATAAATCATTCGAGCTGTACCATGACCGCACTTTATTTCCAGTAGGCAGTATTCGAAACAAGAGTCATCAACCTTATCAGGTTTTCGGTGCATTCAAGAAAAATTGCTATGAACGACTTAGTGTAAGTTTACCGCAATGTTATCCTCAAATTGAAGCACAGGCTGATCTTCAGCTTGACTCTCTCGTGGACAAACCTGTTTGCACTTTTACCGAGTTATATCCAAATCATCCTTCAATAGAACTACAGGATCGTTGGCCAATCAGTGAAGAATATGCTCTAACTTCATTGGATGATTTCATCAATGATAAAGTGATTCACTATGAGAAAGAGAGAGACTTTCCTCATCTGAATTCAACCAGCCAATTATCACCTTATTTAAACTTAGGGATAATTTCTATCCGTCAATGTATTCAAGCTCTATTTCGTCGACAGCATGGCCACTTCCATATAGAACATTTAGGTCAGCAAACCTGGCTTGATGAATTATTATGGCGCGAGTTTTATCAACATATACTCTTCGATTTTCCTCAAGTCTCTAAACATCAGCCTTTTAAGGCAGACACAAAAAAAATCCAATGGCGTGATGCCCCCGAAGACTTGGTTGCATGGCAGCAGGGACAAACCGGCATTCCAATTGTAGATGCTGGGATGCGCCAATTATTGGCAACGGGCTGGATGCATAACCGTGTTCGTATGATCACAGCCATGTTTCTGACCAAAAACCTGCTGATTGACTGGCGACTGGGTGAACAGTGGTTTATGCAACATTTAATTGATGGTGATCTGGCAGCCAATAATGGCGGGTGGCAATGGTGTGCCTCTACAGGCACGGATTCAGTGCCCTATTTCCGTATATTCAACCCCATCAGCCAGTCGCAAAAGTTCGATACAAATGGTGATTATATTCGTAAATGGGTTCCTGAACTGGCCCATTTAGATGCTAAAGCCATCCATGATCCTTATGCCAGAAACTCCAATTTGGCTTTGAATTATCCCAAACCAATTGCAGATCTGAAGCAAACTCGAATTCGGGCAATTGAGGTTTTTAAAAGTATCTAAAAGCTAATAAGCATTAGATATTTGGACTCCTTCCCCTATCCCAGACATAAGGCAGCCTCATTTTGAAGCTGCCTCAAATGCTTCCGGGTTCATACCATCGAGATGCGAATGGCGTCTAATCCGATTGTAAAATATTTCGATATAATCAAACACATCTGCACGGGCTATTTCTCGTTTTTTATAGATCCTCTTTTTAATTCTTTCCTTCTTTAAACTGCTAAAAAAGGATTCTGCAACGGCGTTGTCCCATGAGCAGTATACTGCGCAAGGCTTCGACAACTCATGCTGGGAATCAAGTTATGCTTCTGACAGAATTTTTGCCAGTCTCCGCTGCTGTAGTGTGAACCTTAGTCTAAGTGTAGGATTACAGGTTCATCTTAAATTCTGGGGGAGATCGTTGTCCACTACTCATAAGGTTCTCTTCTATGCAAAAAGAATAGATGATATTTGTCTAGGAGAGTGGTGACAGTTCAATTTAGTTTTTGTGTAAACCGAATGCAGAGTTAAGCAAGTTCAATTGCCTTTGAACGATCAGTTCGATACTATTTTTATAATTATACTTTGCAAACATATTTATTCTATGTCCATATCCCAGCTTTCATTAAGTGAATACTTATCTGCGGTAAAGGAAGTTATCCGTATCACTTTTAATGAGCCGGTGTGGGTGAAAGCAGAGATTCGTAATCTCAGTATCAAAGGTGGTCATTATTATTTAGAGCTTGCAGAAAAAGAACAAGATACCGATAAAGTCATTGCCAGTTGTAAGGCAACGATCTGGAAGTTTTCAGCGGCCAAAATGGTTTTAAAGTTTGAGCGTGAAAGTGGGATTGAGCTAGCGAGAGATTTAAATGTTCTCATAAAAGTGAAAGCTACCTTCAGTCCTCAGTATGGTTTTTCAGTCAATATAGAAGATATTGATTCCAGTTATACCTTGGGTGATATTGCTAAACGTTATCAGCAAATATTAGAGCGCCTTCGCTTAGAAGGCTTAGCCAATAAAAATAGATTACTCCCTACTCCTTTCGATATTCAGAATGTTTTGGTGATTGCTCCTGAAAATGCTGCAGGTTTAGGTGACTTTAAAAAAGATGCCGATGCTTTAAATCAAGCTGGCGTATGTCACTTCGTATATCACACGGCGACCTTCCAGGGAAATACAGCAGCGGTCAGTATGATTGAATCTTTAGCGAATGGCTTAGATCAATGGGCTATAGATTTCAATTCTGCTCCCGATTTGATTGTGATCATTCGAGGCGGCGGCGCTGTAAATGACTTAGCGTATTTAAATGACTACCCTTTAGCAGCTTTCCTGTGTAAATGCTCAATTCCCATATGGGTAGGCATTGGTCATGAAAAAGATCGAACTATTTTAGATGAAGTCGCCCACCGTTCTTTTGATACACCAAGTAAAGTAATTGGAGGAATTCGAAATCTGATTGTTGAGCGTACTCAAGACGTACTAGATTCTCTGCAAACCATTAAGCTTTTATCTCATCACCAGATCTCGGCCTATCAAAGTCAAAATGATCAGTACATTAAAGTGATTAAGACGCTTGCCCAAAATCAGATTAATACGACTAAGCAAACACTTGAGTTAATGAAAAGCAATAACCAGTATTTCGCGCAACAACAACTTAAAATGGCATCCACCCAAGTTGAATCATTGATGCGGGAAACCCTATTACAGAACCCAAGAAATGTAATGGCCAAAGGGTACGGGATCGTCCGCAGTCAAGGACAAGCTATTCGTTCGATTCAACAAGTTTCAGGTGATAGCATCCAGATAGAATTACAGGATGGTATTATTAACGCCAATGTTAAAGAGGTGATCGGCAATGGCTAAGAAAGAATTAACCTTTAAACAAGGCTATGAAGTTCTTAAAAAAAATGTAGAACTACTTGAGTCTCAGAAAGAACCGGATATTGATAATTTAATGAAAATTGTTGAAGAATCTATGTCTGCATACAAAGCCTGTAAATCGCGTGTAGACGCGGTGCAACAAGCTCTGAACGAGACCTTTAAAGATTGATGAAGCAACTATCTTTTCAAGTTGTTAGATTCGTATTTGAATTAAATATCTTCGGGTGTCTTGTTAAGGTTTTAATCTTTGGGAAAATTATCAACCAAGATTTTTAGAACCTTGGCAAGTGTCTTTCTCTGCGTAACAGGCCCAATATCTCTTTTCGCTGCATAATCTGATCATCAGTGAATGGTAAGTTGATTCTCAGCTTTGCAAAGGTGAGTGAATGGTTCTCAATCAGACAACCATCCTGCTCTGTGGTCCAGCTAGTTGTGGCTAATTCAAGTGGTTTTCTGGTTCGTCTATTCATTTATAAAATTATAGAACATCTATCAACCATTAGACAATTTAAACAATTATTTCCCAAATAATAGAATTTTCTTCGGCTTCATAAAACCCAACCACCTCATTAGTGTCATCCATTTGGGGAATAAAATGATTGTTATGCATATCATAATAACCGGCATGGTCTTGTGCCTTAGCTAAAGTGACTTCATCACCGAGAACTTTATTAATCGTTCTTTCTTCTCCAGAATCTGGATTTTTAATTTTGATCATATCTGTTTTAACTCCTTATCTAAGTTTCTATCATAAGGAATCTAGAGTGAATGTATAACTTACTTTGTTAGCTTCAATGTAAATGTACAGTTGATTTTTGATATTTATAGCTCGTTCTTTTATTGAAAACATGACTGCTATTGGCAAAATCAATTTTGGAATCATTTTTTAAATCAATTATATTTTAAATAATTACCTCATATAAAAGCCAATATACCCTTCATTCTTTTTATTATTCTTAACTGGTTAAATTTCTAATTTATAAAAATATTTATACCTCAAAACTATTCGATTGAACTGCTTGTTATTTCTAGCTGATGTAAAAAACTGGAAAACCCTTCGGGAGCACGGGCATTTAAACGGCTACTCGTCTTAACACGTACTAAATTGCTCCAGATAATTTTCAAATTCAGACTCTGCATTCGTTGTATTAAATCAATATCTTCATGACAGCACAATGCTTTAAACCCACCCGCTCGGACATAGGCAATTGAACTGAAACTCAAATTGGCTCCATGAATATGGGTATGATTCATCATGTCTTGATAATGTGCCAAGTATTTTTTTCGGGTAAGAATAGAAAAATTGCGCCAGCTATCGACATCCACCACACCACAAATTGCATCTGCAGGTTGATGATTGAGTTGTTGCAAAAGCCATTGGCTATCCACACAGGTATCGGCATCAGTACATGCAATCCAGGTAGCACCTGAATTAATAAGGTGGCGCACACCTAAATCACGTGCTTTGCCTACGCATCGAAAATTGCACTGTAAATAGTCTACTCCTGCACTTTGGACAATTTTTAAAGATTGATCGGTACAACTGTCTAATACAACGAGTACACGGACTTCCCTGCTCAAAATTGGCAGGGCTTGTATTGCCAAGTGTATAGAATGCAAACACTCTTGAAGATATTGTTCTTCATTACAGGCTGGAATTACAATTCCAATCATATTAAGCCCTCTTTGGAAGCCAAAGTGGTTGTTTCTTTACTCCATAAATCAATTATAAAATCAGGATCGTTGACATTCAAATAATGCTGTAAATGAAACTGCTGCTTCAATAAATGATGAACTTTCTCACCTGTCAATACAAATCCATCAATCGGATAACGCCAATGACAACATAAGACTACCCCTTGTGAGGTTAAGCTGTTCTCAACTTTTTCTATTAACCTGAATAATTCTTCTGGTTTAAGATAATACATAATTTCATTGATGATAATCAGATCAAATGATCCAGCAGGAAATTGTTCAGGAATACGCTGCTGGGTAACTTCTACGTGAGATAAATTTTCAAGACGTTTCTTCGCCAACTGTATCGCTTTAGAATTAGCATCCAGACAGATTAATTGCTGAGCTCTTTGAGCCAGGTGCTGACTAAAAACGCCGTTAGAACAGCCAATTTCCAATACATTTGAATAGACAGGTTTTAACAGTAAGGCCAAACAAATTTGCCGTTTACGCTCTTCATACCAACGCTGTTCATACTCCCAAGGGTCATCACTATTTTCATAAAGTTCATCAAAATAATCTGTTTGATTAAGCACAAATATATACCTCGCAAGGCAATAAAATTCGTTGAATAGTCTGCTTGGATAAAATAGGCGATTGTCCTGTACTTGTATCGATTTCCAATTGGCTTTTAAAACACAAAATTGCATCGCTTTTACGTTGTAATTGTTGCGGTGCAAGTTCCAATTTTAAAGCCTTTTGCCATGGAATACGGCAATCATCTGGAATTGCCCAATGCCATGCCCAGATCAACACTTGATAACAGCTTAAGTGAGCTTCATTTGCCAGTTGTTGCACCACTCGTCCTGTGGCTTCATGATCAGGATGCCCATCTTTATCAAAAGTACAAACCAGAATATCATCAGGCTCAATCAACTCTGTTAAAGCTTGATAAAGCCTATCTTGCTGCGCAGTAATTTCGCCATCCATCAAGTTTAAAGCAATACGCTTTAGCGCATGATTTATTCCTAATACCTCAAGCGCAGCATGGGTTTCAGCCGGCCGTATCGTATTTAATTGATTCGGGGTATAAAGCAGTGAATCCGGATGACTTTGAGTCCCGTTGGTGACTGCAACCAGTACAATGTTACGCTTAAGCTCAGCAAGTTGTTGTAATAATCCTGCACACCCGAGAATCTCGTCATCCGGATGAGGTGCCACAATAACAACACGTCTTCCTTCATGAAAACAGGAGGTTACATTCAGCTGTTTTAAAGTATCGAGTCCAGACCAGTCTAGCCATTGCTGATAAGTTGTACCTTCTCCGTAAATCAGGCGATCTTCTACTAAGTTGTCGCTTATAACATCCATGCAGCACCTTCATCTTCCTGAAGTACAAGCTTTCCAATTTGTTCTAAATCAAATGCAGCATGACTCTGTCTCAAAAATACCGGCAAGTCTGCTGCTAAAGCTGCAAATGTTCTATTTTCGCAGAAAGGTCGCGCACCGAGTGCCTTACCCACCTGCTCTAAAACCAGCTGTGCCGTTTGCTCAACTTTAGCACGTAATATCCGAATAATGAGTTCATGGCTTTGCTCAGGATACTGATCAATTTGATCTGCAACATAGTGAAAATATTGTTTCGTTGTGAACAGTAAAGTGCTGATTTCTCCCAGATACATCAGACCATAAGCATGCGGCTTTGTTTTGCATTGTTGATATAAAAAATCGGCCAAACGTGCTGCAGCCCCAAACCAGCAGGCAGCTACTCCAGCTGCGCCGTGCCAAAACCCGGATCTTTCTAAATAGGCATTTGAATCACCGACCGCTTCCGCACTCACCTGATTAAAAGAGATTGATGCAGTGCGTGTATGCTGCATTCCAATGGCGTGCCAACCTTGGTGATCGATTTGAATATCAGGCTGATTCATATCGACAATGAGTAATTGGGCATGATCTTGTTCATCGCGGTAAGTAAGTAAACCATAACCGACTAGTCCTGCACCCGAACACCAGTTTTTCTGGCCTGAATAGAAACCTTGCTTAAAATAAATGGGATCTTGACTTCCTTCCGCTGCCCATACCGCCCAAAGTCTGTTATTGACCGAACTATAATTTAGTTCATTTAAAATGCTCAGTGCATCTAAATGTGATTCAAACCATTTGGCTAAATTTAAATTAGTGGCCCCAACTTGAGCCAGTGTTTTCCATCGGGCTAATGTTCTTCCCTCTCCTGGATGGGGAATATCGGATGCGAACATGAGTAATTTTTTAATGGTATTTTCTAAATTTTGATCAATATCAGTATCATTTTGTTCAAATTCAAACAAAACTTTATTTAAACTCAAGGATATTTCTCCTTTTATTTCTATCTATATTCATGAATAAGATTCTATAAGTAAATTTTATTTATCTTGCATTTTATTTAATTTTAGATCTGTTAATTATTTGAATTATAGTAATTTTGTATAGCAATAATAAAATAAGATGAACGCATTAAAGCAAAACAGTAACGACATTTTAAATATCGCTACTGTTTAAAATAATGGATTTTCATATAAATTATTTAAGAATATCAATACACTTTTTAAGTTTTAAGGGGTCAAAATCACCTTACGGCAATCCTGTTCACGTTTATCAAAGATACGATAACCTTCAGCTGCTTCCGAAAGATTCATACGATGTGTGATAATGACGTCAGGAGATAAATCCCCATTTTCAATAAACTCTAAAAGTTTGGGCAAAAATTTATGTACATGCGTTTGTCCCATTTTAAAGGTCAGACCTTTATCGAAGGCATCTCCAAACAGGAATCCATGGATAGGACCTGCATACACGCCAGGTACACTGACCACCCCACCGCGACGCACAGCGGCTATACATTGACGTAGTGCTGCCCCGCTTGAGCCTTCAATTTTAAGATTGGTGAGCACAGTTTCAATCATGCTTCCCTTGGCTTCAAAGCCAATTGCATCAATAACTGCATCTACACCGCGTTGACCAGCAGTATTACTGATAATAAATTCAGCCGCATCTACCTTGTCAAAATTTACGGGAATGGCTCCATATGTGTTGCGAGCATACTCCAGGCGGTAATTGTTATGATCCACCATAAAGATCTGTTCAGCACCTAACATTTGTGCACATGCAGCGGATAGCAACCCCACAGGCCCTGCTCCATAAATGGCTACACTGGAACCTTTACCAATATTTGCATTGGTCACCGCTTGCCAAGCCGTGGGTAAAATATCTGTCAGGAATAATACTTTTTCATCAGACAATGAGCCTGGTACCTTAAAAGGTCCTACATTTCCCTTTGGCACCCGTACATATTCCGCCTGTCCACCTGGTATACCACCATATAAATGACTGTAGCCAAATAACGCTGCGCCTGGGGGAATCTGTTTCTTATTTAAAATGGCTCCTCGCCCGGTATTGGTCTTTTCACACGCTGCGGTCAAATCATGTTCACAGAAAAAACAGTGGCCACAGGCAATAACAAAAGGAATAATCACCCGATCACCTTTTTTAACTTCGGTGACCTCTGGCCCTACTTCTTCAACAATTCCCATAAATTCATGCCCGAAGATATCACCTTCTTCAGTTGCAGGAATTTTACCGCGATAAAGATGCAGGTCTGAACCGCAGATGGCAGTTGCAGTAACCCGTAGAATAACGTCATCAGGTTGTTGAATAACAGGATCGGGAACAGACTCAACTCGGACATCTCGAGTACCATGATAAGTAAGAGCACGCATAATTATTTCCTTTAATATTTGACTTTTAAATGCTGTATTACTAGTGAATAAATTGTTTTAAATATTTACAGCAGATGGACTCACCTATATTGAAAGATACTTAATTAAAGTTATGTGGAGAAAGACAACTCTTCATGTTCAAAATTGTATAAAACATAATATTTGAGTTATTCAATTGTGTGTTGGAGGTATCTACAAATGATAAATTTTATAATTCATTCACTAATTTCGTTTATATAAAACTTTCTAATGCCTACCAACAGAATAGTTTTAACTGGTTTTTTTCTATTTATAATTTATTATCTTAGTCAAAAATGAAGGCACTATAGTCTTTTTCAAAACTATAAAGCTTAATAGCGTAGCTTCTCCTTTTATGATTTACATTTATATAAGTTCAGAGTTATCTTATTATTAACCTGAATCGCGGATAAGAAATTAATTTGAAAAAGAGAAGGGTTAGCGCCATCAGTTGAGTTATCACACCAAACCAATGACTCTACTCCTTATGTTCCTTTTACCATATATGACTCATACTGAATTATTTTGTGTAATTGATGATTTTTTTCAAAAAATTGAAGCAACTTATTGGGAGTTTTTAAAACACAACAACAAGGATTTAAGAATGCGGTCTTCTCAATTGAAAGTTTCAGAAATCGTATTCTTTGCCTTGTGAAAGATCGTCAAAGTAGTCATTTATGGATCGATTCAATTACGCTGCCTGTATGCAAAAATCAATGTATTCAACGGTATAAATCCATAGCATCGATTGCGAGCCGCGGCAAAAGCTCAATGGGAGGGTTCTTTGGCTGCAAGCTGAATTTAAGCATGAATCAGTCAGGAGATATTGTCAGTACAGCTTATCGAATGGGTATACAGCAAGCAGATCTTAAAATGCTTGAACAGTTGGTAGAAGGATTAAAAGCAAAGCTCCATGCTGATCGTGGCTATATTAGTCAGGAATTAAAATCAAATCTGAAGAATCAAGATATTGATTTAACTACCTATCATCAGAAAAATATGAAATCTATTCAACTCTCAACATCAGATGAATATCACTTAAAGTAGCGTAATAAAATAGAAACTTTATTCAGCTTGTCAAATGGCAAATATAATTTGGTCAGCAGTAAAGCTAGAAGCATTGAAGGATACTTAGCTGGAATCTATGCATCTTTATGTGTTTACCCAATTATGCCAGTGAAACAAGCCAACCATTCAAGTTAGCGAAGCATTGGCTTAAGCAGGAGTCGGGTTAGAGTATTAATACGTCTCTTAATTCATGTTTAATTTTCATATTCTTATTTCAATAAGGCATAAGGAGTTCAAAAATCATAAAACAATAATTATAAGTATTAAGTATTAAGTAGGAAGTAAGGGATGACCATAGTTATAGCAAAACCACATATGAAGCAGCCACAACAGGACGTCGGCGCTGCTGTTATTTGTAGTGTGCTTTTCTATAAACCCTAAAAAGATATTTCGAAAGGTATCTATAAAATTAGTTTCTATTTATATCGTACATTGTGACTAAATGAGTCAAAAAAATGTCACAGAGATTATAGTCATTTAGTGTATTAAATAAGCTCTAGGCCTTTAAAATTCTCACCGCAAAAAATTAATGTGATTGTGCTGTTATCTTTGCAGCAAGGAGAAAATCGATGCCAAACATGATGCGGCCGATACACTTTACGCTACTGTTCACTCTGACACCTCTAGTGGTGACGATCATCGGTTGCTCGGCTACGCAACCTCAAAACTCCACTCTTACACCGCTGAACCATCCTAACCGGACTCCTTACCCCAGCATTGATCCTGGTCTAAGTGAAAATCTGTATCCTCATGAAGAGGAAATAGCCGAAAAAATCTCGGAGGTTATTGAAAAATCCATCCGTAAACAATATTCCGCGGGCACTACCCTCCGTGATGCACATCCGAAAGCTCATGGATGTGTACGAGCAGAGTTTCATGTGAGGGAAACGCTTCCTCATTACCTTGCGCAGGGAATTTTTATTCCCGGTAAAACCTATCAGGCATGGATTCGTTTCTCGAATGGTTCCCGTGATGCAACGAAGGCAGACATTAAAAGAGATGCAAGGGGGATGGCAATAAAAATTCTAGGTGTACCGGGGAAAAAACTTTTAGAGGATGAGGCCGCCACACAAGACTTCATTATGATCAATCATCCAGTATTCTTCGCTAATGATCCTGAGCGCTATATGGCATTGATGCAGGATATAAATAGCGATAATTTTTTTAGAAAGCTGCATATTCCTTTCGCACTTGGTCTTAAAGGAACTCTGATTGCCTTAAACCTCAATACCAGAATTTCAAATCCCCTGCAAACCCGATATTGGTCTATGGTTCCCTACCAGTTAGGACTAGGTTCTGATCGTCAGGCGGTAAAATATTCTGCTAGAGCTTGCTCAACAGTAACAGACCCTATGCCAAAAAAACCGAGTCATGATTTTCTGCGAGATGCACTACGAAATAGTCTGCAAAAGGGCGATGCCTGTATGGAGTTTCTGGTGCAACCCAGAACATCAGACATGTTGCTCGTCGAAGATTCAATGACCGAATGGAAAGAAAAGCAAGCCCCTTTTTATCAGGTCGCGACTATTCGTATTCCTGAACAGATTTTTGATACACCTGATCAGAATAAGTTTTGTGAAAATCTTTCTTTCACGCCATGGCATTCTTTACCTGAACATAAACCACTGGGAGCAGTAAACCGACTGCGTAAAGTGATTTATGACCGTATCAGTCGAGTCAGACATGAGATGAATTCCGCCAAAGGATACGAACTCCCAAGCAATGATTCATCGAAGCCTATTAACTCAGTTAAGTGATCATTATCAGGATAATATAGTGAAATTTCAGGTTCGAGGAATGTATTAAGTACTCACCCTTTCAATCTAAGTACCCGTACAATTTTATGAGATGTGCTTCTTCCTCTTGAGCATTTAGATTAATGGATAGATATGGTCTATTCATAAAATTTACCCCTAAAAAACCTCCCGCAGAAAGCTTGTTATTATTCTATTATTTCTATAATTAAGATTAATCTCTGACCCAAAGCAAAACGCATATTAGGCATCACCGAATGTCTAGGCATTTTGCCATAGGGATGTTTAGATGAACGCAAATAATTTCCCTCTTGATCACGATAAAAATAATTTAAAGTCCCCATGCTCGTATCTTCTTCAGCATCGAGTTCTATCAGTTCACCTGTATTTCGATCTCTAGCAATAATTTTCATTCTAATGCCTTTCTATGGATTAGGATCTATAACTTATCATGACGAATGAATACAATTTCATCTGCGAACTTAACACATACTGATGCTTACATAAGAAAAGAAAAAACCGCCCATAACTCGTATGTGGCGGGGTTTTATGGGCCGTAGCAGATTCGGCTATAGGGAGAGAAAATCATATTTTGTCTAGGTTTTTTCCACATTTTCGGCACACTTTGATCATCTTGCCCTTGTCATCCTGTTCATACTCATACGCGTGCCAACAACATAACTCTCTTAAAAATTGCATTAAATTAATACTCCACAGTAATCACAAATGTATTCTCGCCCTCTAAATGAGTTTGAAAATTAAAAGCGTGTTTTCGGCAGTATTCTTCCAATTCTAAAATTGCACCCTTCTCGATAGAATCTAAAGATTTTTTCAACCGAACGGGATTTTGCTCTCGTTTAGCAATAGCATTGTGAAGTTCAGTAAATAATTCTTCAAATGTTAATAGCGAAGTGGATACAGTCATTTTGGTCACCATTGATTACCAAAAATACGATTATAACCTAAATACAAAATCATAAAGGCATGACGAATAAATCATAAATATTTGTTTTATATTATTAATTATATATTTAATCTTTACCAATTCACTTCCGATACTCAATTTCATCAAAGTATTCATAGACATGGAGACAAAATAATTTACGTAGAAATTAGCGCATTTAAATCTTTTTAAAAAAATAGAATTTTAAGCAAAATAAAATCCGCTTAATCGGGTGAACTAGTCGAATTTAAGTACTTAATTTATTTTTTCTCTATTTTCGAACAACTAAAATATATCGCTCATATTTCATCGATAAAGTCTAGAGTAACTATTTTCAACAATTTGTTTTAATTAAATTTTTATTTTAAAAATGTAACTATTTTAATAGTCATAAAAAAGCTCCCCCCTTTGCTAAGGGAGCTTCCTCTTGTCATCTGAGTTGATTAAAGGAACATTATTAAAACAAATTAAGCAATTATCGATGCAACTGTTTATATACCCATGCCAGAAACTCATTTTTATGCCGTATGGGAGGCGCTAAATTAATATTGATTATTTGTCGACTACCAAATTTACCAATAATTTTAGAAGGTGAATCCAACCTTATCTCCGATGTTTGATCCTGCTGTATTTCTGAAAAAAATTCTAATAATAGATCTAACTCTCCCTTGGTTTTAAAGTTTGGTTTCTCAGCCATAAAGTTATAAACTTGCTGCAACATCTGAAAATTAATGGCACTTTTCATTTTTCATTGCTCCAGCAAACATATTAATTAAATAATATACACCCGAAGAATTTCAAAGATATTCACTGCATTTGTTAGCTGATTGTTCACATTTAGTTATAAAAAAACCCATCTTTCGATGAGCTTTTTAAGTTCTTCTTTTTACTTCAATAACTTTACTTTAATAAAAAATTAACCACAGCTTGCCTGGGCGATTTTTTTAGTAACTGGATCAATTGTCACTGTAATTCGATTTGCACGATAATCCATAGTTACTGGCTGACCAGGTGCAACACGACGAATAATTTCAGATTGAGTTTTTTGTTTAATTTGAGCATCCGTTAAACCCGTTTGCCCTACCAACACTTTCGCTTCCTCTGCTAAGCATTCTTTTGAACTGTCTTGGAAATATTTCCACTCTTCAATAACTTGACTATTTGGCAAATGGCAATAACCTACCTGACCGTTCGTCTCATTTTTGATTTCTAATTTTCCACCTTGGTTAATACAATATTCACTCGCAGGATTGGCTGCACCTAACTTTGCTGCAGTAGTATCTGTGTTGTGTACAGTTGAACATGCGGCAAGTGAGGAAATCATAAAGCCTAGTAACAATATTTTTTTCATCATTTTGAATTCTTACTAAAATTCAAAGATATCAAAAATAGGAATATTATCAATATTGTTATTTGAAACCCAAAAATCCCTCTTTGGATAAGCTATTTCATTTTCCTTCTTCTATTAACCCGAATCCTGCTTAAGCCAATGCTTCGCTAACTTGAGGTGTGACAACTCAACTGATAGCGCTAACCCTTCTCTTTTTCAAATTAATTTCTTATCCACGATTCATGGGTAATTACTTTATCTAGCTATAGGCTAAAAACACAAATACATGAGAAATCCATAATAAATACTATTTTATTTATCATAATCCTGACTGAACATAGTTCTTCGATACATGTTTTGCGAATAGAAGCTCTGTATGTATAATCTATAACTTCTATTAGTCTTGAAGAAAAACTTACTCAAATCAGTTGAGGTCTAATGATGATAAAAACAACTCTAAGCGTATTAGGACTATCTCTAGTTTCTAGTCTAGCTCTAGCTTCCGATCCATTACATGGCACTAAATGGAAAACCATTGATGATGTGACTAAAAAGCCATTATCGGTTGTGCAATTTACTGAAACTTCTAACGGTGTGCTCTCTGCAAAAATCGTAGATGTAATGGAAGCGAGCGAAAGTGAAAAATGCACAAAATGTTCGGGTAAATTCCATAACAAACCCCTTAAAGGTATACAGATTGTCTCAGGTCTAAAAAATACTGCAAACAATGTGTATGATGGCGGAAAAATTACCGACCCTAAAAATGGTAAAACATATAGTTTTAATGCCAAGCTATCTCAAGATGGTAAAACCTTAGCGGGTCGTGGGTATATTGGTATTTCTGCCTTAGGACGTAACCAAACCTGGGTTCGCGTGAATTAATCCTAACTGATGTATTAAAAAAAGCGACTTTATTAAGTCGCTTTTTTATTGATGCGTTAACCGTTAATCATCAGCTGCAATGACAATGACTAGCTGTGTCATATAAACCTAAATCATTTTTTTAATATTTTGATTCCATTAGATGTCTGCTCCTCCTGTTATTTACCATGATATCGGGAGGTATGCAGACAATGGCTAGCCAATCTTGAATCAAGATTAAGCGATATCTTCCAGTTGCAACTCTTGGCGCATCAATTCCTGCAATTTAAATTTTTGCGCCTTGCCTGAAGCAGTCATTGGAAATTCGGTAAAGAAGCGCACATATCGCGGTATTTTATTGTGCGAGATATGCTCTGCACAATACTGCCGAATTGCTTCTTCATTTACCTGATGATGCTCATGCAGGATAATACAGGCACACAGCTCTTCGCCATATTTTGGATCTGGCAGCCCAATGACTTGTACATCTGAAACATCGGGATGCGTATATAAAAAGTCTTCGATCTCTTTCGGAAATAAATTCTCGCCACCGCGAATCACCACATCTTTAATTCGGCCTTTAATTTTTACAAAGCCATCTTCATCCATTTCGGCAATATCACCGGTGTGCATCCACTTGGCAACATCAATCACTTCCTGAGTTTTGTCGTTATCTTCCCAATAACCCAGCATGACAGAATAGCCGCGCACACACAATTCACCCAGTTTTCCTCGTGGCACAACTTTGCCATTTTCATCGACAATTTTGATTTCCAGATGAGGGTGGACACGACCAACTGTTCCGACACGGCGTTCGACCGAATCTGAAGTCGAACTTTGTACACTAACTGGTGCGGTTTCAGTCATGCCATAACAGATGGTAATTTCGGTCATATGCATTCGATCTATCACGCGCTGCATAATTTCACGCGGACATGGACTGCCTGCCATGATGCCGGTACGTAAGCTTGAAAGATCGAACTCATCAAATTGTTCATGCTCAAGTAGAGCAATAAACATAGTCGGCACACCATACGCTGCGGTACATTTTTCTTGCTGGATGGTTTTTAGAGTGTCGAGCGGATTAAATACCGCCGATGGATACACCATGGTGGAACCATGCGTAATACAGGCCAAATTGCCCATCACCATGCCAAAACAGTGAAATAGCGGCACCGAAATACATACCCGGTCTTGGGGGGTTAAATGAATCGCTTCACCGACAAAATAGCCATTATTCAAAATATTATTATGCGTCAGCATGGTTCCTTTCGGATTACCTGTCGTGCCAGAGGTAAATTGAATGTTAATGGTTTCATCAAACTGTAAATCAGCGGCAATCTCTTGTAATTGCTCTAACTGAACAGCAGTCGGTTCTGGCAACAAGTCAGCAAAACGATGAATACCGATATGCTCTTCATGATCAATTTTAATCACGTGCTGTAAATGCGGCAGGCGTTTTGCAGAAAGTCGTTTACCTACCGACTCGGTAATTTCAGGGGCAATCTTAGTCAAAATTTCCTGATAATTACTGGTTTTAAATTGCGCTGCAATCACTAAGGCCTTACAGGACACTTTATTCAGTACATATTCAAGTTCACTGCTTTTATAGGCAGGATTCAAATTGACCAGAATCAGGCCGGCTTTAAAGGCTGCAAACTGGGTGATGGTCCATTCCACACAATTGGGCGACCAAATCGCAATCCGATCACCCTTTTCCAAGCCTAATTGAAGCAGGCTACAAGCAAATGCATTGACCTGATCCTGCAACTGTTTATAGCTTAAGCGTACATTCTGATGCACACTGACCACAGCATCCCGTTCGGCATATTGCTGACAGGCCTGATCAAACTTTTCACCAATGGTCATCCCAAGTAAAGGCTGACTGCTTGTTCCATAGGCATAACTTAACCGTACTTGTGTCATTGAATCACTCTCCTTGATTCTTTGTAATTATGATTCTTTCACTTTAATTGTTTTGACTCAGACGACTTTCCCAAACAACCTTATTTTTTTGTGTTAACCGATCACTCACCCTCCTTTAAATAAACTCCACTCACACAAAAATCGGCAATCTGTTTGACAAAATAGTCTTTATACGCCTGATCAAACCTGACATTTTTAGAAGGATTCAAAGGTTCAATCACCACAAAAGTCATTGCGCCAACGACGCACAGCGCTGCAGTATTTAAATCTTCAAATCCAAACTCGCCATTAATTTTACCTTCGGCCAGTATTTGATTAATGCTTTGTTTAATCAGTTGCTTACTACGAAAACGTTCATGCTCTATCGAAGGATCGACAGGTTCAAACATTAACGAATACGCAAGCTGGGGACTGTTTAATGCACGTTTAACGAAAGTTGATACTGCTTTGTGTAATTTTTCAGCTGCCGAAAGATGACTTGCAGCAATGTTATTCAAAATTTGAATTTCATGATGAATAGCTTCTGACAACACTTCAATTAACACTTGGCTTTTGTTGTCAAAATAACGATAAACCAGACCACTAGATACGCCTGCACGATCAGCAATCGCCTGAATTTGCGCATCTTTAAAGCCCCCTTGAGCAATCAGTTCACGCGCAGACTGCAAAATCGTTTGACGATTTTGCTCCATTCTTTCCTGCATCAATGATGATCTTTTATAACTCATAATCTTATTCTCAACCAGATAAAATGAATTGTAAATCATTTTGTGAATATATATTCACTTTTTCAAAAAATAGTTGTATTGTAAAAATCAAGCACAACAAAAATGCTTTTTGGAACAACAAATATAACCATCAGGATGAATGAAGAAATGAATCTACAAAGTTTAAATTTCGGTTTGGATGAAACGCTAATTGCCCTTAAAGATTCAATCGCAGCATTCTGTGCAAAGGAGATTGCACCGATTGCTCAGCAAGTTGACCAAGACAATGAATTTCCCGCTCACCTGTGGAAAAAATTTGGTGATATGGGCTTGCTTGGTCTGACTGTCAGTGAGGAATACGGTGGCACGAACCTTGGTTATTTGGCCCATATTATTGCCATGCAAGAAATTTCCCGTGCGTCTGCCTCTATTGGCTTGTCCTACGGTGCACATTCTAACTTATGTGTAAACCAAATTAAGCGAAATGGTTCTGAACAACAAAAACAAAAGTATTTACCTAAACTGGTTTCCGGTGATTTTGTCGGTGCCCTGGCAATGTCAGAGCCTAATGCCGGTTCAGATGTCGTCAGCATGAAATTAAAGGCTGAAGACAAAGGCGATCATTATCTGCTAAATGGTTCAAAAATGTGGATCACCAACGGCGGTGATGCTGACGTACTGGTGGTGTATGCCAAAACTGATCTGAAAGCCGGCTCAAAAGGCATGACCGCCTTTTTGGTTGAAAAAGGTATGCCGGGTTTTAGTCATGGCACTCATTTAGACAAACTGGGAATGCGCGGTTCAAACACTTACCCGCTTTTCTTCGACAATGTAGAAGTGCCGAAAGAGAATGTGCTGGGTGGTGTGGGTAATGGTACCAAGGTTTTAATGAGTGGTTTGGACTATGAACGTGCAGTGTTAAGTGCAGGTCCGCTAGGCATTATGGATGCCTGCCTTGACACGGTACTTCCGTATATTCATGACCGTAAACAGTTTGGTCAGGCACTCGGTGAATTCCAGTTAATGCAAGGAAAAATTGCCGATATGTACTCCACTTGGCTGGCATGTAAAGCACTGGTTTATGCCGTGGGCGCTGAATGTGACAAGGCTGAACATAGCCGCAGCCTACGTAAAGATGCAGCAAGTGCGATTTTATATGCTGCTGAAAAAGCCACCTGGATGGCAGGTGAAACCATTCAAACTTTAGGCGGTAATGGTTATATCAATGAATTTGCAGCGGGCCGTTTATGGCGCGATGCCAAACTTTATGAAATTGGTGCGGGAACTTCTGAAATCCGTCGCATGCTGATTGGTCGCGAACTGTTTAATGAAACAGCTTAAATCACGGTTTGTAGGCACATTGAATTAAAAGGAAGTTCGAAGATGAATAGATTACAAAGCAAAATTAATATTCGAAGCGAAGATTTTAAAACCAACCAGGCTGCCATGCAGGTTTTGGTGGATGACTTAAAACAAAAAGCGCAGCAGATTGCTTTGGGCGGCGGCGAAAAAGCCCGTGAAAAACATTTGGCTCGCGGCAAACTGTTACCGCGTGAACGGGTTGATCATCTGATTGATGCCGGAACTGCTTTCTTGGAAATTGGACAACTGGCAGCTTATCAGGTCTATCCCGATGACGTCCCTGCTGCGGGCGTGATTGCCGGAATTGGTCAGGTGAATGGCGTGACCTGCATGATTGTGGCCAATGATGCCACGGTAAAAGGTGGAACCTATTATCCGCTAACGGTGAAGAAACATTTACGTGCTCAAGAGATTGCTGAACAAAACCATTTGCCGTGTATTTATCTGGTTGATTCAGGCGGTGCGTACTTACCGATGCAGGATGAAGTTTTCCCTGATCGTGATCATTTTGGACGTATTTTCTATAACCAGGCGCGTATGTCGAGCCAAGGGATTGCCCAAATTGCAGTGGTGATGGGTAGCTGTACCGCAGGAGGTGCTTATGTCCCTGCCATGTCGGATGAAACCATTATTGTTCGTAACCAAGGCACGATTTTTCTGGGTGGCCCGCCATTGGTGAAAGCCGCGACCGGTGAAGTGGTCAGTTCTGAGGACTTGGGTGGTGGCGATGTGCATACCCGTCTTTCTGGGGTGGCCGATCATCTGGCTGAAAGCGATGAACATGCGATTGCCATTGCCCGTAATATTGTGGCGAACTTAAATAAAAAGCCCAATAAAACTGCAGATGAAATTGAAGCGCCATTATTTGATGCCGAAGAACTATATGGCGTCGTACCAAGTGATGCACGTAAACCATTTGATGTGCGTGAAGTGATTGCCCGTATTGTCGATGGTTCACGTTTTGATGAATTTAAAGCCCGCTTTGGTACCACACTGATCACAGGTTTCGCTGAACTATTTGGTATGAAAGTCGGCATCATTGCCAATAACGGCATTCTGTTTTCGGAGTCTGCACAAAAAGGTGCGCATTTCATTGAACTGTGTACCCAGCGCAGTATTCCCCTGCTCTTTATTCAGAATATCACCGGTTTTATGGTTGGTCGCCAGTATGAAAATGAAGGTATTGCGAAAAATGGTGCCAAACTGGTGATGGCGGTTGCCAATGCCAATGTGCCTAAATTGACTTTAGTGATAGGTGGTTCATTTGGTGCGGGTAACTATGGCATGTGTGGTCGTGCCTATTCTCCGCGCTTCCTTTGGACGTGGCCAAACTCGCGTATTTCAGTGATGGGCGGTGAGCAAGCCTCGAGTGTACTTTCTACCTTAAAACGCGATCAAATTGAACAAAAAGGTGAAACATGGTCAGCCGAACAGGAAGATCAATTTAAACAACCGATTCGTGATCAATACGAGCGCCAAGGTCATCCTTATTATGCTTCAGCGCGTCTTTGGGATGACGGCGTGATTGATCCTGCACAAACCCGTCAGGTCTTGGGCTTAAGTTTGGCAGCTGCGCTGAATGCCCCAATTTTACCAACCAAATTTGGCGTGTTCCGCATGTAAGGGGTGAAAAAATGACCTATCAATTTTTACAACTCGAACAACAGAATCAAGTGGCTACAGTTTGGATTAATCGTGCTGAATTACACAATGCCTTTAATACCACCGTCATTGAAGAACTGCATGCCTGCTTTCAAGCATTAAATACCCGTAATGATGTGCGTGTCGTAGTTTTGGCTGGACGAGGGAAAAGCTTTTCAGCCGGAGCCGACCTGAACTGGATGAAACAGGCCGGACAAGCATCGCAAGCGGAAAATGAAGCCGATGCGCTGAAACTGGCGAAAATGTTGCAAAGTCTGGCGACTTTAAAACAGCCGACTATTGCGCGGGTACACGGTATTGCTTTTGGTGGCGGTATGGGTCTGGCTTCAGCCTGCGATATCTGTATTGCTAGCACGGATGCCAAATTTGCTACGTCTGAGGTCCGTTTAGGTTTAGCACCGTCTACGATTAGCCCTTATGTGATTCGTGCTATTGGTGCCCGTCAGGCTTCACGCTATTTCTTAACTGCTGAACGCATTACTGCCGAGCAAGCACAAAAAATCGGTCTGGTGCATGAAGTCACTGCTGTTGAAGAACTGGATAGCAAGATTGATGAAATTGTTCAAGCCTTACTCTTGGGTGGTCCTGAAGCACAGGCAGCATCCAAACAATTGATTCAGATGGTCGACCAACAGGTATTAACCGAAGAATTACTGCTGCAAACAGCGCAACATATTGCTCATGTACGCCAAGGATTAGAGGCGAAACATGGCTTGAGTGCTTTTTTAGATAAGCAAAGTCCTTCCTGGATTATCTCTACAGCACAACAATAATAAGGATCATATAATGTTTGAAAAAATCTTAATTGCAAACCGTGGTGAAATTGCCTGCCGTGTGATTCGTAGCGCAAAAAAACTCGGAATCGCGACGGTGGCAGTCTATTCAGATGCCGATGCACAATCGCAACATGTCAAACTTGCCGATGAAGCCATTTATATTGGTGAATCCCCTGCCGCACAAAGTTATTTACAGATTGATCGCATTATTCAGGCAGCTGTAAAAACTGGTGCTCAAGCCATTCATCCAGGTTATGGTTTCTTGTCGGAAAACGACCAGTTTGCCGAAGCCTGCCAAGCCAACAACATTACCTTTATTGGTCCGCCGGTCGCAGCCATTTTGGCCATGGGTTTAAAAGCGACTTCTAAAGCCTTGATGGAAAAAGCCGGTGTTCCGCTGACACCGGGTTATCATGGAACTAATCAAGAGGCTGATTTTCTAAAACAACAGGCCGATGCAATTGGCTATCCAGTACTGATTAAAGCCAGTGCCGGTGGTGGTGGTAAAGGTATGCGTCTGGTAGAACGCAGTGAAGATTTCCTAAGTTCACTGACTTCTTGTAAAAGCGAAGCTAAATCAAGCTTTGGCAATGATGAAGTATTAATAGAACGTTATGTGATTAATCCGCGTCATATTGAAGTACAAGTCTTCGGTGACTCACACGGCAACTACGTGCATTTATTTGAACGCGATTGTTCGGTACAGCGCCGTCATCAAAAAGTGCTTGAAGAAGCCCCTGCACCACTGGTTTCACAAGACAAGCTCGATGCCATGCGCCAAGCGGCAATTGATGCTGCCCGTGCTGTTGATTATGTCGGTGCAGGAACGGTTGAGTTCATTGTAGAACAAGACGGAACCTCATATTTCATGGAAATGAATACCCGTCTACAGGTTGAGCATCCGGTCACTGAGATGATTACTGGCGTTGATCTGGTGGAATGGCAATTGCGTGTAGCCTTTGGTGAGCCATTACCGAAACAGCAACATGAATTAAGCATTCATGGTCATGCGATTGAAGCGCGCGTGTATGCAGAAGAACCGGAAAAAGGCTTTATTCCTGCGATTGGACAAATCAGCTATTTACACTACCCTGATCAAAATCAAAATGTGCGAGTTGACAGCGGTATTGTTCAAGGCGATGAAATCAGCAGCTATTATGATCCGATGATTGCGAAACTGATTGTCTGGGGCGAAAACCGTGAAGCCGCCTTATTGCAAATGCATCATGCCTTAGGTCAGTTCCATGTCGATGGCTTGGGCAATAATATTGCATTCCTGGACCGTATCATTCGTTGTGATTCATTTAAAAATGCCGAATTGGATACCAATCTGATTCAGCGTGAAGATGAATTTTTGTTTAAAAATATTCCATCGCTGCAACCTGAGTTGGTGGTTGCAACGGCATTGACTGAGTTATTGCTCCGCTTTAGTAAGAATAAACCGGCAAGCAATCCGGTCTGGCAAAGTGAAACGTTGTGGCGCGTGAATATCAGCCCAAGCTATGCCATTAAATTGAAGTTAGATGAAGCACTTGTTCAAGTCAATTTAAGCGCTGAAAAACAGGGATTTGTCGCCGAATATCAAGGTGAAAAATTCTATATTTCTGGACAGCTTTTAAATAGTAATACCGCACATTTCACTATTAAAGGCAAACAGGACAAAATTGCATTTAGCCAAAACGCACATGGCCTCACCATTTTCAAGAATGGTCAAAGCCACAAGTTTAGTTATTTGAATCAGAAATTCAGTTCTGAGGATGCTCAAAGCACTGAAGGTAACTTAAAAGCGCCAATGCCAGGTGTGATTACCCAAGTTCTGGTTGCCGCCAATGATCAGGTGAAAAAAGATGATGTGCTAATGACGCTTGAAGCCATGAAAATGGAATATTCAATTCGTGCACCACATGATGGCATTATTACGGCATCCTATTTCCAGGCCGGTGACCAAGTCAAAGCCGGTGATGAGCTTGTGGAATTTCAAGCCCTGGTGGAGGAAGTTGCATGAGTGAATTTGTCAAAATCGTTGAAGTCGGTCCACGCGATGGCCTGCAAAACGAAAAGACTCCGCTTACACTGGCACAACGCAAAGACTTTATTCTGGATCTGATGCAAACAGGTTTGAAGTCGATTGAAGTCGGTTCTTGTGTTTCGGCCAAATGGGTTCCGCAAATGGCAGAAAGTGATGTGCTTTTTAGCCAGTTACCGCACGATCCCAATATTCAGTTCAGCTTGCTGACCCCGAATTTAAAAGGTTTTGAGTCTGCACTGGCGGTTGGCTGTAAAGAGGTTGCAGTATTTACCGCAGCTTCTGAAAGTTTTACCCGCAAGAACATCAACTGCTCCATTGATGAAAGCTTGGAAAAGTTTGCAGATGTCATGGCAGCAGCCAAAGCCAATGATATTAAAGTTCGTGGCTATGTCTCCTGTATGGTCGATTGTCCTTATGAAGGCGCAATTGATCCTCAGCAAGTGGCCAAAGTCAGCAAGCGACTGTTGGATATGGGCTGCTATGAAGTGTCCTTAGGTGAAACCATTGGTACTGCCACCCCGGATCGTATTAAAAAGGTGTGGGATGCCTGCCTTGCCGAATTAAACAGTCAGGTTCTAGCAGGGCATTTTCATAATACTTATGGTATGGCGATTGCCAATATCTATCAATCGCTTAATCAAGGTATTCGGATATTTGACTCTTCGATTGCCGGTTTAGGCGGTTGTCCTTATGCCAAAGGTGCTTCGGGCAATGTGGCCACGGAAGATTTGTACTATTTATTGTCCAAGATGGGTTTTGAAACCGGGATTAATCGAGATGCATTAATGCATGCCAGCCGAAACATCAGTCAGGTGTTAAAGCGCAATAATCCATCAAACTATGCCAATGCCTATTGGCAAACCCAGTGTGCTTAAAAAGCATGTAGGAAATTGATAAAAAGTTAAAGTTGGTCATACCAAGGACTGACCATGGATAAAAAGAGGGATCAAATGCCAAATAAAGTTTATGAAAGTGCACAAGCAGCCTTACAAGATATCGTCAAAGACGGTCAAACCTTAGCGGTCGGTGGCTTCGGTTTATGTGGCATTCCAGAAGCATTAATTGCGGCACTTAAAGACACTGGTGCCAAACAACTGACCTGTATTTCCAATAATGCCGGCGTGGATGGTTTCGGTTTGGGTCTTTTATTAGAGACCAAACAGATTAAAAAAATGATTTCATCTTATGTGGGTGAAAACAAAGAATTTGAACGCCAGTATTTAAACGGCGAACTGGAAGTCGAACTGACCCCGCAAGGTACACTGGCTGAAAAACTCCGTGCCGGAGGTGCCGGTATTCCAGCCTTTTTCACCCAGACCGGTGTCGGCACTTTAATTGCCGAAGGTAAAGAAGTTCGTGAATTTGATGGCAAGGAATACATTCTGGAAAATTCCTTAACTGCGCATATTGCACTGGTCAAAGCCTATAAAGCCGATAAAGCCGGGAATCTGATTTTCCGTAAAACCGCACAAAACTTTAATCCGGTCTGTGCCATGGCTGGCAAAATCAGCATTGCTGAAGTCGAAGAAATTGTAGAAATTGGCGATTTGGATCCCGATGAAATTCATCTTCCTGGCATTTATATCAACCGGATTATTTTAAATCGCAACCCTGAAAAACGTATCGAACAAATGACATTAAAAGCGGAGGCGGAATAAATGGCTTGGACTCGTAATGAAATGGCACAGCGTGCCGCTTTGGAACTTGAAGATGGTTTCTATGTCAATTTAGGCATTGGCTTGCCGACGCTGGTCGCGAACTATATTCCTGAAAATATGGATGTCTGGTTACAGTCAGAAAATGGCCTACTCGGTATTGGTGAATTTCCGACTGAAGCAACGGTGGATGCCGATCTGATCAATGCCGGCAAACAAACCGTCACTGCACGCAAAGGTGCGGCGTTTTTCTCCAGCGCTGACTCTTTTGCCATGATTCGTGGCGGTCATGTCAACATTGCCATTTTAGGTGCCATGGAAGTCTCCCAAACAGGTGATTTGGCCAACTGGATGATTCCGGGTAAAAAAGTCAAAGGCATGGGCGGTGCCATGGACCTGGTCGCGGGTGTACAAAAAGTAGTGGTCTTGATGGAACATTGCGCCAAAGATGGCACGCCAAAAATTGTAGAGCAATGTGCCCTGCCACTGACCGGTAAAGGCGTAGTCCACCGGATTATTAGTGATTTGGGTGTGCTCGATATTACCGCTGAAGGCGTCAAACTGGTGGAACTGGCGAAAGACGTCAGCTTTGAAGATATTCAAAAAGTCACTGGTGTAAAACTGCTTCAATAATGCTGTCTTGATGTGATCGTCTATTCTCCTTCTCCCCTTAAAGCT
Organism: Acinetobacter sp. TSRC1-2; assembly: GCF_049895885.1. Lineage (NCBI taxonomy): Bacteria > Pseudomonadati > Pseudomonadota > Gammaproteobacteria > Moraxellales > Moraxellaceae > Acinetobacter > Acinetobacter sp. TSRC1-2. The sequence goes on from NZ_JAFCTF010000005.1 coordinate 57,973, forward strand.
GACTAAAGTTTTAAGGGGGAATCGCTTTTGGCAGGAATACTAAGGTCGAACCCTCACCTATATACCCCCTACTTTTTAAACATAAAATATTGAATTAAGGGCATGTAAACATGCCCTTTTTTATGCTGAATTTAGCTCAATAAATAAATATCACTTTTAATAGACATCCCGCTGATAACGCCCTTCAATTCTCAGCTGCTCTAATTGTTCGGTACCTAAGATATTGAACAAGGTTTTCTCAACTTCTTGTGCCATGCCTTTTAAGCTGCCACAGACATAAATGGCGGCACCTGCTTCAATCCAATTCAAAAGTTGTTCAGATTTTTGCTGCAAGATATGCTGGACATAGATTTTTTCAGCCTGATCACGGGAAAATGCATAATCCACTTCAGGCAGAAAACCTTGCGCTTGCCACTGTTGAATCTGGTCTTTATAAAGATGGTCAAACTGCTGTTGGCGTTCACCAAAAATTAGCCAGTTTTGCGGCTCACTCCATTGCTGTCTTTGTGCCAGATGAGCGACCAAGCCTGCGATGCCTGTGCCATTGCCAATTAAAATCAACGATTTCTGGGTTGGTTTTAAATGAAAGGCAGGATTAGAGCGAATTCTTGCCACCATGTTTTGTCCCAACGTCGCATATTCAGTTAGCCAACCCGAGCCTAAACCTAAACCAGTCGCCGTTTTTTCCTGCCTAACCACCAATTCAACACGTCCTTGTTCAGTAATACTGGCGATCGAATATTCACGAATGGCTAACACATCAAAGCGTTGAACCCAATCCTCAAACGACTCATTCGGCAACTGTTCAGGAAATTGTCTTAAATTCTTAAACTGCAATGCAGCTAATAAATCTTCATTAACTGTTAGTTGCTGAGCTTGTAAAAAGGTCTGTATATCTTCAAGCCGATTGCCACATTGAACTTCTAGAATATCGCCTGATGACCAGTTAAGCCCTTTAGCAGAAGACAGCTGAATTTGATAAATCGGATTGCCTTGGCTGCCGCTATTTAAACACACCCGATTTTTCAAGTTAAACGAATGCCAGTTTTGATCTTGTTGAGCAGAAGTGAATTGTTGCTGCGTGAGCTGTTCTAAACGTTGTGTCCAGCGATTTAAATCTGCTGGCTTCAAATGATCGACACAGACCATTTTAAATAAAGCTTTCGCCTGATGCTGCTGTAAATGTTGATTTAAGACGTGTCCAAAACGACAAAAATGCGTATAGCGTTTATCCCCCAAAGCTAAAATGGCATACGACTGATGGGAAAGGTCTAAAGATGAATCGCTAAAAATATTTTTTATCGTCAGCCGTGCCGTATCAGGCGCATCGCCTTCCCCATAGGTACTCACGAACCATAAGACTTTATGGGCTGCTAGTAATTGTTCAACAGTCAAATATTGGATATCAACGATGCTCACCCTTTGCCCGATGCGTTCTAACTGCTGCGCCGTCTGCTTGGCATAATGTTCTGCCTGACCCGACTGAGTTGCAAAAACAATCAGATCATCATTTTGGCTCAATGCAGCCTTTGGTTTTTGCTTACGATTGATCAGAATCAGATAAGCGATGCATACCGCATAAAGCAACAGTAAAATGGCAAATACAATTAAAACTATAGCAACAGAATGTGTCATTAGATCAGATTACCTATACCGCAGACCAGATCAGTAAAATAATCATCGCCAGACTGACTGCTGTGAGCACCAGGTGGGTGACAAGTCTTGTTTTAATGCTTAAAAACAAAATATAGCCCGCTAATGACAACATAATATAAATAATCGCACTGATATCAATCAACCAACTCCAACCCAGACCTGAGTTTTTGCCACGGTGTAAATCATTCAGCATCGATACGGTCGAAGCCGGCTTTTGGGTAATTTCAGTTTCACCTGTATCGGTCGTCACAAAAATATCGGTTGCTCCGGCTGGGCTTTCCAGGCGAATCATCACTTCATTATCCATCACTTCACTACTTTGATAACGTCCCACCAGATTGTGCTGTTGACGGACATAATTCAAGATCGTATCGCTTGGGTTCTTGGTTTGCTTAAGCGACTTTAAAACAGAGACAGGTAAAGTCAATTTAGTCGTTTCTTCTGTTTTAGCCGGTTCAAACCATTCAGGATGATTCAGCAACAAGCCCGTCACAGAAAAAAACAGTAAAGTGATAAATGCAAAAGCTGAAAGCCAGCCATGTATGTAGCGTGCATGGCGGTAAAAATCACGACGTTGATACACGTATTTAGCCTTAGTTCACTTTTTGGAAATTAAGTTTAACTGCGCCAATTTCTTTTTGTGCAGCTAAGGTCTGGTTTGAAGCTTTGGCTTTTACATCCAGATCAAAGGTTTGATAAGAATGTTCACCATGCTCACGCGAGGTTTCAATATGAATCAGGTACTGACCTGCTGCTACCGCTTTACCGGTTTCATCTTTACCATCCCAAGCCAATTTATATTGTCCAGGTTGGCGTGAAGGTTTTGCGACTGCATCAAGGTTTGGCATTTGACGTCCATAACGGCGATACCAGACATAGTTCGAGTTAATCCACTTCTCATCTTTACCCCAAACTGCTAAGGTACGGACAATTTTTTTATTGGCATCTGTCACCCAAACAGACACATAAGGGGCACGGTAGTTTTCAACGGCAATTTTAGGAATCATCAGGTCAATAATGGCTTGATAACCCGCTGGCCATTTTGCAGAGGATTGACCCGCTGCGACAGTTTGCATTTCGACATTTTGTGGTGTTTGAACCAAGCTGTTCCAACCCGAACTTTGATAAACCTGACCATCCGTCAAAGTAACTTTAGCTTCATATCCCATCAGTGCTTCAATTAGTTCCAAACCTTCTGCTGGTGTCATTGCAGCTAAAGCTGTCGCTAAAGCATCAGCATCTGCTGTACAGGTTCCGACCACAACACATTGTTCAACTTGCTGTAAAGGCATGCCAGTTTTTGGGTCAAGTAAATGGGTTTGTCCTGCAAGACTGCGGTAACCCTGCCCACTAAAGGCTATGGCTTGATCTTTTAAGTTCAAGACTTGTTGAGGTGCGCTGTTATCCGTATGGTCAAAGGCATCTTGCACCCCAATTTTCCAGCCCTCTTTTTGTGGTGCCTCTCCCCAAACACGAATGTCACCGCCAATATCTACCAACAGACCTTCAATGCTTGGCACAGCTTGACGCGCTGCCACCAATGCGCGGTCAATAATGTAACCCTTGGCATAGGCATCAGGGGCAAATTTCACAGCTGAATCCGTCACAATGCTTTGTTGTTCTGCATCTAATTTTACGCTGTCAGTTTTTAACTGATTTAAAACTTGGGCACGGGTGGCTTCATCCAGTTTGACTACACCATGCGATTGTTCCCATAAAGTAATCAGTTGACCCAAGCGCGCATCGAAAGCCCCACAGGTTTTATCACGCCAGTTTTCACAGGCAGCAATTACTTCAAAAAGCTCAGCTGAAACCTTGCCCTGTTTATTGTTATTTAAAGCAGAGATTTCACTATCATCACGCCAAGTCGATAACACCTGATCTAACTGGCTAATTTCTTTTTGAATGGCATCTACAGCTCGTTTAGCCTCTTGTTTTGAGGCCCCTTGCACCACCACATCTAATGACGTGCCTAAAATATGGTCACGATGGAAACGATGAGTTTGTGTGGCGATTTGTTCTGATTGTTCAATTTTTTCACTTTGCTGAGCAGCATTTGCATGAAAAGGAGAAATCAGTGCCAGCGCCATAACCAGGGGTGAGAGACGGAATGCCTTATGAATCGGATAAAAATTTCTAACAGCAGTTGACATGCTGATTCTCCAGATTATTTTTAATGAATATTATTGATAATGATAGTGGTTATCAAGTAGATTACGAGCATTATATTAAATAAATATTTTCTGGAGTTCCTAACAATGAATAACTGGCTAAAAATTGCTTTACTGACGTCGCTACCTATCATTTCTCATGCACATACCATGAGCCCTTTCCTGCTTCCTGAAGTATTTGATACTAAAGCCGCACAAAGCTTGAGTTTTCAAAGTGCAATTACGGTCGAGAAGTTTTTTGTTGCGGGAAATAACTTTAAAACCAGCTATGTTATTATCGAACCTGATGGTCAACAAAAACCGATCAATGCGGCAGCAGCATTAAAACGCTTTAACATTGCAGAATTTGATTTACCGAAAGAAGGTACTTACCGTATCCGTACTCAAGATGCAGTGGGTAATGCCGGAAAATATGCCTTAGTTGATGGTCGCTGGTTACGTGTTCGTCCAGTGCGCGCCGGCATGCAAAACCCTGCACCTGCCAAACCTGCTGAAACAGCAACGACTCAAAAAGTGCCCGCGCCGACTCAGCCACCGCGTATGATTGCAGCAGACCACGTGCCTGCAAATGCAAAAACACTTGAAGTGACCAATCACCTGATTGCTGAAAGTTATGTAACTAAAGGCAAACCTTCTGCACTTCCAGCACCAAGCAAGAAAGGTTTTGAGTTCAAATTACTGACTCATCCCAACGAATTATATGCAGGTGAATCACTCAAAGCTCAGGTATTGATGAATGGGAAAGCTGTTCCAAATCTTGAAATTGATGTTTTTAAAGGCGCAGGCAGTTATGAGCCAAATGCAAAACGTGAACAGCCACATGTAAAAACCAATGCAAAAGGCGAAGTAGAAATTAAATTTGATCAGGCCGGTATTTATTTAGTTACTGCGTCTTATCCAGAAGCCAATACGGATGCGACTAAAAAACCAGCCACTGAAAACTTTACTTATGGCTTAACGGTTGAAGTCACAGAATAATGTTTATCGTTAGATAAAATCTAAAAATGATTCATATAAAAAAGCCCCTATTTTTAAATAGAGGCTTTTTTAATTAGTGGTTATAGAAGATTAAAAGTTATAGATCGCTACTGCACTAACTCGGTTGTCTTCACCGGTTCGACCAGTAATCGGAGTATTAGCACTATTCAAAACAGGGCCATACGCTTCACGCTCACCATAGACATATTCAAGACCGAAACTTAAAGGCTTGGTTGGACTATAGAAAACATTTGCCCAAGCTTGCCAAAGTTCTTTATTGGCCGCACTTTTATTGCTTAAAGCATTAATATAGTTTTGATCGTCATCAAAACTCATATAGCCATAACCCACAGTACCCCGTAATTTTTCATTAAATTGTTGGGTCAAACCTACAGTAATCGAATCAAATTCACTTTGAGCAGCAATACGGCTGTTTGCTGTAATTGCCCCATTATTAAGGTTAGTAACCGCTACACCGCTATTGCTATATGAAACAAAACTGCTATCGCCTTTGACATGATAATAATCAGCTTTTAGAGTCGTGCCCGGTACCACTTCATATTTAGCACCTAAACCTACGCCCCATGCCATTTCTTCATTGCCATTTACTCGTTTTTCATGCCCCATTGCACGTGCGCTGACATTAAAATTATCGGCAAATTTATGATTTAAACGCGCAGTTAAAGCCGGTAAGCGTTGCTGAATAGTCCCATCTTTGGGATCTTCAGCTGCCATCACGATATTGGTTTGAGGACTCAATTTTGTTGTATAACGAAGCTGAGGGGTACGTTTGACTGAACCACCAGCATATGCCAGAGCATCTATTGTTTCAGGCATATAATCCGGAACTGCAAAGTTTGACCAGGTTTGACCAATTAACCAGTTGGCATAGCTCATATAAGCATGACGGATACGCAAATTATCAAAGCCTGCCCCCCCTAAGAAGTCGACTTCAATTTTGCCTTCAAGCGCTTGATTACCTGCTGGTGCTTTAAAATCTAAACCTAAACGTGTCGCAGAAAGTGTCGATTTAAATTCATCACTACGCTCTCCGGTTCCTTCAAGGGGTACGGCATTAATCTGGTTATAAAGTCGGGATGCTGCTCCACCATTGGCCTGATAGGATGCATCTAAACGGACATTACCATACAGATTAAACTCGGCACCTTTGGCTGTTTTCAGTACAGGATTTGCTGTAGCCAAAGGCGCTGGACGTTGAACCGCTGCAATAGCAGTAGCAGTCTGCGCAGTCTGTACTTTTTGCTGTTCAACCATGTTACGCAAAGCTTGAACTTCCTGTCTGAGCTGTTCAATTTCTTTTTGCTGTTGAGTTTGGGCTTGGGCCGCTACGCTGACTCCTCCCATACTGAGGGCAATCATGCTCAGCATAAGCGTGCGCTTCATTGCTGGTTGAACTTTTTTAGACTGAAATTCAGTTGCTTGGGTTAATAGTGTCGTGTTCATCCTAAACTCGCTTGTTATTTTCCGATTAAATTCTAGCAATAGATCGCCATCGCGACGATGGCGATCTATATCATTGATGACATTATGTTTATTGAAAATTGTAGAGTTATTGAGTCGCTTTTTTAGCCAAAGGTGTATCGCTAATGCCAGACTGTGCAAGGGCTTTTGCATCGACAGACACTTTTAAATTCACCAGATAGATAGCAATCGCTGCAATAATTCCTGGAATCGCGATGGCCAAGAAGTTCATTTGATGCGGTAATTCAAAGGTGAGTAAAGTACCAGTCAAGACTGGTCCAACAATGGCACCAATTCGTCCAATTCCTGATGCCCAGCCCATCCCTGTTGAGCGAACTGCAGTTGGATAAAACTGTGCAACGAAGGTATAAAGCAGAATTTGTGAGCCAATGGTCGCTGCACCTGCAATGGCAATCAGAACATACAGCACCGCTTGTGGGCTGTTAAAACCAAGCAGAATTAAAGCAATTGCACCCACGGTAAACATAGTGGTCAGTACCGGTTTTAAATGGAATTTGTCTGCTAGAACTCCGCCACCAATTGCACCAATCATGCCGCCGATATTTAAGGCAAACAGGAACATGAGACTTGCACCCAATGAGTAGCCAGCCTGAATCATCAATTTCGGTAACCAGCTGCCTAATGCATAAACCATGAGTAAGCACATAAAGAAGGCTGCCCAAAACATTAAGGTACTGAACATACGGCCTTGCTGAAATAACGCACGTAATGGAGCTTCATCGCCAACAGTTGGTTCATTCAGAACAAACGTCGTTTCTGAACCAATTTCTTGTTCAGGTGCAATTTTTTTCACAATTGCACGGGTTTTTTCTGTTTCACCCTTTTTGGTCAAAAACATCAATGATTCTGGAAGATATTTCCAAATTAATGGCAAAGTAAATAACGGAATACTGGCGATATAGAACATGATTTTCCAGCCATAATCCGCCACTAGCCATGCACCTAACAAGGCAGACGCCATACCACCAATGGCATAACCACTAAACATAATGGCAACCAAGGTGCTGCGAATACGTTTAGGGGCATATTCCGTCATTAGTGCAACCACGTTTGGCATTACGCCACCAATTCCCAGTCCTGCCAAGAATCTTAAAATTCCAAATTCGGTCGGTGTGGTTGCAAATGCGCCCAAAAATGTAAAGCCACTAAAAATAGTAATACAGATCATGATGGTCTTTTTACGACCCAGCTTGTCTGAGAGCGTTCCGAAACTCATGGCACCAAACATCATGCCAAAGAGAGCGGTACTGGCAAGCAAACCGGCCTGTACGGTGGTAAGTGCCCACTCTTGCATTAAAATAGGTAAAACGACGCCATAAATGACTAAATCATAACCATCAAAAATAATAATCATTAAACACCAAATTAGGACTCCCCAATGAAAAGGAGTAAATTTGGCTTCATCCACTAAAGTGTTTATGTTCAGTTTATTGGTATTCACTTTGCGCTCCTGCATATGAATCTTTAGATTTGTAGCCACAATGCAGCAAAGTGATTTTTTTGTCCAAAACCGATTACATATATATTCATACCTTAAAAGTAAGACAAACGGTATTAAAAACTAAAACAATACCTTATAGATATCTAAAAACTAAATGAGGTTGATTGTGACATTTCATTTTCTATTTCGAGCTTTATTTTTCTGAAAAAAATATGCCTGCTGACCCAATATAAGATACTGATCAGCAGGCATATTTGAAAATAACTGAGTAATTTGGAGATAATAATACTAATAATTATAGGAAAATTAGTCCTGGATCTGTTAAATCACGGCACGGTCATAACCAATCGCTTCTAGATCATATACCTGATAAATACAGTCAAATAATGAACGAATATCCTCACTTTCATCCATACTGCGAATTGCCAGAAATATCGGGCTAACAGCAGCATCATCCAGTATCGGAATATAGTGCAAATGCGGCAACTGTATGGTCCTAGCACTTTCCGGAACCACGCAAATCCCTTCACCAGCTGCAACCAGTCCTAAAGCCAGCTGAATTTCGCGAACCTCTTTTAAGCTTTTAGGATCAAGACTGTACTCCGAAAAAAGTGATCTCACTTGGGTGGAAAAATTAGGTTTTGGGTGACTTGGGTATAGAAACAGATTCTCATCCACAATATCGGTCAGAAAGACCCCCTTCTTCTGCATGGCAAGTGGATGGCTAGAATGTACCGCCACCATTAAAGGCTCTTCGCGCAACAGGATCCGTCTCACGGCAGGGTCAGAAATTCGTAGTCGACCAAAGCCTACATCAATCCGCCCTTCTTTAAGTGCTTGAATTTGGTTTTTGGTACTCATTTCAATCAGTTCAATTTTTAAATGAGGTTGTTGCTGACGGAATAAATAGACAATTTTCGGTAATAAACCATAAAGCAGCGACCCGACAAAACCCATGGTTACTGTTTTTTCGACCATTCCCACCCGCTGGGTCATCGCCTTAATCTCTTCGGCATTAGACAAAAGTTTAACAGCATGCTGATAAAAGAATTGTCCTGCTTCAGTCGTCATTAAAGGTCGACTTCCGCGCTCGAAAAGCTGAATGCCAAGCTCTGCTTCCAGGTTTTGTATCTGACGGCTTAAAGGAGGCTGAGCAATAAACAGTTTTTCAGCCGCTTTCGTAAAGCTTTGTTCCTCAACCACGGCAACAAAGTATCGTAAATGTCTTAATTCCATAATCGCTCATACCTTTAAAGCATATTAAAATGCAAATTTGATCTTAGACAGCATATATTTATTCTTTTAAGGTATACCACATGAGATAGACAAAGCAAGATTGGGAAGCTTAAAGATGTACAAATCCATAGAAACGTTGCTTGTTGAAATTCCAACCATCCGTCCGCACAAGATGGCTGTGGCAACCATGCAAACCCAAACATTAGTTTTGGTTAAAGTCACGACTGAAGATGGTTTTACCGGTTGGGGCGAAGCGACCACAATTGGTGGATTAGGATATGGGGATGAAAGTCCGGAAAGCATCAAAACCAATATTGAAACATATTTTGCGCCATTACTAAAATCACTTTCAGGTCTGAATGTCGCTCAAACGGTTAAAACCCTTAAACGTAATATTAACGGTAACCGTTTTGCTAAATGTGCCATTCAAACTGCACTGCTGGATATTCAGGCACAACGTTTAGGTTTGCCGCTCAGTGAAATTTTAGGCGGTCGTCTACGCAATAGCGTGCCGGTACTTTGGGTGCTTGCTTCAGGTGATACTGAGAAAGACATTGCCGAAGCGAAAAAAATGATTGAGCTGAAACGTCATAACGTATTCAAACTCAAAATCGGTTCGCGCCCTGTTGAAGCAGATGTCGAGCATGTGCTGGCAATTAAAAAAGCCCTAGGTTCAGACATCTCGATTCGTGTCGATGTCAATCGTGCCTGGTCAGAACTTGAAGCGGTTAAAGGCATTCAGTTGTTACAAGATGGCGGTGTCGACCTGATTGAACAACCTTGTGCGATTGAAAATCTGGATGCCATGCAGCGTTTAACCCGTCGTTTTGATATTGCCATTATGGCGGATGAATCATTATACGGTCCGCAGAGTGCTTATCAGATTGCCCGTAATAACGGTGCATCAGTATTTGCAGTAAAAATTGCCCAGTCAGGTGGTCTGATTGAAGGTTGTGAAGTTGGGAAAATTGCCAAACTTGCAGGCATCGATCTTTACGGTGGCACCATGCTTGAAGGACCAGTCGGTACGATTGCTTCAGCGCATGTGTTTTCAACTTTCGAAAGCTTGGCCTATGGCACAGAGTTATTTGGTCCACTGCTGCTGACTGAAGAAATTTTAAAAACACCGCTTCAATATCAAAACTATGAGTTGGTTTTACCGACTGCAGCTGGTTTAGGTATCGAACTGGATTTAGACAAAATTGACAACTTACGTCGTCAGTAATTGAAGGAATTAGACATGCTTTTCCAAGTACGTATGGATGTAAATATTCCGCTAGATATGCCAAGTGATAAAGCCAACGAAATTAAAGCGGTTGAAAAAGCTTATTCGCAGGACTTACAGCGTCAGGGTAAATGGCGTCATATCTGGCGCATTACCGGTCAGTACTCGAACATCAGCATTTTTGATGTCGAGAGCAATGAAGAGTTACACAATATTTTACAAGGTCTTCCGCTATATCCGTATATGAATATTGAAGTGATGCCATTAAATCGTCATCCTTCTTCTATTCATGAAGACGATCGCTAATTTTAATAATATGCAACATGGTGCGTTTATTCACCCGTTGCAAAAAAGCACCGCCTTAATAAAGGGCAATTAACAAGGATTGTGGCAGCCAGTGATCTCAAAGCAAACACTGAGAAACTAGCCACCCAAAAGCATACTTCCAAGGAGTAACGAAATGGATCGTCAAACGATTGAAAATGTAGTTAAAGCTTGTAACGTGGACACTTCTGAAGGTCCAGTAAATGCACGCGTACAACAAGTACTGGTACGTTTAGTTACAGATTTATTCCAAGCGATTGAAGACTTAGATTTAAGCCAATCAGAAGTTTGGAAAGGTATTGAAACTATTATCGACATTGCAAAAGCAGATGAGTTTGCATTGATGGGTTCTGCAGTAGGTCTTGAACATTTCCTTGACTTACGTGCTGATGAAGCAGACGTAAAAGCAGGTTTATCCGGTGGTACACCACGTACGATCGAAGGTCCACTTTATGTCGCAGGTGCACCTGAATCAACTGGTTTTGCACGTATGGACGATGGTTCTGAAGAAGGCAAAATCCCGACGCTTATCATCGACGGTACAGTAACTGATACTGATGGCAACATCATTCCGGGTGCTAAAGTTGAAGTGTGGCATGCCAACAGCCACGGTAACTATTCATTCTTTGATAAGTCACAAAGCCACTTCAACCTGCGTCGCTCAATCTTTGCAGACGAAAAAGGTCAATACACTGCGCTTACCACGATGCCTGTAGGTTATGGCTTAAACCCTGAAGGTCCACTTCAAGGCGTATTAAACCAGATCTCTCGTCATGGTCAACGCCCTGCTCACGTGCACTATTTCATTTCTGCACCGGGCTTCCGTAAATTAACTACGCAGTTCAACATCGAAGGCGACAAATACCTTTGGGATGACTTCGCATTCGGTACACGTGAAGGCTTGGTAGCGACTGCTGTTGATGTTACTGATGAAGCTGAAATCGCGCGTCGTGGCTTGAAAGGTCCTTTCAAACACATTCAATTCAACGTGGTTCTTCAACAAGAGAAAGAAGGTGTACCTTCTACTGAAGTTGAACGTCGCCGCGCAAGCGCTTAATGACCTTATGATAAGGAACCGAGATGTCAATTTAATGACATTTCGGGGACTTGCCCAAATTTGGAAAGTCGGAGAACGGACATGCCTCGTATCCCTGTAATTAACACCAGCCATCTCGATCGCATTGATGAATTACTTGTTGAAAACTATGAAACAGGTGAATTTAAGCTTCATCGTTCAGTATTCACAGATCAGGCCTTATTTGATTTAGAGATGAAATATATCTTTGAAGGCAATTGGGTTTACTTGGCACATGAAAGCCAAATTCCGAATAATAACGATTTCTATACCACTTATATTGGCCGTCAACCAATCATCATTGCACGTAACCGTGCAGGTGAATTGAATGCCATGATTAATGCCTGTTCACACCGTGGCGCACAATTGTGTCGCAATAAGAAAGGCAATAAAGCGACCTATACTTGCCCATTCCACGGTTGGACATTTAACAACTCGGGTAAATTGTTAAAAGTTAAAGACCCTTCTGATGCAGGCTATTCAGATTGCTTTAACAAAGACGGTTCTCACGATCTTAAGAAAGTGGCCCGTTTTGAAAACTATAAAGGTTTCTTGTTTGGCAGCTTAAACCCAGATGTTCCACCGTTAGAAGAATATCTGGGTGAAGCAACCAAAATTATGGATATGATTGTTGATCAGTCTGACCAAGGTCTTGAAGTTTTACGTGGTGCATCTACTTATACTTATGAAGGTAACTGGAAGCTCACTGCCGAAAATGGTGCCGATGGTTACCACGTTTCTGCCGTTCACTGGAACTATGCAGCGACAACTCAACAGCGTAAAGAAAAAGAAGCTGGTGATAATGTCCGCGCAATGAGTGCAGGGTCTTGGGGCAAACAAGGTGGTGGCTCTTACGGTTTCGACAATGGTCACATGTTACTTTGGACCCAATGGGCGAACCCTGAAGACCGTCCAAACTTCCCTAAAGCAGAGGAATATACCGAGAAATTCGGTGCTGCAATGGCGAAGTGGATGATCGAGCGTTCTCGTAACCTGTGTATTTATCCAAACGTCTATTTCATGGATCAGTTCGGTTCACAAATTCGTGTACTTCGTCCTTTATCTCCCTCTAAGACTGAAGTCACCATTTACTGTATCGCACCTGTGGGTGAAGACAAGGAAGCGCGTTCACGCCGTATTCGTCAGTATGAAGACTTCTTTAATGCTTCAGGCATGGCAACTCCAGATGACCTGGAAGAATTCCGTGCATGTCAAGCTGGTTATGCCGGTATTGCGCTTGAATGGAATGATATGAGCCGTGGTTCTAAGCATTGGATTCAAGGTCCGGATGATGCAGCCAATGAAATTGGTTTAAAACCAAAACTTTCAGGCATTAAAACTGAAGATGAAGGTTTGTACCTTGCTCAGCATGAACACTGGTTACATCTGATGAAAGAAGCGATTACTTCTGAAAAAGAACTTGCTGCAACTGAAGGAGAAAACGCATGAGCGCGATTACTTTAGAAAATATTGCTCAATTCCTCTATAAAGAAGCTCGTTTTCTGGATGATGAACAATGGGATGACTGGTTACAGTGTTATGCCCCATCAGCAGAATTCTGGATGCCGGCTTGGGATGATGATGACAAACTGACCACAGACCCAGAGTCAGAAATCTCTTTGATTTATTATCCTGACCGTCAAGGTTTAGAAGATCGTGTATTCCGTATCAAGACTGAACGTTCTTCTGCAACCATGCCAGACACTCGTACCAGCCACAATATTTGCAATATTGAGATTGTTGAACAAAACGGTCCTCAAGTGACGGTTCGTTTTAACTGGAACACCTTAAGTTTCCGTTACAAAACCAATTACAGCTACTTTGGCATGTCACGTTATGTGATTGACTGTTCAAACGAGCAGTTTAAAATTTTAAATAAATACGTGGTGCTGAAAAACGATTACATCAACCAAGTAATCGACGTTTATCACCTCTAAGACTGTTAATACAGCCAGATAAAACCTTTCAGTCAGATGGAAAATTGGCTGAAAGGTCCAGTTACAAAGATTTATATAGGATATTCAGCCATGTCAAGCCACAATATTGCACTTCAATTTGAAGATGGCGTTACACGTTTTATTTCTGTTTCAGACGGTGAAACACTGTCAGATGCGGCTTACCGTCAAAAGATCAATATTCCTTTGGACTGTCGAGATGGTGCTTGTGGTACGTGTCGTGCATTTTGTGAATCAGGTTCGTATGACATGCCTGAAGAAACTTATATTGAAGATGCATTAACTCCTGAAGAAGCAGCTGAAGGCTACATTTTGGCTTGTCAGTGTAAACCGACTTCAGATGCAGTATTCCAGATTCAAGCATCATCAGAAGTATGTAAAACTGAAATTCACGCTTTCCAAGGTACGCTTGAGCGTGTTGAAAAATTGTCCGATTCAACCATCACTTTTGATATTCAGCTCGATGAAGGTCAACCAGACATTCACTTCCTCGCAGGTCAATATGTAAATGTGACGATTCCGGGTACCACAGAAACCCGTTCGTATTCTTTCAGCTCTAAACCGGGTAACCGTTTAACCAGTTTCGTGGTCCGTAACGTACCGAATGGCCAAATGAGCGCATTCTTGAGTAGCAACGCCAAAGTGGGCGACAAAATGACTTTTGCCGGTCCTTTTGGTAGCTTTTACCTGCGTCCTGTGACCCGCCCGGTGTTAATGTTGGCAGGTGGTACAGGTATTGCACCATTTATGTCAATGCTGCAAGTTTTAGAAGAAAAAGGTTCAGAACATCCTGTACGTTTAGTGTTTGGTGTGACCAATGACTTTGACTTGGTAGCGATTGAAAAACTGAATGAACTTCAAGAAAAATTCCCTTGGTTTGAATATCGTACTGTCATCGCCAACCCAGAATCTGCGCATGAACGTAAAGGTTATGTGACCGGTCATATTGAAAATGAATGGTTAAATGCAGGTGATGTTGATATCTATCTGTGTGGTCCTGTATTGATGGTGGAAGCTGTACGTGGCTGGTTAGATGCTGAAGGCGTTAAACCTGCAAGCTTCCTGTTTGAAAAATTCTCTGCAAACTAATTCGGGAATCAATCAAATGTCTGATCGTCAAAGATTTGAAAACAAAGTCGTGATTGTCACCGGTGCCGCACAAGGCATTGGTCGCGGTGTGGCTTTACAAGTGGCAAGCGAAGGTGCACAGGTGGTCATGGCCGACCTTTCTCCTTACGTGCAAGAAGTGTTAGCGGAAATTGAAAAGCTGGGTGGCGATGCTGTCACCATCAATGCCGACCTGGAAACTTTTGCAGGCGCACAGTCCGTTGTTGAAAAAGCAATAGCGACTTATGGTCGTGTTGATGTCCTAATCAACAACGTAGGTGGCGCAATCTGGATGAAACCTTTCCAGGAATTTTCTGAACAGGAAATTCTCAAGGAAGTAAATCGTTCATTGTTCCCAACGCTATGGTGTTGCCGCGCAGTTTTACCTGAAATGATTAAAAATCAGAAAGGGACGATTGTAAACGTATCATCTATTGCCACTCGTGGGATTAACCGCGTGCCTTACTCTGCTTCTAAAGGTGGCGTAAATGGTTTAACCGCTGCCCTCGCCTTTGAACATGCCAAAGATGGTATTCGTGTCAATGCAGTGGCCACAGGTGGAACCGAAGCTCCGCCACGTAAAGTGCCACGCAATGCCAATCCATTAACCGAATCTGAACAAGCCTGGATGCAGGAAGTGGTTGATCAAACTATTGATCGTACTTTCTTGGGTCGCTACGGCACCATTCAGGAGCAAGTCAATGCAATCGTATTTTTGGCTTCAGATGAATCTTCATATATGACAGGAACTGTGGTTCCTGTAGGTGGTGGCGATCAGGGTTAAACCTGATCTCATCAAAATTCAACAGGATCATTGAAATCTACGCATGGAGGCAATAGCCCAATGGCATCCCTGTTTAAAACTTTAAAAGATGATTGGTCACTTTCAGCAACAGTCGCAGGATTTTTGGCTGTGCTGATTTCCTATTCGGGTCCACTCATCATCTTCTTTCAGGCTGCACAAAAAGCCAATGTCTCCTCCGAGATAATGATCTCGTGGATCTGGGGTATTTCCATCGGTGCTGCAGTTGCCGGTATTTTTTTATCGATTAAATACAAAGTGCCCGTAATTACCGCCTGGTCTGCGCCCGGCACCGCCTTGCTGGTGACCCTCTTTCCCGGTTTAAGTTTAAATGAAGCGATAGCAGCCTATATTACGGCTGCTTTAGTGATTTTGTTCATTGGCTTAAGTGGCTACTTCGACAAATTATTACACTGGATTCCGCAATCTATTGCTGCCGCAATGATGGCAGGCATTTTGTTTCAGTTTGGCCTGGGACTCTTTACAGCAACAGACAGTATGCCTTGGATTGTATTTAGCATGCTGCTGGTGTTTTTAGTGTCTAAACGGATTTCACCGCGTTATAGCATGCTTTGGGTCTTGATCACCGGTGTAATTTTAAGTCTGGTACTGGGCAAAATGAACCCGGTTGAAATGAGCTTTAGCTTAGCCATTCCCCAATTTATTGCACCTGTGTGGACCTTGAATGGCATGCTGAATTTTGCCATTCCTTTAATTTTGGTCAGCCTGTCTGGACAGTTTTTACCGGGTATGGCCATCATGAAACTAAGCGGTTATGACACCCCGGCTAAGCCGATTATCACAGCAACCAGCATTGCGTCCTTAGCAGTGGCCTGCGTTGGAGGAATCACCATTGTATTGGCTTCCATTACCGCAGCCTTGTGTATGGGCAAAGATGCGCATGAACTGAAAGAAAAACGTTATATCGCCGGGATTGCCAACGGCATTTTTTACATTCTAGGCGGTTTATTTGCCGGCAGTATTGTCATGTTGTTCAGCTTACTGCCTAAAGAACTGGTCGCCGCCTTGGCAGGCTTGGCTTTGCTGGGTGCAATTGGTATAAATATTACAACGGCAATGAAAGATGAACATCAGCGAGATGCCGCACTGATTACATTTTTAGCCACTGCCTCTGGCATGCACTTCTTAGGCCTCAGTTCCGTATTTTGGGGAATTTGTATTGGCTTAATTGCCCATGTCATACTGAGTAAAAAAGCAGACACCCCGCCTCCTCATTCAATGTCTAATCAAGAAACGCCATTATTGCGTCAGGAAAAACTATGATTGATAAAAGTACAGCGTCTCTCACCGAAGCGCTCTCCCACATTAAAGATGGTGCCACCATCATGATTGGTGGCTTTGGTACAGCTGGACAACCGGCTGAACTGATTGATGGTTTAATCGAACTGGGCGTAAAAGACCTGGTCATTGTCAACAACAATGCCGGCAATGGCGATTATGGTTTGGCCAAGTTGCTTAAAACCGGTGCAGTGCGCAAGATTATCTGTTCTTTCCCGCGCCAGTCCGACTCCTACGTGTTTGATGAAATCTACCGTGCCGGCAAAATTGAACTGGAACTGGTGCCACAAGGCAATCTGGCTTGCCGGATTCAGGCTGCAGGTATGGGACTTGGTCCCATCTATACCCCTACCGGTTTTGGGACTTTGCTGGCTGAAGGCAAACCGACCCTGAACTATGAAGGCAAAGACTTTGTGCTGGAAAACCCGATTAAGGCCGATTTTGCCTTGATTAAAGCCCATCAGGGCGACCGCTGGGGCAACCTGGTCTACAACAAGTCGGCACGTAACTTTGGCCCGATTATGGCGATGGCTGCCGATGTCACCATTGCGCAAGTTGCAGAAGTGGTGGAACTGGGTGCGCTTGACCCTGAACACATTATTACCCCGGGCATTTTTGTACAGCACGTGGTTGCTGTTGGCACGAAACCCCTTGAGCAATCTGCTTAATTACGTGAGGATTAAAAAATGAGCTATAGCAAACTATCCCGCGATCAAATTGCAGAGCGTGTGGCACAAGACATTCCCGATGGTGCTTATGTCAACCTGGGCATTGGTTTGCCGACCAAGATTTCCAATTACTTACCAAAAGACAAAGATGTGTTTCTACACTCTGAAAATGGCTTGCTGGCGTTTGGTCCACCACCGGCGAAAGGTGAAGAAGATCCTGAGTTAATTAACGCAGGTAAAGAGTTTGTGACTTTATTACAAGGTGGCGCATATTTCCATCATGGCGACTCGTTCGCGATGATGCGTGGCGGTCACCTGGATATCGCGGTACTGGGTGCCTTCCAGATTGCTGAAAATGGGGATCTGGCCAACTGGCATACCGGTGCACCGAATGCCATTCCTGCTGTCGGCGGTGCCATGGACCTGGCGGTGGGGGCGAAAAAAGTCTTTATCACCACCGATCATGTGACCAAAAAAGGCGAACCGAAAATTGTCGCGGAACTCAGCTACCCGGCCACCGGCCTGAAATGCGTAGACCGCATCTATACCGACCTGTGCGTGATTGACGTGACTGATGAAGGTATGAAAGTGATTGAGAAAGTCGAAGGTCTGTCATTTGAAGAATTGCAGGCTTTGACCGGTGCAAAGCTGATTGATGCGACTCAGGGTTAATACCCTTTAAAGAAATTTTAAATCCCCCTTAATTCCCCTGAGTAAGGCTTAAAGCCGAAGTGCAAGCAGGGAGACTTTATGCCAAAGCTCCAATCATGTTGAAGCCAGCTAAGTCTCTCTCCTTTCAGGAGGGATTAAGGGAGGTAAAAGGATTACACAATGAAAAACGCCTATATTATCGATGCCATTCGTACCCCATTCGGCCGTTATGCCGGGGGTCTGGCACCCGTTCGTGCCGATGACCTCGGTGCACTTCCAATCAAAGCCCTGATGCAGCGTAATCCATCGGTTGACTTTGAAAAAGTAGATGATGTGATTTATGGCTGTGCCAACCAGGCCGGTGAAGACAACCGCAATGTCGGCCGTATGTCGGCACTGCTTGCCGGTGTGCCGTATCAGGTTCCTGCAACGACTGTGAACCGTTTATGTGGCTCATCACTGGATGCGCTAGCGATGGCCGCACGTGCCATTAAAGCCGGTGAAGCAGAGCTGATTATTGCCGGGGGTGTAGAATCCATGTCACGCGCACCATTGGTGATGGGTAAATCCGAAGGCGCTTATGGCCGCAGCCAGAAACTTGAAGACACCACCATGGGTTGGCGTTTTATCAATCCCAAACTGAAAGAGATGTATGGCGTAGAAACCATGCCGCAAACCGCGGAAAACGTGGCGGAACAGTTCAACATCAACCGTGCCGATCAAGACCAGTTTGCGCTGGAAAGCCAGAAGCGTACCGCAGCAGCACAGGCGCGTGGTTTCTTCGACCAGGAAATTATTCCGGTCAGCATTCCACAGCGTAAAGGCGAGCCAGTCGTGGTCGCGACCGATGAACATCCGCGTGCCTCGACCACCCTGGAAGCGCTCACCAAGCTAAAACCGGTGGTGAAAACCGACGGTACGGTGACTGCGGGTAATGCCTCAGGCATTAACGATGGTGCAGCAGCCCTGCTGATCGCTTCGGATGATGCGGTAGAAAAATATGGCTTAAAACCACGAGCCAAGATTATTGGCGCAACCGTGGTCGGTGTCGAACCTCGCATTATGGGCTTTGGCCCTGCGCCTGCAATTAAAAAGCTGCTCAAGCAAACCGGTTTAACGCTTGAGCAGATGGACGTGATTGAACTGAACGAAGCCTTTGCCGCACAAGCCTTGGCGGTGACGCGTGACTTAGGTCTTACCGATGGCTCAGAGAAAGTCAATCCGAATGGTGGCGCGATTGCATTGGGTCATCCGCTTGGCGCATCGGGTGCGCGTTTAGTAACGACTGCCCTGAACCAGCTGGAACAAACCGGCGGTCATTACGCGCTATGTTCGATGTGTATTGGGGTCGGTCAAGGCATCGCTTTAATTATCGAACGTGTTTAATTATTAAATGCTCTTTCCTCCCTCCTTTTGTAAAGGAGGGATCGAGAGAGGATTAGGAAATAAAAATGCCAACTTTTAGCTCTAATGGTGCTCAAATCAATTACCAAACCTTTGGTAATGTCAATAAACCGGCGGTCATCTTTTCAAATTCGCTCGGAACGAATTATGGAATGTGGCAACCTCAGATTAATCATTTTCAAAATGATTTCTTTGTGATCTGTTATGACACACGTGGTCATGGCGCATCCTCGGCTCCACAAGGTCCCTATACGCTTGAGCAATTAGGTCAAGACGTGGTGAACCTGCTTGACCATCTAAACATTGAAAAAGCTGTTTTTTGTGGTATTTCGATGGGTGGCTTAACCGGTCAATGGCTTGCCGTTCACAAGGCCAAGCGTTTTAACCAAGTCATTGTATGCAATACTGCAGCGAAAATTGGTCAGGAACAAGCGTGGAATGAGCGCGCAGCACTGGTACGTGAACAAGGTTTACAGCCTATCGCAGCCACTGCAGCCGGGCGCTGGTTTACTGAATCATTTATTAAAAGCAATGCAGCAGAAGTTGAAAAGTTGCAAAATAGCTTGGCAGCTGGCAGCGCTGAAGGTTATG
The DNA here is from genome assembly GCF_049895885.1 of Acinetobacter sp. TSRC1-2. NCBI lineage: Bacteria > Pseudomonadati > Pseudomonadota > Gammaproteobacteria > Moraxellales > Moraxellaceae > Acinetobacter > Acinetobacter sp. TSRC1-2. The sequence continues at coordinate 78,059 of NZ_JAFCTF010000005.1, forward strand.
CAAGTTGTTGTGAAGCTTTAGCAAAAGCAGATTTAAGCGAACAACTCAAAGACATTGCTGTGCCAGTATTGGTTGTAGCAGGTCAGCAAGATCCAGTGACCACAGTTTCTGATGCTCAGTTTATGATTGAACAGATTCCAAACAGTCAAATGTTTGAAATTAATGCCTCGCATATTTCAAATATTGAATGTCCAAATGAGTTCAATCAGGCGGTTCAACAGTTTATTGCTTAATAGAAAAATAACTCAACTAGCCCTCACAACTTTGTGGGGGCTTTTGTTTTATAGCTGCTTAAAAGTAAAATTAAGGTGTTATGTAAAACCTATAAAAACCTGAATAATTTATGATAAGTTTATCTAAATTAAAAACAGCGAAGCGATAGAAATGCCAAAAATCGTGATCTTTTCCGGTGCAGGAATGAGTGCAGAAAGTGGGATTAATACATTTCGTGATCATGATGGACTTTGGGAAAATCACAGGATTGAAGATGTAGCGACACCGGAGGCATGGCAAAGAAATCCAGAGTTGGTGCAACGCTTTTATAATGCACGGCGCAAAAGTGTTTTAGAAGCACAGCCGAATTTAGCCCATCAACTCATTGCCAAAATCCAGGACTTTGCAGAATGTGATGTCATTACCCAAAATATAGATGATTTACATGAACGCGCTGGAAACCGGCATGTACTCCATTTACATGGCAATATTCGCTTGGCCAAAAGCTCTGCGCCGGGTGCCGAGTATTCTGAGACTTTCTATCCCATTCAAGGCTGGGAGTTGAATCTGGAACGCGACGAATGCCCGCAAGGCTATCCGCTGCGTCCACATGTGGTCTGGTTTGGCGAAGCCGTCCCTGCTTATGAACAGGCCATGCAGCTGGTTCAAGATGCCGATATTTTTATCGTCATTGGATCCAGTTTGGTGGTTTACCCAGTTGCCGGACTGATTCATGAAATACCTGAAACATGTGAAGCCTATTATATTGACCCTCAAGCTGATCACCTTCGTGTACCCAAGCAATATCATTTAATTCCTCAAACCGCGACTCAAGGCATGCAACTGCTATTTGACCAGCTTAAAGAACGATTTTCAAATCACCGTTAAAACTGGAAATTTTTTCTACCTAAACCGATATGTATATTCAAACAAGATACAATTCAGCTCATTCAAACAAAATGTCAGATGAAAATGTTTCATGGGAAAAAGTTAATTTGTTTTGATTTAGATGGCACCCTGATTGATTCCGTGGGAATCTGGAATCAAGTCGATGCAACCCTGATTCAGCAATTATCGAAGATTGAGGTAGATTTTCATACCATTCAGCAGCAGCGGGATATCCAGCTGAAAAACTTCAGACAATCTCCTGATCCATATTTGGAATATTGTGGCTATCTCAACGAATTTTATGGTTTTGAATTAACTAAAGCAGAGGTCAAATCACGACGTTATGCCATTTCACGTTATTTTCTTGATCATGTTGTTGAACTCAAACCTCAAGCAAACCAATTGATTCATACACTCAAACAACTAGAAATTAAATTAGCGATTACCACAACCACCAGTTTGTACAATATTCAGCGTTATCAAGACAATAATACTCTCATCAATAGCCAAATTGATTTCGAGAACGATTTTTCACTGATCTTAACCCGAGAAAATGTCGAAAACATTAAACCACATCCAGAAGTCTATTTAACAGCAATTCAGCATTTTGGGTTTAATGCTGACGAATGTTTAATTATTGAAGATTCACTCATTGGTGTGGAAGCAGCAAAACAAGCCGGTATAGAGGTGATTGCCATTTATGACCAATATTCGGCACATGAGTTAGAGGAAATTAAAGCTCAGGCAAATTATTTTGTGCAGGATTATGCCGAGTTATTAAATTCTATCAACGGGATAAAAAATATGCCGCGACTGAACTAAAGCATGGCATCGGCTACCCTCATTCAATTGTTTTACTTTTTATAAATTGAGTTTGAACCCACCAGATTATTGGAAATTTCCTGCGGACGTAGCACAATCTTGTCTTTGCATTGTTCAAAGTTGCTCATGACACGCTTGGCACAAGAGTCAAACAAAGTCATTGAACAACCCGAAGCAAAAGTTATTTTTCTTGAATCAATCAACTCAAAGGCGAGGTTCTAAACCGTTTTTTATTTAAAAAATAGCAACATAAACACAACTTTACCATCATCCTAGCGCACTAGAATCATGGCGTTTACTCTGCTTCTTCATATGTTTATGTTGTATCAGTTTAAATTAACTCAACCGCAATAGCAGTCGCTTCACCACCACCAATACATAATGCTGCAATGCCTTTTTTGCCGCCAGTACGTTGAAGTGCATGAATCAAGGTCACAATAATACGTGAACCTGATGAACCGAGTGGATGTCCAAGTGCACACGCACCACCGTTCACATTGACTTTGGCTTCATCTAAATTAAAAGCATCCATAGCCGCCATGGTCACCATCGCAAAGGCTTCATTAATTTCCCAAAGATCAACTTCAGCAGCAGTCCAGCCGGTTTGCTTTAAGACTTTCTCAATTGCGCCTACCGGAGCAATACTAAATTCAGAAGGATGCTGTGAATGACTGGCATAGGCGAGAACTTTAGCAACAGGTTTAAGGCCACGTTCAGCTGCAATTTCTTCCGAAGTGATCACCAGTGCAGATGCGCCATCACTGATTGAACTGGCATTTGCCGCTGTAATGGTTCCGTCTTTTTTAAACGCGGGACGTAAGGTCGGAATTTTGTCGGCTTTGGCATTCAGAGGTTGCTCATCTTGCTCAACAATTACATCGCCTTTACGGCTAGATACGGTTACAGGCGCAATTTCAGCCTTGAAGTAAGCATGATTAATTGCCGTCACTGCTTTATTTAAAGAGCTGATCGCAAAAGCATCTTGTTGCTCGCGGGTATAACCTTTTTTATCTGCCATTTCTTGTGCAAGTATGCCCATGGAAAGACCTGTTTCAGCATCTTCCAGACCTTCCTGGAACATGTGATCTGTGGTTTTTCCATGTCCCATACGGTAACCACTACGTGCTTTTTCAAGTAGATATGGCGCATTACTCATCGACTCCATCCCCCCGGCAACCACAATTTGTGCAGAACCTGCTTTAACCGCATCGGCCGCTTGCATCACCGCTTTCATACCGGAACCACAAATTTTATTGATGGTGGTCGCACCGGTCGAATCTGGCAAACCGGCTTGACGCATGGCCTGACGCGCTGGACCTTGCTTTAAGCCCGCAGGTAACACACAACCAAAAATCACTTCATCGATATCTGCAGGCTGTAAACCTGAACGTGCAACCACTTCTTTAATGGCCACTGCACCTAAATCGGGTGCTGCACAGGCAGAAAGCGAGCCTTGAAAACCACCCATTGCTGTACGTACACCATTCACAATAACAATCATTTTTTCCATCCTAGTTTATAAATTTTGTTGTTTGAGATGAGCAGAAGATGCTGCCCATCAAATTTCCATCTGTGTTAAATCCAGGTTAAAACCCAAGTGCCGAGCTTAAGATTGAGCAGTGAAGTAATCTTCCGGTAACTGCATCATCAAGTTTGAACCGGCTTTAATTTGGGCAATACGTGCAGTTAAGCCGGGTAACACTTTCTCTGCAAAGTACTGCGCCAAAATAAGTTTGTTTTGATAGAACGCTTCTGTTTTCGCTTGAGCTGCTTGCGAGATTTTCGCAAACATATAGCTAAAGCTCAGTAAGCCCACTGCATGCAAGTAATCCACTGCAACACCATTGGCAAAATCAGGTTCGCCTTTCGCCTGTTGCAAAATAAACTGGGTAATCGTTTCCACTTCATTACACGCCTTTAAAGTCGCGGCTTTAATCGGAAGTGAATCATCTAATATAGCGACAAATTCACGAATTTCAGTGATATATTCCGCCATATTCGCACCATTATTGCGAATGGTTTTACGGCCGATTAAATCCTGCGCTTGTACACCGTTAGTGCCTTCATAAATTTGTGAGATCCGTAGGTCACGAACGCACTGTTCCATGCCCCATTCACGGATATAACCATGACCACCAAACACCATTTGTGACTCAAGCACCGCATTCAATGCGGTATCCGTTAAGTAGGCTTTGGCGATTGGCGTTAACAATGCCACACGGTCATTGGCTTTTTTCACGGCTTCTGCATCGGTAGAGAACTTGGTGATATCCAGTTGCTGACCTACGTATACCGCAAATGCGCGCGATGCTTCATTGTTAGCACGACCGTTAAGCAACATACGACGTACATCACCATGGACCAAAATCGAATCGGCGGGTTTCTCTGGCGATTTCACCCCTGTTGCACTGCGGCCTTGTAGACGGTCTGTCGCATATTGCGCTGCATTTTGATAGGCAAATTCAGATGCGCCTAAACCTTGAATGCCCATCGATAAACGTTCGTAGTTCATCATCACAAACATGGCCGCCAGACCTTCGTTTTCTTTACCGACAAGGAAACCTTTGGCACCATCAAAATTCAATACACAGGTTGCCGAACCTTTAATCCCCATCTTGTGTTCAATAGAACCCGCACCCATGCTATTGCGCTCACCCAATGAACCATCTTCATTCACCAGGAATTTAGGCACGATGAACAATGAAATACCGCGTGAACCTGCAGGTGCATCTGGCGTTTTCGCCAGGACCAGGTGAATAATGTTTGCTGATAGGTCATGCTCACCACTGGTAATAAAGATTTTGGTTCCGGTAATGTCATAAGAACCATCTTTATTGCGTTCAGCTTTGGTTTTAATAATGCCTAAATCGGTTCCTGCATGCGGTTCAGTTAGACACATGGTACCTGACCATTCACCGGTGTAAATTTTAGGTAAATAGGTTTGTTTTTGCTCTTGAGAGGCATAGTTGTTCAATGCCATGCCTGCACCCACAGAAAGTAACGGGTAAAGCATAAACGATGGATTGGTTGCCCAGATCATTTCATCAGCAAGCACAGTCAGCATTTTTGGCATGCCCTGACCACCCCACTCTTCTTCCGCACCCAAGCCAATCCATCCGCCTTCTGCATATTGCTTAAATGCTTCTTTAAAACCTTTTGGCGTCGTTACCACGCCATTATTAAATTGAGCACCACCTTCTTCATCACTTGAACGGTTTAAATCCAGAATGACATTTTTAGAAAATTTTGCCATTTCTTCTAAAATGGCATTGGCCGTTGCCATGTCAATATGGGCTAAGTCTTCATTACCTTGCCAAAAATCTTCAGCCTTAAATACATCATTTAAAATAAAATCCATATCTTTAAGAGGTGCGTTATAAATAGGCATATTGCTTTCCTTGGGTGAAGACTTCGGATTGAAAATTGAAGTGTTTTTTAAGTTGTAAGAACCTAAACTAAAATAACGAGCTTCATTTCAATGTACATCTATTTGAATAAATTTGGGCGTTCAAACCAGTTTTCAATAACCATCAGGAGAAATGGCATTAAGGCAAAAACCGAGTTTGAAGAATCGCCTCATAAGAGTTTTAAGAATTAAAATGCGTTCCACCTGATGTTCACTTGAATGCTTGCTAAACAAAACATCTTTTCTGTAATTGACTTTGAATTAAGCAATTCATCCTAAAATCTCATCTTTAAATGTACGGTTGAAATACGGTTTGATCAGAACATTATTTATTTGCGTTTAATCCGTGATTTTACGTTTCCGCGCAAAAAGACAATAAAATAATTATTGTCCAATTGGAATTTTAATGGCGATTATTGACCTCGAAGGTTCTCATTTATTGACTTTTAATTTTTGCTATGCCATTAAAAGCGATGCAATTGAAAATAGGGGGTTAAAAAAATATCGATTTTAAATATTAAGTTTGGTCCAGACCCGACAATAGTGGAATGGTCATCATAATTTTATTAGTATATGTTGAATGCGCTTTTTTTAATGTCTGCTTAGGACGATTGCAATGAATACAGTACGCCAACAAAATTTTCTATTACGTAAAGAGAAAATTTTAGCCATGGCAGAAACGCTGTTGCTGGACAACAATCAAGATATTACGCTTGGAGAATTAGCCTCTGAACTGGATATTGCCAAAGGTACAATTTATAAGCATTTTAAAAGCAAGAATCAGCTGTATTTAGAATTGATTATCTTGAATGAAAAAAGATTATTAGAAATTTCAAAAAAATATAAAAATAATATTAAAACCTATGTTTCACAGTACATGCTTTACAACATGTTAAATTCCAACCGGACTATTTTATTACATGTCATTGAAGACCGATTAACCAACAACGAAAGAAAATTAAACGAATTATTTGAAGAATTATATCAGGTGCGTGAAGAACGGATTATTGAAATCAAAGACATGACCGATGAATATTTAAAGTCCCTGGATAGCGCCATGTCAATTCGCGATTATTTATCTTATATCTGGACTGTCACCTATGGGGCATCATTATTACTCAATTCAACCCACTATCAAAAATCGATTGGTTCAAGGGAACGTTTAATCAAGTTATATATTAATCAGGCGCTCATGACCCCGGATAAAATCCCTTTAGTAGATGAATAAATCTAATTGATTTAAATCATTATTTTTGTTGCTGAATCATTCCATGCGTTGAACCATCCAGTTCATTCATTTGGCTGAATAATTCATAACACATCTGACGCAGCCATTGATGACTGGTTTTATGATGACAAGACATATGCCAATATTGTTTAACTGCATAGCTTGGAAAAGTAATCGGTGCCTCTAAAATTTGCAAATTACCGCGTGACAATAACACTTTACTTAAATAATAAGGTACCGTCGCAATCGCATCAGTTTCCTGCACCACTAGCCCCACACCTAAATAACTTGGTAAACGCATTAGAATATTACGTTTTAATTCTAAATTATGTAGCTCATTTTCAATATGGTAATGCCCCATTCCCGCATCAATATCGATATGCGACTCACTAATATATTGTTCAGTGCTTAAACTGTCTCCACTCAGCCTTGGATGATCCTTAGAAGCAATCACCACATAATATTGTTCAAATAATTTTTGTTGATAAAAACCATTTTCCAAATTGGGTAAAAAGCCAATGGCTAAATCAATTTCACCATTGGCCATCTGATAACTGGTTTCCGAGGTAATCGCTCGGACATTTAAGCGAATATGCGAGGCATGTTGTTTTAAATATTGTGAAATTTTAGGTAATAACACCAAATGTGAAACATCGGTCATGGCAATGGTAAATTTCTGCTGCGAAGTCGATTGGTCAAAATTAATAGTGAAATTATTAATGATCTCGACCTTGCTCAGCGCCTCACTCACCAAAGGAAAAAGCTGTTTAGACAATTCAGTGGGAACCATCTCATTGCCGATTCTTAAAAAAAGCGGATCGTTATAATGCTGTCTAATTTTATTCAGGATATTACTGACCGTCGGTTGGCTCATCGACAGATATTCTGCTGCAACCGAAACACTTTTATATTTATAAATATAAAGAAAAACACTGAGTAATTTACAGTCAAGCTCAAACACTAATTAAAATCCTACTTGTTTTAATCCATAACAGAGATACATCATCTGCTTTTTTAGTCTTATTTCCAATGCTCATTTATACCGAATATGGTATGAAACTGTAATTAGAGAGGCGGTTAATTATATAAGCATAGATAAAAATAAACCATTTTTTATTTTTGTGAATCAAGCGCTAAACTGTATATCTTTTCGCCTCAGGCTTCAGTAAGATCGATTTAAATGGGTGATGAAAACAATAGAAATATCCCTTAAAACAAAAATGACATTCAAAAATAAATAACAGGAACAAGATCCTCTATGGAAAACCAGATGTTTGACTATATTGTCATTGGTGGCGGCAGTGCCGGCTGCGTTTTGGCCGGACGGTTATCAGAAAATCCAGGAATTTCAGTCTGTTTATTAGAAGCCGGCAGTCATGGCAATACCTGGACGGTAAATACTCCCGCCGCAGCCGTGATCAGCATACCCACCAAAATCAACAATTGGGCCTTTGAAACCGTGCCTCAAAAAGGTCTAAATGGCCGTAAAGGATACCAACCACGCGGTAAATGTTTAGGTGGATCATCTGCCATTAATGCCATGATTTATGTGCGCGGCCATCAAAAAGATTATGACCAGTGGGCGGAACTCGGTAATCAAGGTTGGAGTTATCAGGAGGTTCTACCCTACTTCATTCGTTCGGAAAACAATCACGATATTCGAAATGAATATCATGGCAATACCGGGCCTTTATCAGTATCGAATTTGCGCACCGACAGTCCATGGCATGAACGTTATATCACTGCCGCGAAAGAACAAGGTTATAAAATTCTAAATGACTTTAATGGAGCCGAACAAGAAGGCTTAGGCGTGTATCAGGTCACGCATATTAATGGCGAGCGCTGTAGTGCGGCGCGTGCCTATTTATTTCCGCATTTGGAACGCCCTAATCTGACCATTTATACCCATGCCTCTACACAGCGCATTTTAATTGAAAATCAGGTTGCAGTTGGGGTCGAGGTTAAACATGGAGGGCAACTTAAACAGCTGCGTGCCCATAAAGAAGTGCTGTTAAGCGCAGGTGCGATGCATTCGCCGCAAATTTTAATGCTCTCCGGCATTGGCGATGAACAGAAACTGGTCGAGCATGATATTGCCGTGACCAAACACCTGCCCGGTGTCGGTAAAAATTTCCACGATCATCCTGATTTTATTTTTAGTTATACCGTTAGTGATATTGCGGGTACTTTTGGCGTTTCACTGGCCGGTACAATTGACTTGATGAAGCAAATTTCACGCTATCGTAAAGAACGCCGTGGCATGCTCAGTACCAATTTTGCCGAGTGTGGCGGCTTTTTAAAAAGTTCAGCAGATAAAGAGATTCCCAATTTGCAGCTGCATTTTGTTGTGGCCTTGGTCGATAACCATGCGCGCACTTTCCATGCCAGTCACGGTATTTCCTGTCATGTCTGCCTGCTGAATCCAAAAAGTCGCGGTAGCATTCAAATCAGTGGCCCCAGCATTGAAGATCCCCTACTGATTGACCCGAATTTCTTTGATCATGAAGAGGATATTGAAGATATGGTCAATGCCTATAAATTAACGCAACAACTGATGCATTCGCCGGCATTGAAAATGCTGCATAAAAAAGATCTGTTTTGTGCTTCGGTCAAAACCGATGACGAAATCCGGCATATTTTGCGTGAACGTGCGGATACGGTGTATCACCCTGTCGGCAGTTGTAAAATGGGCGTTGATGAAATGGCCGTGGTTGATCCGCAGCTTTGTGTCTATGGCATTGAAAATTTACGTGTGGTGGATGCCTCAATCATGCCGAATGTGGTGAATGGCAATACCAATGCGCCGACTATCATGATTGCTGAAAAAGCGGTGGATATGATACGCGCCAAACAGTTACATGCTTAATTTCAAAGATAAGCGCATCATTCTCAGTTCACTCATAGTGACTTGAGGATAGATTTGAACCTGTTATGTAATATTTTAAAAAGATTTAAAAATATAACAAAGTGAGAATAACGGAATGATATTGAAAAATTCAAGTTACTCTCTTACTACTGGCAAAGGATATGTAAGATGTTGAATCATAAAATGGATCAAAGTACAGATCAAAGTACAGATCAAAGTACAGATCAAAGTATCTTGATCGAATTACAACTATTATTCGAGAAGCAAAAACAGGCATTTACTGAAAACAGTTACCCGAGTTTGGAGCAGCGTAGACAGCAGCTTAAAACTTTGCAGCAATTGATTCTGCAAAATAAAACCCAGATCAATGAGGCAATTAGTCAGGACTTTTCTAACCGAAGTCATTCTGAAACCGAAATGTTCGAGGTCATGACCAGTGTGCTCGGCATTAAATATGCCTTAAAAAATTTGAAAAAATGGATGCGTCCAAGCAAACGTCATATTGGTATTCTTTTCCAACCTGCGACAGGTTATGTCTTGTATCAACCGGTTGGTGTAGTGGGTATCGTGGTCCCGTGGAATTACCCGCTGTTTTTAGCCATCGGCCCACTCTGCCAAGCCCTTGCGGCGGGTAATCGGGTGATGTTGAAAATGAGTGAATATACTCCTGGATTTTCTGCCCTGTTTAAGCAAATGATTGCTCAAGCCTTTCCTGAAGATTTGGTATGTGTGGTCAATGGTGATGCAGAAGTTGCGCAGCAATTTACCCAATTGCCTTTTAATCACATCTTATTTACCGGTGCCAGTGAAGTCGGTAAACATGTGATGCGTGCAGCTGCCAACAACCTTACGCCAGTGACCTTGGAACTTGGAGGAAAGTCTCCAGCGTTGGTCTTGGCCGATGCCAATATTCGTGAAAGTGCACGGCGAATTGCTTTTGGCAAAGCCATGAATGCCGGACAAACCTGTGTGGCGCCCGATTATGTGCTGATTCCTGCACACTTAGAGGCCCAGTTTATTGAAGATTACTCGACAGCCATTCAGGAATTTTTCCCGACACTAGACAATAATCCGGATTACACCGCCATTATTAATGAGCGGCAGCTCAACCGCCTAAATCGCTATATTGAGGATGCAACTGCAAAAAATGCGACTGTTAATGTCATTACTGACACATCTTCAGGACGACGTTTAGCACATTATGTTCTAAGCAATGTCACAGATGATATGCAGGTGATGCAAAATGAAATTTTCGGTCCCTTATTGCCGATCGTGACTTATCAACAGCTCGATGAAGCGATTGACTACATTAATCAAAGACCGCGTCCTTTGGCTTTATATTATTTTGGTTATAACAAACAAGATCAGCAAAAAGTACTCATGCAAACTCACAGTGGCGGTGTTTGCCTCAATGAAACCTTGGTTCATGTCGGACAGGAAGATCTGCCTTTCGGCGGTGTGGGTCCATCGGGAATGGGTCATTATCATGGCTATGAAGGTTTTGTCACCTTTAGTCATGCGAAAGCCGTGTTTAACCGACCGAAATTTAGTTTGATGTATTTGTTCTATCCGCCTTATGGCACATTTATTCAGAAACTGATTTTAAAACTGTTTATCCGTTAAGATTTTGTGATTCATACAGACTGAATAAAAAAGGCTGAAGATCAACCTTCAGCCTTTTTTTATTCTCAGAAAATTCGTGCCACATTAATCGGCAGAAATATCTTCAAATAAAACAGACGATAAATAACGTTCACCGGCATCCGGTAAAATCACCACAATGGTTTTTCCGGCATTTTCAGGACGTGCTGCCAGTTGAGCTGCTGCTGCCATTGCAGCACCACTTGAAATACCCACTAAAATACCTTCATGAGTCGCTGTTTTACGCGCCCATTCAATGGCTGCTGAGCTGTCAATCGCAATAACTTCATCAACTAAATCTAAATCCAGATTTTTTGGAATAAAGTTTGCACCAATACCCTGGATTTTATGCGGCCCCGGAGTCAGCGCTTCACCACGTTTGGTTTGTCCAATAATGGGCGATTCAGCCGGTTCAACAGCAACCGAATAAAGCGCTTGATTTTTCACTTGCTCAAAATAACGTGAAATACCGGAAATGGTACCGCCTGTTCCTACGCCAGAAACTAAAATATCAACCTTACCGCCAGTTGCTTCCCAAATTTCAGGACCTGTGGTCTGTTCATGAATTTTAGGGTTGGCCGGGTTTTCAAATTGTTGCGGCAAATAATACAGTTCCGGTTGTTCAGTGGCTAAACGAACGGCTTCATCCACTGCACCTTTCATGCCTTTTGCAGGTTCAGTCAGTACCAGATTTGCACCAAATGCTTTTAACACTTTACGACGTTCAACACTCATACTTGCAGGCATGGTTAACGTGATGTCATAACCTTTTGCCGCAGCTACGAATGCCAATGCAATCCCGGTATTACCACTGGTCGGCTCTACAATATGCATGCCGGGTTTAAGCAAACCTTTTTCTTCAGCATCTGCAATTAAAGCGGCACCAATACGACATTTCACTGAAAATGCAGGATTACGGCTTTCAATTTTAGCCAGTACCGTGGCAGGTGAAGAAATTAAACGGTTAATGCGAATTAAGGGGGTGTTGCCAATAGATTCAGCATTATTACTATAAACCGCTATGCCTAAATTATTTGGTGTTGGAAATGCAGAATCTGTACTCATTTTAACTCCTTGAGCGATTTTTTGATTTTAAAACCATGCATTCATCATAAGCCATTTAGACCGGGAAGATAAGTTTTTCTATTCCATTTTTTTCGTCTTAACTGCCTGTTTGAGCCTAGAAAATAAAGATTTTTTCACAGCATCTCAGCTTGGTTTTTCTTAAGTCGTTACAACTTAAATGACTTATTTGTCATCAATAAGATTTGTATTTATCGTTGTTATTGCACACAATATCCAGCAAATGAAAACTGATTTTAGGGAAGCAAATGTCTAATAAGGGTTATAGCCGATTTTATCGACAATTTACGCAGAAAATCCTTGATAAAATCGTGACTCCTCAGGTCTTAGGCAATACTGAAGAATTAGAAAAAAATATAAAAGATAAACTCGATAAAAAATTAATTTGTTATGTATTACAAGATGCCTCACTCAGTAATACAGTATTAATCGACACTGAAGCAAAAGCGCGCAAACTGCCATCAGTTTTTGCGCCATTAATGATTCAGAAATTTAAAGAAGATGACTCGATACTGGCTCTAAATGTACCCAGTTCAAAAAATGAGGCTTATCATTATTCTGCCAAACTGATTCGCCTGATTGAAGTTTTAGAAAAATATCCTGAATACGATATTGAACTGGTTCCGGTGACGGTATTATGGGGTCGTTCACCTGAATATGAAGATTCCTGGTTTAAGGCTTTATTTTCCGATGCATGGTCTACCCCATCCAAATTAAAACAGGCCCTGAATATTTCATTATATAGTCGTGATAACTATATTGAATTTCATAAGCCAATTTCACTTAAATCCGCCATTCAAAAAGCCAAAATTGAGCATCCTAACTTTTCTCCAGCCCATTCCATTGTTAAAGAACTCAATACCAGTTTTAATAAACATAAAGAAGCGATTTTAGGTCCCGATTTATCCGACCGTCGCAACCTCATTAATAAATTAATGAAGACTGAAGCGGTGCAAGATGCCATTCGCAAAGAAAGTATTGATCATAAAATTAGTATGTTTGAAGCGGAAAATCGTGCCAAAGGCTATTTAACCGAAGTGGTTTCTGATTTTTCATATTCAACCTTACGTTTTGCTGAACTGGCCCTGACCAAATTATGGACACAACTCTACGATGGTATTGAAGTACATAATTTCGATACGGTACGTGAGTTAGCCAAGGATTATGAGATCGTCTATACGCCCTGCCATCGCAGTCACATCGATTATTTACTGCTTTCTTATGTGATTTTTAACCGTGGCCTCATGGTTCCACATATTGCTGCAGGGATTAATTTAAACCTGCCTATTGTGGGTCAAATCATGCGTGGCGGCGGTGCCTATTTTATTCGCCGTACCTTTAGTGGTAATGAACTTTACACTTCAGTATTTAAAGAATATTTACACAGCCTTTTATCGCGTAACACGCCTTTGGAATACTTTATTGAAGGTGGCCGTTCACGAACGGGATTATTGTTGCCACCTAAAAAAGGCATGCTGTCAATGACAGTACAAAGTCATTTACGCGGCGCGACCAAACCGATTGCTTTTATTCCGACCTATTTTGGTTATGAAAAGCTTATGGAAGGTACTTCTTACTTAAATGAACTGAATGGCAAACCGAAGGAAGCCGAATCGATCTGGGGTATTTTAAGTTCAGCACGTAAAATTGAAAAAGTTTTTGGACAGGTTCATGTTAATTTTGGCGAACCCATTTTTCTGGATAAAATTTTAACCGCTAATCAAGCCGATCAAATTAAATTAAATATTGATGATGAATTACCTCAACCTGTGGTTCAAACTGTCAATCAGGTCGCAAATTCTATTTTAGAAAATATTAATAAAGCAGTGGTGGTTAATCCTATTTCATTGATCTCACTGATTTTACTTAATGTTAAAAATCATGCTTTAAGTGAACATGATTTAATCTCACAAATTGATCAATATCGTCAGTTATTAAATGACACCAAGTACGATCAAAGAATGATGATGACAGAATTATCCAGCACTGAAATTATTCAATATGCTCAAAAATTAAAACAAGTTGAAATTTTTAGTCAAAATAATGAAAACTGGATTCGTGTGGCGGAAAGTCAAAAAATCCTGTTAAGTTATTTTAGTAATAATATTCTGCATTGTTTTATTTTTCCTGCATTAATCGCAATGCTGATTCAATCTTATAAAAAAATCTCACGTCATTATTTAATCGATAACGTCAAAAATATGTATCCCTATTTTAAAGAAGAGTTTTTCTTAAAATGGAATATCGATGAACTAGAAAATGAAATTGGATTAATTATAAATAGTTTAGAACAGTTGGGCTGGATTTTTCAGCAAGACAATACGGTATCCATTGCATTAGATGAACAGATGCAAAATAAGCTGTTATCACTTGCTCATCTATCAAGTTCTAGCCTGAATAACATGATCATGATTTCAGGTTTACTTAAGCAATATGCTCCGACTCAAACGCTTACCATGAAAGAGTTGGAGAAAATGGGCAAAGCAGTATTGCAAAAACTTTTCCAGGCTCAAAAAATTCAATCGGGTTATTATTTTGACAGTGCAACCTTAAAAAACTTTATTTCAATACTGAACCAGAACAGTTTATTAAACACTCAAGATAGTCATTTTGTTATCAGTGATGATTTTGAAGAAAAAATGTCGGCTATTTTCAATTGGTATGACCCTGATACGCGTCAGGCCATAATTGAAAATCTTCATTTTAATGAAAAAGAATTAAAAGGATTTAAACAAGCGAATAAAAAATAAATTATTCATATCCTGCATCAAAATAAGGCATTTAACTTAATTTAAATGCCTTATTTTATTGATATAAGAATATCTGATATTTAAGTTCATTAAAAACCATTGAAAATAGTGCTTTTTTCTCATGTATTCAATTATGCAGGCATTATACTGCGTATATTACTGATGAGTAGTATGGAAATGCTGTTATATGAACACCGAGCTTGAAATTGCTTCTATGCATGATTCTATTGATATTGTTGTCACGATATTAAAATCACTCGCCAATACAGATCGCCTACTTATTTTATGCCATCTTGCCAAACAGGAACTCAATGTTTCGCAAATTGCAGAAATGACCCAAATTAATCAGCCCACCTTATCTCAACAGCTGATGATGTTACGCAAAAGTGATGTGGTTTCGACCCGTCGTGATGGCAAACAGATTTTTTATTCTATTAAAGATGAAAAACTCATTCAGGTATTAAATACTTTATATCAACTTTACTGCCCTAAGAATCTAATTTAATCCTAAAAATATCAGTAGATTAAATAGATAAACTGATCAGATTAAGACTTCTTAGCATTTTTTATGCATAATATATCTAAAATAGTGATTTAGCTTTAGATATGTCAGATTTAAATTCTCGCTTAACGACATTATTGCCCGCTTGGCAATGGCTGCGCAAATATAACCAAGCCAAATTTAAATCAGATCTTCTTTCTGCGCTGATTGTGATTGCAATGCTGGTTCCGCAAGGGATGGCCTATGCCATGCTTGCAGGTTTACCGCCTATAATGGGCTTGTATGCCAGCATTCTGCCGATGATCATTTATGCGATGATTGGTGGTAGTCCTACCCTATCAATTGGTCCGGTCGCGATTATTTCTATGATGACCTTTGCCACTTTAAATCCGTTATTTGAAGTCGGCTCTCCAGTTTATATACAAGCCGCCTGTTTACTTGCAGTGATGGTCGGGATCATCTCATTACTGCTCGGGATTTTTAGGTTTGGTTTTCTGATTCAACTGATTAGTCATCCCGTAATTCAAAGTTTTATTATCGCTTCCGCTTTACTGATTGCTTTAGGTCAATTTAAATTTCTGGTTGATGTGCCTTTAAAAGCCAATAATATTCCTGAATTTTTGCTCAGCTTTTGGCAATACATTGGTTATAGCAATATTCAAACCTTTATTTTTGGCATCTTTGCCTTACTCTTTCTGATTTATCTACCTAAAGTTTTAAATTCTAATGCCATTAAAAGTCGTATTGGGTCGACAGCGTTTATCTCTAAAGCATTACCGTTGGTACTCGTCGTTGCTTCAATTACTGCAGTTTATTTTCTGAATTTGCAAGAAATCGGTATTAAAACTGTTGGAGAAATTCCATCAGGTTTTCCGCCTCTCAGTATGCCGTATTGGAATATGGACTTGGTCATCACTCTATTGCCGGGTGCTGCGATGATCGCCATGATTAGCTTTGTCGAATCCTTATCCATTGCACAAGCGACAGCATTACAGCAGCGCAGTCATTTAAACAGCAATCAGGAACTAGTCGCCTTAGGTTTAGCCAATTTAAGTGCTGGTCTTAGTTCTGCCTTTCCGGTCACAGGCAGTTTATCTAGAACTGTCGTGAATGCAGATTCGGGTGCCAAAACACCACTGGCAGGTGTGTTTTCATCGCTGCTGATTGTAATGGTCAGCCTATATTTCACCGGTTTTTTCCGTGATTTGCCTTTGGTTATTTTGGCAGCCACCATTATTGTTTCTATCTGGAAGCTGGTCGATTTCAAACCTTTTATTGAAACCTGGCGTTATTCAAAAGCAGATGGTATTGCGATGTGGATCACCTTTTTTGGCGTGATCTGCATAGATATCTCTACCGGTTTAATCATTGGTATTGTCTCCACCTTTATGCTTTTATTGTGGCGAATTAGTCGTCCCCATATTGCGGTGATTGGTTTGGTTGAAGGCACGCAACATTTTAGAAATGTACAACGCCGTCAGGTGCTGACCTCTTCTAAAGTGCTTTCTATGCGTATTGATGAAAACCTGACTTTTCTAAATGCCAATACTTTAAAAGGTTTTTTGATTAATGCGGTAAGTCAGCATAGGGATTTAGAACATGTGGTGATCAACTGTTCAAGTATTAGTGCGATTGACCTGAGTGCTTTAGAAATGCTGGAAGATGTAAATGCAGAATTTAAAAAAATTAATATCAAATTACATTTTTCAGAAATCAAGGGGCCAGTAATGGATAAATTACAACATTCAAAATTGTTAAAGCATTTAAGTGGTCAGATTTATCTGTCTCATTTCCAGGCCATGCAAGAACTTTCCCCTGAAGTTTTTTTAAATTCTTAAGATGTATATACCCTGCTATAAATCTGTCCAGCCGGTTCACAACAATCGACTGGATTAAATCTAAACAAGGCTTGGCAATCAAGAGAAAATTTTGAGGGAATTTCGATCTAATAAGGGAATCTTAAAGTATATCTATAACCAGAATATTTAATTTTTTTGAGTTTAAAATTATTTAAAAACAAGAATATCAACTTTAAAAATAAGTAGTTAGTTTTTATATAAAAATTAATTTTTAGCAGCAACTATTTTAGGTATAAAATGGCGAGCATATTTGTAAATTTTTTAGTCCTCGTATTTGTAACAAGGCACCTTTATGTTCACTGCTTTAATGCGTTTAAGTTTAGTCTCCCGAATTATTATCGCCATTATTTTAGGTATTGGTGTTGCTGTTTTGTTCCCTAATGTGGCTCCTTATTTAAGCCTGTTGGGTGACTTGTTTATTAAAGCGCTTAAATCTGTTGCCCCTATATTGGTTTTTGTGCTGGTTTTATCATCTATTGCTAATTTTAAAGTCGGACATAGCGCTAAAATCAAACCCATTATGGTGATGTATGGTGTTGGAATGTTCTTGGCTGCGTTAAGTGCAGTGATTGCCAGCGTTATTTTCCCAAGTACCTTGTTTCTGGATATCCCCGCAAACGCCGACTTGCAACCACCCGGTAGTCTCATTGAAATCTTAAAGAACCTTCTTTTAAGTTTTGTGGCCAACCCTGTTGTTGCAATTAGTGAAGCAAACTTTATTGGCATTTTGGCGTGGGCTGTTGCTTTGGGTGTTGCATTCCGTCATGCCAATGAAACAACGAAAGTGTTGCTCACCGATGCTGCAAATGCTGTAAATACAGTGATCCGTTTGGTGATTAATTTTGCCCCAGTCGGCATTTTTGGTCTGGTGGCCGTCACAGTTGCAGAAGCGGGATTAAGCACCTTCGAAAGCTATGCGCAATTATTAGCAGTACTGATCGGCACAATGTTCTTTGTGGCATTGGTGATTAACCCAATCATGGTGGCATTTGTGACCCGTGCGAACCCCTATCCGCTGGTTTTTAAATGTCTACGTGAAAGTGGTATTACCGCATTCTTCACTCGTAGTTCGGCTGCAAATATTCCAGTTAACCTGGATTTAGCCAAACGTTTAGGTGTGAGCGAATCTACCGCCAGTGTTGCTATTCCGCTCGGGGCTGCCATTAATATGGCGGGTGCTTCAGTGACTATTACCGTCCTTACCTTAGCCACTGTAAATACTTTAGGTATTCCGGTTGATTTCACCACCATGTTGATTTTATCTGTGCTTGCGACCATTTCAGCATGTGGCGCGTCTGGTGTTGCCGGTGGTTCTTTACTGCTTATTCCAGTGGCTTGTGGCTTATTTGGTATTAGTTCGGATATCGCCATGCAAGTGGTTGCTATTGGTATGGTCATCAGTGTGTTGCAAGATTCGACTGAAACTGCATTAAATTCTTCTACAGATGTGCTATTTACTGCTGCTGTAGATCGCGGTTTAGATTAAGATAGTCATTATTAAGAATTTTTTATGACGTTATGCCTCTTCAAACTTTACCGCTTTGGGTTCAATTAGGTGCTTTTTTTCTTGCAATGAATGCAGGAATGATTAACGTCCTCGGACTGGTGACCGTTTTGCATCAGTCCGTTTCACATATGACCGGTAATGTCAGCATGTTGGCCCTGGCTGTACTGAATTGGCAACCTGAACAGATCGTCTACTTAGGTCTGGTTGTCCTGTGTTATGTAATCGGTTCATGTTATAGCGGATTGATACTGGGAAATAGCCACTTTAGCTTAGGGCGCCGTTATGGTTTGCCTTTAAGCCTGGTGGCTTTTTTTATTTTAGTGTGCTGGTTTCTGTTGCCCTATTTCCCACGCTATGGTTTGCTTTGGGCATGTGTGGCAATGGGTGTACAAAATGCCATGTTCAGTCATTATAAAGGCACGATTATTCGAACCACCCATTTATCTGGTGTTTTGACCGATTTAGGTTTAGCGTTAGGTTATCGCTTACGTGGTTTAGATATAGATCGCAGACGGATTATTCTCCATTTAGCCATTTTATTCGGATTTTTCGTCGGTGGCCTAATTGCCAGCCTGATTTATCCTTATTTAAAATTAGATTCATTCCTTATCCCTGCGCTGTTAAGTTGGACGCTTAGCGCCGTATATTGGGTTATTTATTTTCGTTATCGACGTATTCAAGAGTAGTTTCGGAATTTATTATGGTCAAAAATGCATTACAGGCTCAATTGCTAAAAGCGGGTTTAGTCGATAATAAAAAGGCTAAAAAATTGTCTAAACAGGCAGTTCATGAACAACGTACTGGACAAAGCAACGAAGCTGAATTGAAAGCGAAAATTGCGCAAGATAAGCAGGAAAAACTCGCGAAAGATCAAGCGCTGGATTTAGAGAAAAAACGCCTGTTGCAAGGTAAAGAATTAAAAGCAGCCATTATCCAGATGATCAATCAGCACAAAATTCGCGACATCGATGGCGAAGTGTCCTATCAATTTATTGACGAGAGTAAAATCAAAAAGATTTATCTGAATCAACAAATTTATAATGCGCTGGTTTCAGGTTCATTAGTGATTGCCAAAGAAAGCGAAGCGTATGCAGTTTTGCCTAAAGCCTTGGCAGATCGCATTAATGACAAAATGAAAGGCTTTATTATTGTCAATAATTCTGAAAAGAATGAGCAAATCACGGATGAAGAAGATCCATATGCAGCTTATGTGATCCCTGATGATTTGATGTGGTAAGTTTAGCTTATCTGTAGTTTAAAAAGCGATGCCAATATCCGTGTTGGCATCCACTTCAAATCAAAAATAAGATTAAATAAAATTTCAAAAATACTCACAGCCTCATCTTAGGATTACCCTTGGGCGTTAATTCAGTTTGACTTCATGTAGGAAAAACGTTACCTACAACGATAATAAAAACATAACCCTATAAACTATAAAGAATTTTTAAATTTATATATTGAGGGTACATTTTTGGAGCATTTTGCTTTTATCTGGAACATTCAAGATTGGTCAGATCAATATCCGGGGTTAGAGATGCTAACCTCTCTAAGTATCCTAATTTTACTGGCAGTTCTCGCAAATTTTATTGCCAAGCAAGGGGTGGTTCGAGGTATTCGCAAACTCGTTTCAAAGATGAAATGGGCCAATTCGAGTGTTTTTGCTGAACATAGTGTCATCAGCCGTATTTCAAATATCGTGCCTGCGATTGTAATTATGAACGGCATAGGGACTGTTCCGCATATTTCAGAAAAAATAGTCACCTTGGTTCAAATGGGTGCACAAGCCTTTATATTCCTGACTCTGGCGCTGGCCATCAGTGAATTTTTAAGTATCTTCAACCTGATTTACCAGCGTAACCCAAAATCAAGAAATAAGCCGATTAAAGGCTATTTACAGTTGGTTAAGCTGATTATCTTTATTGTCTGTGGCTTGATGATTTTAGGGACATTTCTGAAAAAAGATGTCTTTACCTTGCTCGCAGGCTTTGGTGCCATGGCTGCAGTCCTGATGCTGGTTTTCCAAAATACCATTCTATCTTTAGTCGCTTCAGTGCAGATTTCATCTTATGACATGGTACGTATTGGTGACTGGATTGAAATGCCGACCTTAAATGCGGATGGTGATGTCATTGATATGTCATTACATACTATTACCGTGCAAAACTTTGATAAGACTTTTACCACCATTCCGACCAACAAACTGGTGACTGATACCTTTAAAAACTGGCGTGGCATGGCCTCTGCCGGTGTGCGCCGCATCAAACGATCAATTTATATTGATCAAAGTAGCGTGCATTTTATGAATCAGGGTGAACAACAAAAGCTCAAAGAATTTTTATTACTCGATCAATACTTAAATACCAAACATAATGAACTGGAAAGCTTTAATCAACAACTGTCCAATCAGGCTTCCTATAATCAGCGTCGTTTGACCAATTTAGGGACATTCCGTGCCTATATCGATTTTTATTTAAAACAGCATCCGGGCATTGCGCAAAATCAATCTTTAATTATTCGCCAATTACAACCGACCAGTGAAGGTTTACCACTGGAGATTTATGCTTTCACAAATACCACGGTATGGAAAGATTATGAGGCGATACAATCGGATATCTTTGATCATCTGATTGCGATTATTCCAGAGTTTGGTTTGAAAGTTTATCAAGCTCCTTCTGGTGCTGATTTTAAGCAATTCGCGGCTGTTTCGGTGGCGGTGGCAGAAACAAATCATCCATCAGTTTAAGCTTTAAAATAATATGAATTATATTTTTATAAGCGTTAATAAAGTGTAATTACTTTAAATGACGAACTTATTATGATTTTAAAAAACCCTCAATTGAGGGTTTTTTATATGGTTTCTACTTTTCTAGTTTATTATTTTAAATGGATAAGGTTTTAAATACCTGAATACAAGATTCTAAGAATTTTTTTTATATCTATTACCTGAATCGATTTTCAGGTTTTTACTGAGGTTGCTTCAGTAGATTTGAGTATTGAAGATGTTGGTTGGGTTGATCAAGCTGTGGATTGGGCGGAGTGTATACTTTCTCTTCGTTAGGCCGTTGAGGAAACTCAATATGTAGGTTCGGTTGATCTGGTTGCGGATCTTGTGGTTGGTTATTCATGTTTAATTCCCTCTTTTAGATTGTGAATTTATATTGCCTTAATTATATATCGCCTAAATTAAGACACTATCAATTTACTCTTTCTTTTGCTTTTTCTTATTCTAAATCTGTGTCAATTTCCTTCATTGTAAACCATCATAACTGTATATGATTGATTCCCAATTGAACATCTAAAATCAAGCTCACAATTTTTACCTAAACTCACCTGTCTTTAATATTGAGCACACTATTAAAAATCACTTTACCTATATTTATTTCAGTATTATTTAATAATGAGACTCTAAATTTAATATTTTTTAAGATGAGAACGAGTAAATAACTACTGTACAAATGAGGAATACGGATTTTTAAAAACTCATTCATTAATATGATCACGCAGAGCTTGTAGAAAATAGCCATCACTTGGAGCTATAAAAATATGAGGAAAAAATATAATTCCACTTATCTAATGAATACTGGATCAAAAAAACCAACCCTTTTAAAATTAAAAAGATTGGTTTAAATGTTCTTGAGATTATGGAGTAGCTGTTAGGGACGTAAACGATTCCATGCATCACGTGAGGCATGTTTAGCCTCATCCCAAGACAGGCGGGATTCTGCTTTTGATTGTTCCCATTTAGAACGAAGATCTGGTTCTACATCTTCAAACCTTTTGGACGAATCATACGTAGATGAATCCTCATAACCTACCCGATAGGCATGCCGATAATCGCGATCATAGTCCAAATCCGGATAAGTATTTTGTGTGGACTGATAATAGGGTTGATGCGCACTGTTTTCACGCCAATAGGTATCTTCAACAGTGGGATCTATCGCTTCACCTGCTGCACTGCCGGCTACACCCCCCACTATCGCACCAACTGCCCCACCGACTATAGCTCCGATTGGGCCACCCGCACTACCGATTGCGGCACCTGCTGCTGCTGCACCTGCAGCACCTACACCTGTTCCCACTGGGTGTGGATCTCGCTCATCATTATTTGGATTGTTTTTAATACGATCCTCATCAGAATTTGCCATCTTTTTTCTCCTTATAACAATATTGTGTTTAGAGAAATTGGCTGGTTCTAGCCAGTTTCACTTATAAAGGTTCATCTTCATAAAACGTCTAATTTGAATATCTTGCTCTCGATTATCTTTAGCATGACCGTACGGCTCTATGCGCTTGAGCTTATCTTGTGCATAGGACTAAGCAGTGTATTACTTTGCTCATTCTTTAAATTTCCCATGTTTTCATCTTTATTTCTTTCATATAGGGAATAAAGAATAACCGCGATGATTACGGCGACTATGACAGCGACTATGATTTTTACATCTTTTGAGTTCATATTATTTTTCCCTTTTGATGATGAATAGAAATAATGAAACTATAAATCTGGTAAAACTTTGAACACAGAGAAAACCATGAATAACAATTAATATTCAGGGGGCAAAAAATCAAAGTTTTATTTCTGTTGTTTATGTGGATGTTCTTGTTGGTGGTCATTTTGTTGATTAGGTTGCTTTTGCGGATTTTGTTGTTGCTGCTGTTGGTTTGGTTGTTTTTTTGGATTTTGTTTAGCTGGTTCTCGAGTAGTCATTTTTATTTATCTCCTACAGTAGTTTGGTATATACCGCCCTAATTATGACTTTATTCACTCTACTCTTTATATTTCATTCACCAAGTGTCCATCTGTTTCAATTTCCTTCAATGTAAGTTTGATAAATCTATATACTTGATTCACAATCAAAACTTAAAGCTTTTATTAACATTTATTACTAAAAGCATCACAATATTTAAGCAATACCGCACAGAATAAAGCAATATTACACAATGAGTTGATTCGCTTAATGCGAAGAAATTTAAATTTTAAATTATTGGTTTTTATATTATTGATAACTTTATATTTAAAAATACAGCCTAAAGATAAAAACTACCGTTCATTCTCTAATTAAAAACTAGAATTTTTATACAGCTTTATTTATGGCGCTAAGTATCCAGATGAGTGATGCATTTTTGAAAAAGCGACCGGGCTGCAAAAGTGCGTACTTGATGGTAGCAGATTGAATAATTTCAACAGCTAATTTTAGTTCAATATACTTTTACAGTACCCTATGACCTGATGAATCCCTATAATTTAATTTCATGATAGACTTCTGATAAATAGCAGTTTTTTTGACTAAATTAAGTGAATTGATTTTGGATTCAGGTTATATATGACCTCCATTATTAGGGCAGAGATCCATTACTTGATAAAGTTCATATTTTTTTCATGTAGATCACCATAGTGAATACTTAGTTTATTTCGATTTCACGTTTTTTAAACCAATTTTCTGTTTTGTGTCATATGCTAAATATTTTGACTCTTTTTATAATCTATTAGTCTTTAGAATATGTTGAATTCAAGTACAGTATCTTAAAATACTGTCTATAGGCTTCCGGGCTTTTACTATACCCATGAACTTTCTGCCTTAACCGTTTTACCGAGTATGGCGTAATCCAAGGCCTAAACATAATTAAGTCCTAATATATAGATACTTGTTTGCAGCTATTTAAAAGAGCCTTAAGCGTTAATATAGAATATTGTTTATACTGTAACAATTGCATAATACTGATATTGAATCGTTTGAATAAAATGGAGCGTAACCCATGTTGCAGTGGTTTGAAAAACTGGTCGATCCTTACCCATCCAAAGGTTTAAACGAACCACTTCCAACACGCTTCTTTCCTTTTGTATGGCAAGCTGCAACGGGTGTTCGCCGATATTTGCTGTTACTTGTGTTATGTACTGCAGGCGCGGCAAGTTTTGAAGCGGTACTGTATGCAAAAATTGGCGATTTGGTCAATTGGTTAAGCAAGAGCCAACCTGAAACATTTTTAGCAGAACATACGCAAAATTTGACCATTTTGACCTGTATTTTGCTGGCCAATATTTTATTCGCCAGCATGCAATCCATTATCAAGCATCAAATTTTATACAGCACCTTCCCGATGCGCCTGCGTTGGCGCTTTCACAACCTACTTTTATTGCAAAGTCTGGATTTTTTCCACAATGATTTTGCCGGCCGTTTATCTGCCAAAGTTATGCAAACTTCGCTTGCAGTACGTGAGTTCTGGGTAATTTTGGGTGACATGCTGGCATACGTGCTGATTTATTTTATCACCATCAGTTTTGTTCTGGGCGCTATTTCCCCTCTGCTGATTTTGCCACTCATGCTGTGGCTGGTACTATTTATTACGGCTGCCTGCTATTTTATTCCCCGTTTAAGCCAAATTTCCAATAAACAGGCCGATGCACGTGCCGTAATGACCGGTCGTGTGACGGATGCCTATACCAATATTCAAACCGTGAAACTGTTTGCCCATGCGGGACGTGAAAGTCAGTATGCCAAAGAATCCATGCAAGGTTTCATGATCACGGTGTATAAGCAAATGCGCTTAGGGGTGCAGTATGAAATCAGCATTAATTTACTCAGTGTGGTTTTATATGTAGGCGTGTTAGGAACCGCAATTTGGCTCTGGATCAATGGGCAAGCTGAACTGGGCATTATTGCTGCAACCACTGCCATGATATTAAAACTCAACAGCATTGCTGAATTTATGATGTGGCAATCTTCCGCTTTATTTGAAAATGTCGGCACGATTCAGGATGGCATGAAAACCATGGGGCGTCCGATTAGCATTCAAGACAAGAAAGATGCCAAGCCCTTACAAGTACAACAGGGTGAAATCAAATTTGAAGATGTCAGCTTTGCCTATAACAATAAAAATGTGATCGATCATTTAAATTTAACCATCAAACCCGGTGAAAAAATCGGCATCGTGGGTCGTTCAGGTGCAGGTAAATCCACCCTGATTCAATTGTTATTGCATTTTTATCATCTTAACCAAGGTCGCATTTCGATTGACGGTCAAAACATTGAAGATGTGACTCAGGATAGTTTGCGTAAAAGTATTGCTTTGGTGACTCAAGACACTTCCTTATTGCACCGCACTGTGGCTGAAAATATTAAATATGGTCGCCCCCATGCAAGTGATGAAGAAATGTTTGAAGCCGTCCGTAAAGCCAAAGCCGAAGATTTCATTCCTCAACTTACCGACTTAAGGGGTAAATCTGGCTACGAAGCCTATGTCGGTGAACGTGGTGTCAAACTCTCTGGTGGACAACGTCAACGCGTTGCGATTGCACGGGTATTTTTAAAAGATGCACCAATCTTGATTTTAGACGAAGCGACCAGTGCTTTAGACTCCGAAGTTGAAGCCGCAATCCAATCCAGTCTGGATGATTTAATGGAGGGTAAAACCGTTATCGCCATTGCCCATCGCCTATCGACCATTGCACAAATGGACCGTTTGATTGTACTGGATGAAGGCAAAATAGCTGAACAGGGTACGCATGATGAACTGGTCGCGCTGAATGGCATTTATGCGCATTTGTGGCAAAGACAAACCGGTAGTTTTTTGATAAAGCAACAAGCATTGAAGAAAAAGGAATCGCATTAATGCTGTATTTAGAAGATATAAAAATCGGGGATCGTTTCATTAGTCGTGAATATGAAATGACTTTGGAAGAAATTAAACAGTTTGCGCATGCGTATGATCCGCAAGTTTTTCATACCGATGAAGATCAAGCTAACGAGCATCCTATTTTTCAGGGTATTGCAGCCAGTGGTTGGCATACCTGTGCCGTGACCATGCGTTTATGGACAGAATGTTTTCCGGTCGCTTATGGTCTGATTGGTTCGGAATCCAACCTGCGTTGGCCACGACCGACCCGTCCTGGCGATAAAGTTCATGTTGAGGTTGAAATTGTTGCGATTACGCCATCAAAAACCAAAACTGACCGCGCTATAGTGAGCTATGTGACGCAAGCATTGAATCAGAATCATGAGGTGCTGCTTATCTCTACAACAAAAATTGTGGTCTTTAAAAAGGAATTTAAACTTTTTTAAATTAATGATGTTGAATAAGTTGTCGAACAATTTTAATAGGTTGCTGTTTCTTTTCATGCCAATATGAAAAACCAACAAATAGAAAAAAATGACTTAAGTGCAATGGATAGCGCATGAAAACGATTTCTCCAAGACAAGATCAGGGAATACCCGGGGTTTACGGTCTGCTCCTGTTAGATGTGGTGTCACGTTGGGGCTACAATGCAGAAGCATTGTTTACCCCTTTTCATTTAAGCAGTGAACAACTGGCAGAGCCAAATTTTCGCATTCCGACCCCTGTCGCAAATGAACTGGTGAAACACGCGTTAGGTCTAACCGGTGAACCGACGCTGGGTTTTCATTTGGGTACCCAGATGCGAATCTCTATTCATGGTTTTATTGGCTATGCCATTATGACGGCACATGATATCAGCGATGCCTTGGTCTTGGCCAACCGCTTTATTCAGCTCCGTTTACCATTTTTACAGCTTTACTTCTCAACCTTTGGCGAGAAGGCAACGCTGCAATTGCAATGTGATTTTGACCTTGAGCCTTTAAGAACTGAAATTACGATTGCATTGACCTTTGGCATTATCACCATGGCAAAAGCCTTAACGGGCTGTAATGATTTATCGGGCGAGATTGATTTTGATTTCCCGAAACCAGCCGGTTTTGAGCGTTATATGGCAAAATTTCCATCGCATAATTTCCGTTTTGAACAACCCCATTTACTCTCAAGTTTTGATAAAAAATACCTGAATTTTAAAATGGTTAATGCCGACCCGATTGCCAGTCAGATTGCGATTAACCAATGTGAAGCTGAACTCTCGGCATTAGGTGAACGCCGTCGTTTGGCCATGCGGGTGCGTGATATTTTGACCAATTCAGAACAGCATTATTTAAGCATCGAACATGTCGCAGATCGACTGCATATGTCTGATCGGACTTTAAAACGCCAATTGGCTGCCGAAGGTACGTCATTTTCAACTATCGTGGATGAAGTGCGTTATCGTCATGCAACATCGCTGCTTTCCCGAACAGATTACACCCTAGAGCTGATTGCAGATGAACTTGGCTATAGTGATGTGGCCAATTTTAGCCGGGCATTTAAACGCTGGAGTGGCCGTAGTCCAAGCAATTGGCGTAAAGATCCTTACTTATAAACTTTTGTTTTTATCAAAAAACATGTATAAAACATGGCAAAAATGATTTGAATATTTTAAAGGAGTCATCAATGAATCACCCTTCAGAACTAAAGTACGCCAGTACTCACGAATGGGTCAAAATTGAAGGTGATCTGGTTATTACCGGTATTTCCGACCATGCACAGGATGCTTTAGGGGATTTAGTCTATGTGGAAGCACCAGAAGTAGGCCAGCAAATTACTGCCGGTGAACAAGCAGGTGTGGTGGAGTCGGTTAAAACAGCTTCTGATATTCATGCCCCTGTTTCAGGCGAAGTGATTGAAGTAAATCCTGACCTTGAAGATGATCCGGACTTTGTGAATGATGATCCATATGGCAAGGGCTGGATTTATAAAATTAAGCCAAACAATATGGCGGATGTCGAAAAGTTACTTTCAAGTCGTGAATATGAAGCAGGATTATAATCCTGTTTACATCACTAAAAAAATCAGTCTTTAAGGCTGATTTTTTTATTTCAGGTCATTTTAAATTATTGGGAAAAACAACATCTAAAATCACAATATGAGATTAATGCTAGATAAAACCACATGATTAAATTAATTTATGCACTTTATTATTAACAACACTATACTTTTTAACACTGATCCTCT
Source organism: Acinetobacter sp. TSRC1-2 (assembly GCF_049895885.1). NCBI lineage: Bacteria > Pseudomonadati > Pseudomonadota > Gammaproteobacteria > Moraxellales > Moraxellaceae > Acinetobacter > Acinetobacter sp. TSRC1-2. The sequence continues at coordinate 106,655 of NZ_JAFCTF010000005.1, forward strand.
AAAATGAATATAATCTAACGATGATCTGACTTATCCTTAATCATTATAAAAACCGTTCTCCTAGTTCACAAAAATAATTACCTCGATAAGCCTGATGAATCGTCTATCTCTTATGGATCTAGGTAAATTATGTCTCCTGTCAATACACAACAGTTATGGAATAAGTCCTTTATTCTATGTCTTGCCAATAATCTGTTTTTGTTTGTGTTTTATTTTGCCCAAACCACAATTTTACCTATTTATATTTTAAATGAGTTACATGGCACCTTAGCGCAAGCGGGTTTAGCCATGACGCTATTTATGGCATCCTCAATTGCGGTTCGTCCCTTTAGTGGTTTAATTATTGAAAAATTTGGTCGTAAAAAAACCTTATATGTTTCTGAAGCCTTATTTTGCTTGTTTTCTTTTGCTTATTTATTTGCTGACAATTTGAGCTTTCTTTTAGTTATTCGATTTTTGCATGGAATTTGGTTCAGCATTTTAACCACGGTGACGGTACCGATTGCCAATGATTTTATTCCCGCCCAGCGTAAAGGCGAAGGCATGGGGTATTTTGTCATGTCTATTAATTTGGGTATTGTACTTGGCCCTTTGCTCGGCTTGACCTTAATTCAGCCCCTGTCTTACACCATGGTCGCAGGAATTCTAGCTGCCATTATCTGTATAGGTTTTATTTTTTGTTTTATGATTCCTATTCAGACAGAAGCCAAACCAGTAATAACGAAAGGTAAACAGCGTTTATCTACGCAAGATTTTGTAGAGAAGAAAGCTTTGCCCGTGTCAATTATGGCCATGATTATTTCTTTTTCTTATGCCAGTATCATGTCGTTCATTTCGACTTTTGCAGAATCAAAAAATTTGCTTCCCTATGCCAGTTTATTCTTTGTAGTCTTTGCCATTTCAATGATGAGCTTGCGACCAATCACTGGGAAAATTTATGATCGTAAAGGCCCCAATTATGTGATTTATCCTGCTATTGCCTTATTTTCCATTGGGCTGATTGTTTTAAGCCAAATCAATACAGTGACTGGATTGATGCTTGCTGCAGTATTTGTGGGTATGGGCTTTGGTTCGGCTCAACCCTGCTTGCAAACCATTTCCATTCAGCGCTCACCCAAAGATCGAATTGGGCATGCAACCTCAACCTTCTTTACCTGTTATGACATCGGAATTGCGATTGGTTCGATCTTGCTCGGTGTGGTGATTGCGCATCAAGGTTACAGTTTTGCTTATCTCCTCTGTGCATTGATCACTGCATTAAGCTTGATTTTTTATAAACTATTTGTAGATCGTAAACATACCGCAGTCTAAAAACGTCTATCTAGATTGGTCCAAAAGAAATAAGCATCCTCCTAAAATGGGATAATGCTTATTTTTATCGTATCGCTGGACATTACTTGCCCATTACTCAACTAGGCTTGGTTCTCTTCCTTGCTTTCACTTTCTTCTGCATTACTTTCTTGCACCATGCTAAATGATGTTGCTGTACTAGGCACAGACTGATCATCTCTAGGACTTTTTAATTTGATTTGTAAACGTAATTCATTCATGGAATCGGCATTACGTAAGGATTCCTCATAACTAATTGCACCTTGATTATACAAATCAAATAAAGCCTGATCGAAAGTTTGCATGCCGAGTTCACGGGATTTCTTCATGATTTCTTTGAGTTCATGCAATTGACCTTTAAGAATATTATCCGCAATTAAAGGAGTATTCAGTAAAATTTCAATAGCCGCACGACGTCCACGTCCATCTTGAGTACGAACTAAACGCTGTGAAATAATCGCTTTCATGTTGGAAGACAAATCCATCAGTAATTGATTTTTTCGTTCTTCAGGGAAAAAGTTAATAATCCGGTCAAGGGCCTGATTGGCATTATTCGCGTGTAGCGTTCCTAAACATAAATGCCCGGTTTCCGCAAAAGCAATCGCGTGTTCCATGGTTTCAGTATCACGGATTTCACCAATTAAAATAACATCCGGTGCCTGACGTAAAGTATTTTTCAAAGCATTGTGCCATGAGTGACTATCTACCCCAACTTCACGGTGAGTAATCATCGATTTTTTATGTTTATGTACAAATTCTACCGGGTCTTCAACCGTAATAATATGCCCCGCTGAATTTTCATTGCGATGATCAATCATGGCTGCTAAAGAGGTCGACTTCCCCGAACCGGTTGCTCCAACCACTAAAATCAAGCCACGTTTTGCCATCATCACATCTTTGAGCGATTCAGGTAATTTTAACTGGGCAAAATTTGGAATTTCCGCAGTAATGGTACGAATCACCATACCGACTTGTAACTGTTGTTGAAATACATTAATACGAAAACGCGAAACATCGGGAACGCTAATAGCAAAGTTACATTCGAGTTCTTTTTCAAATTCCTGTCGCTGCTTTTCATTCATTAAACTATAGGCAAACAATTTAGTTTTATCCGCCGTTAGCGCTTGTTGTCCAATCGGTTTCATCATACCTTGATGTTTAATACTCGGCGGAAAATCTGCTGAAATAAACAAGTCTGAGCCACCATATTCCACGACTTTGGTGAGCATATGAAATATTATTTTACGCGCTTCTTCCAATAATTCCGCACTATACATATTTGTTCCCATTTAAAATTATTTCAAGTACCAAGCAACACATAGAGTGAATTGTATTTATTAACCAAATTAGTTATTACTTAGTATCAATTTTTATTATTCTGCCTAAAGAAATCTTACGACTCAAATCTGTTAATTCTAATCAGTTAAAGGAATTGATAAAAAATGTATAAAGCATCAACAAAGTATTGTTCTAAATTTAAACAGATAACACCAAGGTGCTTATGAGTAACAATGCAGCCCCGATTAACGGGGCTGCATCAGAAAATAAGCCTGTTGGTTCAGAAATATTAAGCACTACGTTTTAATTGAGAAATACGGAGTGAATCTGCAACTTCTAATAAAAGTTGCTGGGTTTTATCCCACCCTAAACAACCATCAGTGACAGATTGACCATAGGTCATATCACATGAAATCTTTTGCTGACCGTCCGCCAAATGACTTTCTAACATCACGCCACGAACATGGGTATGAACACGTTCATCTACAATGGTACGTAAAACTTCAGATTGCAATAAGGGATTTTTGTGGCTGTTACCATGACTGCAATCAATCACCAAAGCAGGCAATTCCCCTTTGGTTTTTTCTTTAATTTTTTCAATTTCAGCCAATGCGTAGTTAGGACCCGAATTTGCACCACGTAAAATCAAATGGGCTTTTCGATTACCTTTAGACTCTAAAATACACGGTAAGCCAGATTGACTCATGCCTAAAAATTGATGGGGATGCGATGCAGATTGAATGGCATCAAGTGCAATTTGAATAGAGCCATCTGTACCATTTTTGAAACCAATGCTGTACGGCATATGACTTGAAATTTCACGGTGAATTTGTGATTCGCTGGTACGTGCACCAATTGCACCCCAAGCCAGTAAATCATCGAAATATGCAGTCGCCATCGGGCTTAAAATTTCAGAAGCAATGGGTAAGCCCATTTCTATAATTTGTAAGTATAACTCACGTGATTTTTCTAGGCCCAATTGCATATTCGATGAACCATCTAAATTTGGGTCATACAGGAAACCTTTCCAGCCAATGGTGGTGCGTGGTTTTTCAATGTATGCACGCATAACCAGGAAAATTTGATCAGCGACTTGGCTTTGTAATTGTTGTAGTTTTTCAGCATATTCCAGTGCAGAAATGGGATCATGAATTGAACATGGGCCTGTTACCACCATTAAACGATGATCTTTGCCATCTAAAATATTTTGAATGGTTTGACGCTGCTCGGCAATTTGCTGAGCCAATTTGGCAGATAAAGGCAATTGTGCCTTCAATTGATGAGGCAAACTTAAAATAGTTTCTTTTGCAGTTGTTTGATTTTGTTGTAAAGCAGTATTTAAAGCATTCATTGGTCTTTCCTGGGGACTTTTTTCAGTCCAATCTTTTATTTGAGCGTTATGGGTCTAATGGATTGCGAGGCAAGCGTCATCATTTGACTAAAGTAAAACCAATAAGAATTGCTAAAATATGAATAATTTAATGTTTTCATGAGGTAACTCCAAAAAGTATAAGAAAAATAAAGCATAAAAAAACCTGATCAGGGTTGCCGATCAGGTATTAACTTGGTGGGCAACCATTTCTTGCCCGAACGCGTTCAGGCAATTATCTAAATTGCCAAAAATAATAACGTGCGTTTGAGAGGAGTGGTTGCTTTAACATCTTTATTTCTTCAAAAAAGTATGTGTCTTAAAATTAAAATACGCTGTATTCATCAATTTGACAATAGTTTTATACAAAATAAAAATACATAAATCAGTCAACTTTTATTTATATATTGCTTAAAAACACTCCAGGAGAATGAAATTTAATTTATTTAAAAATACCTTGAAATGTATTCCAACTTAATTTTCCTACCGCGTGCTATGCCACTGAAGTAAGTCTATATTTCCATCAAATTTTCTTTATTTTTTTAATGTGCAAAAAGTCTGAATACCTTTGCTTACGCGTGTTTAAGGTTTTTTCTGTTTTATGCATAATGTTGAGGGTTTTATGATTCAACAGGCATGTGTAATACCTCAACGCTGCTTAAAGCTCCTTACCAAAATAATTTTCCAAGAGAGCGATTTCCCCCTCTTTTTGCCTCAAGTGTTGAGCAAAATTTTAGTTTTATAAGTTTTAATTTGAATGCTGTAAATAATCTTAAAAAACCAATCCTAGATTGAGTAAAGTCGAATGAATAAATTTATATCGGCAATTACATATTCGATGAAAAAAACTCTAAATTCCGATCACTTGGTTAATTAATAGTGAATAATTGAAAGCCTCTTTATTGGTAATCAATCCATCTGTACCTAAGCTTGATTTTGTAACGGCTAGATGAGTTAGAAAGTTATATAGATATGAGTATAGAGAACTATTTAGCACAAACTTTTTTCTAGATATTGGGCGGCGATAAGGGCTGTACATGACCGACGCTCTATCGAAAATGTAAAATCACCAATCCATTTTCGGCTTTATAGATATAACTCAACAACTTTTTAAGGATCTGATGGCTTAATTATTAATCTTTGAGGGTTTATCTGGGACAAAACATGCGTTTTTAATTACCACTGTACTTCACACTTCTCTTTCTACCACTCCTAAATATTTAGTTAATCCACTGATAAATAAAAAATAATTTTTATTGTTTTTAATTTTAAAGTTTAAGGGAATGTTTAGAGTTACAAAAAAAAACAATTAATGGATCAGATTATATTGCTATACACTCAAAACAATATTTTATAAATATCATTACTTTATGTTATATATAAACTTTACAATCTTTGAAATTACGAAATACGTAATTTAATTATGTATTGAATAATAAAAAAGCCTCAGTATGATGTGAAAATAAATCTATTTTATCGTATAAGGTCTTGTTCTCCAGCTGCAAACACCACGATAAATAAAGTATGAGACAAACGGATTTGTCATAAAAATTGAACTGATTGATATGATTTTTTTCGTTTGTTTAGAAAGTAAATACGTTAAAAAACAGGCAATAGGATTGCTTTTAAAAAATGAGGATGTTGTATGAATAAGCTAGCAAACCCTTTAGAACTTTGTGGATTTGAATTTATTGAATTCGTATCTAAAGATGGAGATCTAGATGAAATTTTTCAAACGATCGGTTTTAGCAAAGTTGCAAAGCATAAATCTAAAAATGTGTATTTATGGCGTCAAGGCAACATCAATATCATTCTCAATTATCAACCAGAATCTTATGCAGCATTTTTTTTCAAAGAGCATGGACCTTCTGCATGTGCAATGGGCTTTAGAACCAAAGACGCAGCCAAAGCCTTTAATAAAGCCCTTGAATTAGGCGCAGAACCGATTTATTCAAAAATTGGCCCAATGGAACTGAATATCCCTGCTATTAAAGGGATTGGTGGCTCGCCTATTTTCCTGGTCGATCGTGATATTTATCAAAGTGATTTTATTTTCTTTAATGATGTCAATTCACATCCGGTGGGAACCGGGTTAAAAGAAATCGACCATTTAACCCATAATGTATACAAAGGCCGGATGCAATACTGGTCAGATTTTTATGGAAAAATCTTTAATTTTCAGGAAATTCGGTATTTTGATATTAAAGGTGAATATACCGGTTTAACCTCTAAAGCCCTCACCGCGCCTGATGGAAAAATCCGTATTCCACTGAATGAAGATTCCGACAAGGGTAATGGTCAAATTGCCGAATTTTTAAGTGATTTTAATGGCGAAGGAATTCAGCATATTGCCTTTATTACCGATGATCTGATTGGCACTTGGGATAAATTAAAGGCCTTGGGCGCCAAATTTATGACACCGCCACCAAACACTTATTACGAAATGCTGCAAGATCGTTTGCCCAATCATGGTGAACCGACCGATGAACTGCAAAAGCGTGGCATTCTGCTAGATGGCAATACACAAAATGAAGACAAGCGTTTGTTATTGCAAATCTTCTCGGAAAATATGCTGGGTCCCGTGTTCTTTGAGTTTATTCAACGTAAAGATGATGACGGTTTTGGTGAAGGTAACTTCAAGGCCTTGTTTGAATCGATTGAACGTGACCAGATTAAACGTGGTGTATTGGATATCTCAAAAGCCTAATCTCAATTTAAACATTTAAGTTGTCATTATTTTCTGTGCATATATTTTTGTATATGCATGGAAAAGGTGTGTTTTGTTTAAATGATTTTAATAATATTTCTGATACTGCTCTGATGATTGCATAAAATAAGAATTAGAAATGATCGCAATCATCTCGATATAGAGCACTATCTCAGCACGGATGAAGATAGAAAATGCAGCAAATTGAACAAGGAAACCTAAAAAAAGGTTTAAGTAATCGTCACATCCAGCTAATTGCACTGGGTGGCTCGATCGGTACCGGACTCTTTCTCGGTATTGCACAAACCATTAAGCTTGCGGGTCCATCGGTAATTTTAGGTTATGCCATAGCCGGACTGATTGCTTTTTTAATGATGCGCCAATTGGGTGAAATGATTGTAGAAGAACCCGTCAGCGGTTCGTTTAGTCATTTTGCTTATAAATACTGGGGTAAATTTGCCGGCTTTATGTCGGGATGGAATTACTGGGTATTGAATATTTTGGTCTGCATGGCAGAACTCAGTGCGATTGGTCTTTATATTCATTATTGGTGGCCGGAAATTCCGACTTGGGTTTCCGCACTGGGATTCTTTATTTTCATTAATCTGATTAATCTTTTACATGTCAAATTGTTTGGTGAAATGGAATTTTGGTTAGCCATTATTAAAGTTCTGGCCATTATTGCAATGATTGCTTTTGGTAGCTATTTACTGGCAAGTGGCAGTGGTGGCACACAATCGAGTCTGCAAAATTTATGGGAATTAGGCGGCTTCTTCCCAAATGGTGTCATGGGATTGGTCATGGCAATGGCGATGATCATGTTTGCATTTGGTGGTATTGAATTGGTCGGTATTGCGGCTGCAGAAACGGATAATCCGCAAAAGACCTTACCGAAAGCCATCAACCAGATTGTCTATCGTGTCCTGTTATTTTATATCTTAAGTCTGGTGATTATTTTATCACTGTATCCTTGGAATCAAATGGCACAAGGCGGAAGTCCTTTTGTGCTGATCTTTGACTCGCTGGGCAGTCAAACGGTTGCGACGATTTTAAATTTTGTAGTGCTGACTGCGGCTGTTTCTGTATATAACAGTACCAATTATTGTACCAGCCGTATGTTGTTAGGCTTGGCTCAACAAGGAAATGCGCCTAAAATTTTAAGTAAAATTAACTCTCGTGGCATTCCAGTCAATGCGGTGATGGTTTCGGCATTTTTTACTTTAATGTGTGTACTGGTCAATTACTTATTTCCTGAAAAAGCGTTTAGCCTGCTGATGATGCTGGTGGTTGCAGCGATTGTAATTAACTGGGTGGTCATTTCATATACACATTTGAAATTCAAAAAACATATGATCGCCATGAATGCACCAACGCAATTTCCAAGCATTGCATACCCTTTTACAAATTATGTCTGCATTATCTTTATGTGCGGTATTTTACTGATTATGAGCCAAACCCCAGATATGCGCATTGCGGTCCTGATGATTCCCGTTTGGATTGCGGTACTGTCGATTGCCTATTTCTTTAAAAATAAGAAAATAACGGACCCTCAATTGGCATTAAAAGATAAAATGCGTTCTGTTCCGAAGGCTTGATTTGTTTACTCTATATAACGAAGGATGTATTCATGTTTCAACATGTTGATACTTATGCAGGTGATCCGATTCTTTCTCTGATGGAAGAGTTTGGAAAAGACCAACGCTCTCATAAAGTTAATCTAAGTATTGGCTTGTACTACAATGAAGACAATATTGTTCCTCAACTCAATGCCGTTAAAGCGGCTTATAAAAATATTGAAGCGACCAATGATCAGGTCAAGCTCTATTTACCTATGGATGGTTTGAAGTCTTATAATCAGGCTACTCAAGCGCTCGTTTTAGGTCAAGAGAGCCAAGCACGTCGTGACGGTCGTGCTGTGACCATTCAGACTTTGGGTGGTTCTGGTGCACTGAAAGTCGGTGCAGATTTCTTAAAAAAATATTTTCCTGAATCTGATGTTTGGGTCAGCCAACCGACTTGGGAAAATCATATTGCCATCTTTAATGGTGCTGGTCTGCACACACATTTTTATCCATATTTTGATGCAACAACCAATGGTGTCGATGTGCCAGCGATGCTGGAAAAACTGAACCAACTTCCTGCTAAAAGTATTGTGCTGTTACATCCTTGTTGTCACAACCCGACAGGTGCAGATTTAACGCCTGCTGAATGGGATCAAGTGATTGAAGTATTACAGAAACAGGATCTGATTCCATTTTTGGATATTGCCTATCAAGGTTTTGGTCAAGGCCTGGAACAAGATGCTTATGCCATTCGTGCTTTAGATCAAGCCGGGATGAATTTCATTGTCAGCAATTCATTCTCTAAAATTTTCTCGCTTTATGGCGAACGTATCGGTGGTTTAACTTTTGTCTGTGATGATCAAGCCACTGCACAAAAAGTAGTGGGGCAATTAAAGGCAACTGTACGTCGCATTTACTCAAGCCCTCCAACCACAGGTGCCATGTTGGTGGATAATGTTCTAAATGATGCTGATCTGAATGCACAATGGGAAGCTGAACTGAACGAAATGCGCGAACGTATTATTAAAATGCGTCAAATTCTGAATGAAAAATTAAGCCAAGCTTTGCCTGAACGTGACTTTAGTTATCTGGTCAAACAACAAGGCATGTTTAGCTACACAGGCTTGACGGCTGAACAGGTTGATATCCTAAAAGATCAATATGCTATCTATCTGGTGCGTAGTGGTCGTATGTGTGCTGCCGGTTTGAACTTGAATAATATTGATTATGTGGCAGATTCAATTGCAGAAGTGATTAAGGCAACTGCTTAAACAAGCTGATATAAAAAACGGGCGATATGCCCGTTTTTTTTATTTTGTAGAAGATTAATCTTTAAAATGTACCACTGTACGAATTGATTTACCTTCATGCATCAAATCAAAGGCTTCATTGATTTTGTCTAGTCCCATGGTATGCGTTACGAAAGGTTCAAGTTGAATCTCGCCTTTCATTGCATCTTCTACCATGCCCGGAAGTTGTGAACGACCTTTCACGCCACCAAATGCAGTGCCTTTCCAGGTACGACCGGTGACTAACTGGAATGGACGAGTCGAGATTTCCTGACCCGCACCGGCTACACCAATAATCACGGATTGTCCCCAACCTCGGTGTGCACATTCAAGCGCAGAACGCATGACATTGACGTTGCCGATACATTCAAACGAATGATCTACGCCCCAACCGGTCATTTCAACAATCACTTCTTGAATGGGTTTGTCATAATCTTTAGGATTTAAGAAATCTGTCGCACCGAATTCTTTCGCGAGTTCGAATTTTTCCGGATTGGTATCGACCACAATAATCCGACCTGCTTTGGCTTGGCGGGCACCTTGCACAACCGCAAGACCAATACCGCCTAAACCAAACACGGCAACCGAGTCGCCTGCTTGAACTTTTGCAGTGTTATGTACCGCACCAATTCCTGTGGTTACACCGCAACCCAGTAAGCACACATGTTCAGGATTGGCTTCCGGATTAATTTTCGCCAAAGACACTTCTGCAACCACGGTATATTCACTAAAGGTTGAACAGCCCATGTAGTGATAAATCGGCTGACCGTTATAAGAAAACCGTGTTGTTCCATCCGGCATTAGACCTTTACCTTGGGTTGCACGGACAGCGACACACAGGTTGGTTTTTCCAGATTTACAGAACAAACACTCGCCACATTCAGCGGTATAAAGTGGAATCACATGGTCACCCGGTTTCACACTGGTCACGCCTTCGCCTACTTCTACCACAATGCCTGCACCTTCATGCCCTAATACCGCAGGGAAAACACCTTCCGGATCATCACCAGATAAAGTAAAGGCGTCGGTATGACATACGCCGGTATGGGTGATTCTCACCAAAACTTCACCTGCTTTGGGTGGAGCAACGTCAATCTCAACAATTTCGAGGGGTTGACCCGGCCCAAATGCAACAGCAGCACGTGATTTCATGAATTGATCATCCTTTATTAGGTTCTTTAACAGATGAGCTACAGTAACCGCTTTTTATTGTCCGATTCAACCTTTAACATGATGATAATATGTACTTATAACTTTATGACTTCATAATAATTATGCAGATTAGACAATCTATTCATGCTGTCTTGTTTTCTTTTACAGTCATCATACTGACAGGATGCAGTTTGCCGATGAATGAATCAAAAAAGCAATCTCCTATTCATGTTCATGCTGAACACTGGTTAAATGGTTCTAACGTTGATACACAAATGGCACAAGGTCTCACTGCTTATCTGACTTTGGACGATGCCTTTATCAGTATTGCTTCACGACTTCATCTCATTAATAAAGCGCAACATAATCTCGATTTGCAGTATTACATTTGGGAAGATGATTCGATTGGACATCTGATGCTGGCGGAGCTTTTAAAAGCCGCAGATCGTGGGGTGAAAGTTCGCTTATTGATTGATGACCAGAACGGAACCAACCTGGATTTCACCTTAAAACAACTGGAGAAACATCCAAATTTTGAAATCAAAATTTTTAATCCTTACAAATTCAGAAAGTTGCGCGTGATTGATTATGTATTTCGTCTAAAGAACATTAACCACCGTATGCATAACAAGCTGATTATTGCAGATGGGGCTATAGCTGTAACAGGTGGGCGTAATATCAGCCGTGAATACTTTGATGCAAGTGAAAATTTCCAGTTTACCGATATGGATATTTTGTTCTATGGAAATGCAGTCAAAAATGCCAATCAAGTTTTTCAGGATTTCTGGAATGATGATTTAAGCTATTCAGTCCAACAACTGCTGGGTGATGCTACTCAAGAGCAACTTTCCAAATTACGCAAATATTACCAACTGACGGCTTTACAAAAAAATCAGCTCAAAAAACGGATTGAATTGGCCGAAAAACAAATCAATCAGCACTTAAAAGACCGTCCTATCAACTGGGCAAAAGCACATTTTGTCGCAGACTCACCAGATAAAATTCGTGGAGAAGCATTCGATGATCAACTGATTTATCGTCAGATGTTGAATATCATGGGTGAACCGAAACAGCATCTTGAGCTGGTTTCCGCCTATTTTGTACCGACCCGCAAAGGCACAGAGTATTTAACCAAGCTGGCGAAGAACAATGTTGAGGTTCGAGTACTGACCAATTCATTCATGGCCAATGATGTTCCCTTGGTACATGCTTTTTATAAACAATATCGTCATGATCTGCTGCAAGGCGGGATCAAACTTTATGAGTTCAAACCTTATATTGAACGGCATAAACGTACCTGGTATGAAGTAGTCACAGGTAATGTCATTCCAGCCAAAAATAAAAATGCCTCTAGCTTGCATGCAAAATTTTTTGATATCGACGGCATGGTGTTTATTGGTTCATTTAACTTTGACCCACGTTCAGCCAATTTAAACACTGAAGTTGGATTGGTGGTTGAATCAGATGCACTTCAAGATCAGATTTCAACCTCACTGGATCAATATTTACCGCAAATTGCTTATGAGTTAAAACTCAACCCGCAAGGTGAAGTGACTTGGCTCGATCATCAAAAAGATGGCTCGACAGTTGAATATAGCCAAGACCCTGACAGTACGAAATTCCAACGTTTTGCCATGAAAGCAGTGTCTTATTTACCTATTGAATGGATGATGTAATGACAAGTTAATGACATTCAAATACAGAAAGACTTTCACTTCCAGTGGCCTCTTGATATGTACAAATATTGTGGATTCTTTAAATCAAGAGGACTGGGAACTTATTTAATTAACATTATTGTGATGACTTATACAAGATCGCATGCCATTTATACATATTTTAGATCAATCAGCACAATGGTTTTACTCATTTCCTGATTTGATTTAACATTGCCTTTTTCGAGTTTTTAACTCACATTCTCCCTATCGTGATCATCTGTAATGCAATTTTTTGATTTAAGTCGTCAATTTAATTTGATTGATATTTTAACGCCCTACAAAACCCTGAATGAACTTGGACAACAAGAATGGTTTTTAGCTAAAGTTCGTGTGGAGTATGACTGCTTATCTGATTCTGAAATTGTTGAAGGTCAGGCTGTTTTGAAATCCAGTGAAAATATTCAACTGGAATTGGAATGGCTAATTCAGGATACCGGTGCGGAATTGCAGGTTTTATTTAAAGGTATTGAAACTGAAGCCAATGAAGGAACCTTGCTCTTGGTTAAAGGCGCTCTAATTATAGATGCTGAACAAAAGAAAGTTTCTGCACAGGCTTTAAGTCTATGGATTGATGGCACATTACTACCCATGCTACCAAATATCCGCCGTGGAATTAAAGCCCGTTTAAATTTATGGGACTATGTTGAATATGATGGATAAAGCTTGTGTTTTATTCAGGATCTTTAAAAATCATAATTTTTATGATTTTCAATAGCTTTCGATAATATATCAAAAACTTTTTTATCAATCCATGTGTCGTTTTATTGACATTGTGGAGTATGTTGTTTGGATATCGTTCATTTAATTTTTCAAACTAAATATTGGTACGAATGACCAGTCAGATCGCTAAAACTGTATTCAAATTTACTTCATATTATTGAATACTATTAAAAATAATAAAAAGGAAAATCAAAATGAATAATCAGGAATGGCAGTATATTCGCAAAGTGGTGAATGACGCTCAAAAAGCTGCAATGCACTGCTCTATTGCCACAGTAGATGCACAGGTGCAGCCGACCATCACGCCTATTGGCACTTTATTTCTTAGAGAAAACCAAACCGGTGGTTTCTTTACCAGTGCTGTCTTTGACAGTTATGTTGAATCTTTTAAAGAAAATTTGTCTTAGAATAATAAAGCCTGTATTCAAGCCATTAATAGCGGTCGATTATTTTGGTTAAAATCTCTATTGAAAGCTGAGTTTAGTGATTATCCGGGTGTGCGGCTATATGTCGAAATTGGGGAACTTCGCCCTGCCAATCATGAAGAATTAACTCAAATTGCACAGCGTATTCAAAGTCTGAAATGGAGCAAAGGTAGTCAATTCATTTGGTCTGATTTTACCCATGTCAGGAATTTTAGCGTGCAGTCTTTTAGATGGGTAAAATATCCTAAAATGATGCCTTTTAATCAACAAACTTACTTATAGTAAGCCTGTTTCTTTAAATAACTGACTATAGGCTTCGGCTTTCTTTTCTACTGCTAAAGGATAAGCTCTTGAAGATGAAGGCATGCGATATAAAGTTAATTCACGATTTGCGAAATTAGCTTGAGAAGACTGTCCAATTTGCGGTTTTTCAGTATGCTCTGGCATAGAAAGCATTAAAGTATCTGTCGCTTTATCGCCTGTGGTCATAATGCTGTGACACTCCGGAATCTGCTGTAGCAGTTTGGCTAAATCAGTCGGTTTGGCTATTTTCAGGAATTTATCCGAGGCATTGCCTTTTAAGCGCACAATTTGATACGCCGTATCAAAAATTGCAATGCCTTTTTCAGTTAGAAAATCTCGGATTTGTTGTTCCTTAAAATTTTTATTCTCGAGATCTAAAAAGTGTTCTTTATTCTGAAAGAAAACCAAACCAAAAATTTTCCACATATCATTTTGATAGTTTGGATAATAAAACTCCATTTTCCAGCGGCTTTTAGGCGGTGGAAAGCTGCCCATCATGAGCAACTTGGCATTTTTTGGTAGAAATGGCTTAAGTGGATGAGTTTCAATTTGCAGTTCAGTGCTCATAACAGCCCATTTATCAATCTTTAGCTTAATTTAAAACATTTGACGAATTTTATCTGACATTTGTTGTCCCCAAAGTGTATAGATTTCCTTACCAGGATGAAAACCATCCTCTGCCATTTCTAAATTAAGCATTTTAAATCGTTCCAAATCATACTCGATCAATTGCATATTGACTTGCTGCTGCACAAATTTCCCAAGAGTTTTATTCATGCCTTTGGCATATTGCCCAAATAACCATGCCAAGGGATTGGGTAAAGCTGGGAATCTATTCATTGGCGGTACGCTAGAGGCAATAATCAATTCAGGCGTAAATTTCTGATTAATTTCTGCATAAAGTTGTTGCTGTTTTTTACTCCAGTTTTTAGGTGGCGTCAGTTTGGTAATGTCATTTACTCCTACAGAGGTAATGACGACATCAAAATGTTGAGTCGACATACTTTTGGCAGTTTTCATCACTTGTCCGGTGGTATGCCCTGTTTTTGCTTCGAGCCTATAACTGATTTCGTATTGATCTTTTAATTGATTCAACACGGCACCCAGTAAAGCATCCTCCTGAATTTCCACCCCCACACCTGCTGCCGCAGAATCACCTAAAATTAAAATAGACAATGGTTTTCCTGTTCCGATAATCCCCTGACGATTTCCGTCCGGTTCTGGTAAGCGTAAGGTATTTCTTTTGACTGCATTCCCTTGAATAATCAGTGATGGAATGAGGGCGATAGTCGAAATTTTTAAAAACATAACGGATACAAGTCGCGGCAATATTCTGAGCAATATACGATTTTAGCTTTTTAAAATCATTGACTCAATGTATGTAGGGATAGAAATTCAAACAATATCATGGTTTTAAAACATGAAATATCATCTTATTTTACGGCATTGCTATATTACATCACAGCAATTTTATTTGATGGTCAATTTTATTTGATGATCAGTAATATGCTCAATTGCTCAATACCTCTAAAGCTTTAGATATTTAAGTTAAACAAGGAAAATTCTCAGCCCTTCTGACTATTTTCGTTTTCCTCATCCTGAATTCTAAAAATTCTTTAATGAAGAATTTATCTTCTAGATAGAGGCTGATGTTTTGAATCAGCGTGATGCTTAAAAACAGTATTACTTGTTTCCAGTTTGCGTGGAGCATATTTGGTATTACAAAACGCTAAACGTATCAGAGCATGATCACTTTAATGATTGGACTTTAATAAGTCGTTACTGTTACATCTGAGGCGAGACTTCTATTCGGTAAATATCTTCTTTCAATTCTTTGTAAAATTCAGCTTTATCTATTTAGAATAAAAAAATTAGCTTTTCAGTAAGTTAATAAAAATTAATTCATAAAAAAGCTAAATGACTACATTTTTTGGAATAAATTGTCTACGTTTCACACGGGATTCATATTAAAGTGATTCCAATAATTTAAATACGAAACTCTTATAATTTTATTATTGACTTAGTCAAGAGTAATCAATATGGACTATTGGAATAGTGTCTTTTTAATTGCAATAATTGCAATAGTTGGTCTTACGGTTATCACATTAATAGTAGGCTGTAAAATTTGGAAAAACCTTAT
Organism: Acinetobacter sp. TSRC1-2; assembly: GCF_049895885.1. NCBI lineage: Bacteria > Pseudomonadati > Pseudomonadota > Gammaproteobacteria > Moraxellales > Moraxellaceae > Acinetobacter > Acinetobacter sp. TSRC1-2. Next base: position 122,644 of record NZ_JAFCTF010000005.1, read on the forward strand.
AGTTACGCTCATAATTGCTACCCTGATCAGCTTTCTCGTTTTATGTGCGATTAGTTTTTTGTGGAAACAAGGTATTTATATACCCTGGAGCAACAACAATCTCTGGAATGAGGTATTGACTGCTGAAATGGGACTCATGAGTTTTGTTGTAGGTGGGGTGAGTACCTTTATTATGATGTTAGGAATTCTGATTTCTAAAAATAATAGATAATTGTGTCGCTTGGTGCGATCTTATAACTGCTCTTTTAGATGGTTTCCGTATCTGCTAAATATAAATCAGTGTCTTATAAATATATTATTTTTATCGACATAAGCCCTTAACGTTTATTAAAAAATAAAAGGCGCATTCAGCGCCTTCAATTCATTAGATCCTTAACCCAACTTATTTATCCACTTTAAAGGCAATACTTTCATCGCCAAACCCAGTGGCAACCAAGGCCATTGTGGAACATAAGCTTTGACTGGTGCTTTTTCAATGGCTTTCACCAGTAAATGCGAGCCTGTTTTTTCATCCACTTCAAAAGGTAATTTCTTCGCGCCTTCATTCAGTTCGGTACGAATATAACCCGGGAATATGGTGGTGACTTTAATGGGGGTATCCATCAGCTCTGCACGGATACCTTCAGCCAAATGTGCAACCCCTGCCTTGCTTGCACCGTACGCCGTTAAATGTTTAGGCATACCACGCATCGCACTCATAGAGGAAATCATCACCAGATGACCTGAATTTTGCGCACGGAAAATTTCGACGGCTGCCTCACATTGCGCTAAAGCGGAAATAAAATTGGTTTCTACCGTGGCACGGTTAACTTCAAAATTCCCCTTACCAATACGACGACCTTCCCCTACACCTGCGTTTACGATCACGCGGTCAATTGTGCCAAAATCCGCTTTGAAAGCTTTGAACACTTCAAAGACTTGATCGTAATTGGTAACATCCAAAGTTTTTGCAATCACTTGGATGCCATATTGGTTTTCAAGTTCTTGTTTTAGAGTTTCAAGACGTTCCAAACGACGTGTGCAAATGGCAAGGTTATAGCCCTTTTGTGCAAATTCACGTGCCATACCTGCACCAATTCCCGAACTTGCTCCGGTAATTAAAATTGTTTTTGCCATGATCTATTCCTTTCCTATTTTTTTAATATTAAATCCATGTCAGTAATTGAGAATCTGCTGCTTTAATAAAATGATGCTCATTTAAACTCAGTAATTGCGGCTCGTTTCCAACCAAACGTAATGTAGTCATACTGGTGTTGGCAATCGCCCAATTCAGTGCAAAAGTACGATTTGCATTAAGTTCGAGTAATTTGCCAGCAGCCACTGAAATTACCCCACCCGAGGTAAACACCACGGCATAACGGGGTTTGGTTTTTGCCAGTTCATCACTTAAGTTTTGTAGTGCAGTTTCTACACGGTTTTTAAAATTTGGCCAAGATTCGTCATATTCATGGTGATAGTCACCCCCAGTCCAGCGTTCAATGGCACCTTCAAAAATTTTGGCTAAATAGGTACGTGGATTGGCTTCATTTTCGACATCCTGTTTTAACAAATGCGGTTCATTAAAACGCGGTTCATACTGGGCAAAAACCTGTTGATGGTTGAACTCATTCCAGGCATTGTTAGTGATGATAGGGGTATCAGGAAAACATTCAGCCAAGGCAAGATTGGCGGTTTGTTGATGGCGCTGCATCGAACCGGCAATGACATAAGGTTCTTCTTTCAGAATCTGATTAAAATACTGACCCAATAATTTTGCCTGTAATTCGCCATTCGGTGAAAGTTTGTCATAGCTTTCCGCACCAAAGGACGCCTGGCCGTGACGAATCAGATAAATTGTGGTCATTTTACTTTTCCTAAAATTTCCTGAAGTTTTGCTTTATACTTTTGCGCAATATTATTGGCTTCGAACTTTTGCTTACCAATCAATTTTAATGCACGAATATGTAAGGCATGAATCACGATCCAAAAATCCTTAAATGCGGGATTATTAGTTTGTTGATGATAATAACGATAATAAATTTGTTGCGCTATAACAGCTAAACGGAAGATGCCAAAAACTTCATAAAAGATCCAGTTTTCAGTTTGCATATCCATTTTTTTTAAATAGTAATCGACTACTTGTTTACGGGTAAACATGCCTTTTAAATGAGTAGGCTGACGACGTGTCGATTTAAAAATCATATTGTCAGTCTCTTCGACCCAGTAAGCCAAAGCTGACCCCAAATCCATCAATGGATCGCCCAAAGTCGCCATTTCCCAGTCCAACACGCCAATCACTTCAGTGGGATTGTTCGGATCTAAAATCACATTATCAAAACGCCAGTCATTATGAATAATGCAGGTATTGGTATCGTCAGGAATATTTTCCAATAACCATTTACGCACAAACTTGAATGAAGGGACGTTGAGGGTATGTGCTTTCTCAAACCGCGCATCCCAGCCTTCAACCTGACGACGACAATAACCGTCGCCCTTACCTAGTTTTTCAAGTTCAGTGCCTTGATATGGTACTTGATGCAATTCAATTAATTTATCAATCACATTGACACAAAGTTTATTTATTTCAGCTTCACCAAACTCTAATTCAGGTGGTAATTTTGCCCGTGGGATAATGCCTTTAATACGTTTCATCACATAAAAGTCACAACCAATCACCGATTCATCCTGACACAACGCAACCATTTCCGGCAGTACAGAATAGAAAGGTGAAAGATGATGCTGCACATGATATTCACGTGCCATGTCATGGGCCGATTTGGCTTTGGTGCCTTTAGGTGGACGACGCAAAATCAAATCGGCATTGTCATATTTCAAACGGTAAGTCCAGTTTGATGCACCCCCTGAATATTGGGTGACAGCTGCCTGACCATGTAGATCAATACCTTGTTGTTTAAGCCAATTTCCTACAGCGACCACGTCCAGTTCTTCACCTTCACGGACATTTCCACCGACATCAATCACTGACATGATTATTTCCCTAAATCATCAATTTCAGAAGACTTCTTACTCTCCTTATTTACACCTTTTTCATTTTCCATTGATAGGAAAATTTGCATGAAGTTGTAAGAAGTCTCATCTACAGGCTATTTTTTAAATCTTATTTACGACCTGAACCATAACCATGTTTTGCCAGTTCAAGTTTGGCAATCATGCCTTTATGCACTTCATCTGGACCATCGGCCAAACGTAGGCTACGTGCTTGGGCAAAGAAACCTGTCAGTGGCGTATCACGTGAAACCCCTGCACCGCCGTGAATTTGAATTGCCATATCCACCACTTTTTCCAGCACACTTGGCGCAACCACTTTAATCGCAGAAATTTCAGTCAAAGCAGCCATATTGCCTAAAGTATCCATTTTATAAGCGGCATACAATGTTAAAAGTCGGGCTTGATCAATGGCAACTCGGGCATCAGCAACGCGTTCCAAGTTACCGCCTAATTTTAAAATTTCTTTACCAAAAGCAGTTCGACTCATGCCACGATCAATCATTAACTCTAATGATTTTTCCGCAGCCCCAATACAACGCATGCAATGATGAATTCGACCTGGGCCTAAACGACCTTGAGCAATTTCAAAACCTTGCCCAGCACCCCCAATAAAGTTGGCAATTGGGACACGAACATTATTGAAACTGATCTCGCCGTGACCATGGGGTGCATCATAATCACCAAACACCGGCAACATGCGTTCAATTTTCACACCTGGATTATCAATAGGCACTAAAACCATAGAGTGTTGATGATGTCGGTCTTTGTTTTCATTTGGTGTATGTGCCATAAAAATGATGATTTTTGCATTGGGATCGCCTAAACCTGACGACCACCATTTACGACCATTCAAAATAACTTCATCATTCTCAATGACCGCCGTGGCCTGCATATTGGTTGCATCACTAGAAGCTACATTTGGTTCAGTCATACAAAATACAGAACGTATTTTCCCTTCAAGTAATGGCATTAACCATTGCTGTTTTTGCTGCTCATTACCATAACGCCATAACATTTCCATGTTGCCACTATCAGGTGCATTACAGTTAAATACGGTGGGTGCAATTAAACTGCGTCCTGTCAGTTCAGCAATATGAGCATATTCCTGTACAGATAAACCTTGTCCTAATACAGGATCAGGCAGAAACATGTTCCAAAGCCCCGCTGCTTTGGCTTTACTTTTTAGGACTTCGATTTGCGCGGGCCATTGCCATGTTGTCCAGTCACTGCCCTGATTTAATTCATGAACATCATTCCAAAACTCTGTTTCAACAGGTTCAATTTCATTTTTGATAAAAGCTTTGGTGCGTTCTATAAAATCTTGTGCACGTGCTGATAATTCAAACATGGTAACTTCCCTCTAAATATTGTCATCACTGCTCTTTACAACACCTTAGCTTGAAAACTATTATGAATAAAATGATTTAATTCAATAGAAGACTATGAACAGTATTCATAATAAAAGTGCGATTGGTAGTACTGTTGATATGGCAATTTTCCACCGTATTGATATTAATTTATATCCACTTTTTATTGCGATTTATGAGCAAAAAAGTATTTCTAAAGCTGCACAAATTTTATGTATCAGCCAATCTGCGGCCAGTCATGCCTTACAACGGCTAAGGCAGCATTTGCAGGACGATTTATTTGTACGTGCAGGCAGTAAAATGTTACCTACACCGTTTGCTGAACAAATTTATCCTGTGATTAAAAATGCCTTGATTGCAATTCAAGTTATTTCAATACAAAAACAAAATTTTGATTCGAGCATGGTTCAAACTTTGAAAATTGCAGTGCATGATGAAATTGAGCCTATTATTTTTCCTAAATTGGTCGAGCATTTTCATCAACTTAATTTAGCCATTCAGTTTTCCAGTATTAAGCTAGACCGTAAAAATGTGGTTACCGATCTTGCTACTCAGCAAATAGATTTTGTGATTGATTTAGAACAAAACTTTGGGGGAAAAATTCAATTTGAAAAACTGCTGCAAGACCAATTTATGGTGTGTACTCAACAGCAAAGCATGACCGAAGAAATTTATCTGGACTCACCGCATATTGGTGTTTCATCACGACGAACTGGGGTTTTGGTTGAAGATATTTATTTGAATCGAAAACAACTTTCCCGTCATATTTTTTTACGTTGTCAACATTATTCAACTGCCCTACAGATTTTAAGTCAACAATCTCAAGCTATTCTTACCATTCCTAAACATATATTGGTTCATTTACAATTGGCAGAGGGTTTGAATGTTTTTGATGTTCCAGTTGAATTGCCTAATCTTGTTATGGGGATGTATTGGCATAAGGATCGTGAATTAAATTCGCGACATAAATTTTTACGAAGTGAAATTTCTAAAATTTTCGCTTAGGCTATTTTTTATAGTACAAAATGAAACACTGACTGTTTAGCTTTTAAGCCGTACAGACTCTGGCTTTCACCTACAATGATCCATCTCCTAGCTGTGTCTATATATAGCTAATTTTTAAGGATTTGGATTATAACTTTGTTGCATCTCTCCCCTACCTGGCAAATTGTGCTGGGACTATTAGCCTTATGTTTTTCCTATTATTTGCTGCATAAAATCACCATTTATTTAAAGGATTTATTTCAGCCGTTTAAGAAAGGCAAAAAATACTGGTGTCGTGTCAATGCAGTGAGCGACGGCGATACCCTTACCTGCTACCGTTTCAATATAAGACGTTCTGAAACCAAATTACGCTTTGCTTATGTGGATGCACCTGAATCTAGTCAAAGCTATGGCAAGGAATCCCAGCGCTTGGTCCAAAGCATGGTAAAAAATAAAATGGTTCGGGTAAAAATTACCGATATCGACCGTTATGGACGCTGTGTCGGTGTGGTATATCGCTATCGCAAGAATATTAATGAAGAGATTGTTAAACGCGGTGCTGCATGGGTATATGAAGAATATATCAAGGATAAAACTCATTTACGCTATATGTTGGATTTGCAAAATAAAGCAAAAAAACAAAAAAAGGGTTTATGGAAAAGTTCCCGTCCTGTACGCCCGAGTGTTTATCGTAAACAGGGCAAATAATATTTTTATAAATTCGAATATTAAGATAGGTGCATTTAAAGCTAATTTTTAAAATTTAAATGCATCTCAATATTAAAATAAATACTTATGCTAGACGCGCCAATTCATTTTGTATGAGCTGGCGTAATTGTTTCATACATAATTTAATTTCAGTGTCGTTAAGTGAACTAAACCCCAGTACAAAACCATATTCATTATCATATTCATAAAATTGGCTTAGACGGGTAATGGCAATATTATGTAGCTCTGCACCATTTACCAAAGCTTGTTCAAGTGTATGCGGAATCTCGGACTTAAAATAACATGCGACTTGCATAACAGGGTGCTGCTCTTTTACAAAGCAAAATTCAGATAAATAGCATTCAAAACTCGTCATAAAAGTTTGATAACGTTTTAGATAGAGTTGCTGCATTTGTCTTAAATATTCAGCGTAATAGCCGCGTTGCATAAAATTTCCAAGCAAAACCTGAAAATATTGGGACGGCGCACTGCCATCAATATAATTGCGATAACGCTTAAAAGGCTCAATTAAGGCTTTTGGCAAAATCAAATAAGAGAGTCGTAAACTGGGTAAAATATATTTACTGAAAGAGCCAAGATAAATCGTCCGTTGATAAGGATCTAAACCTAAAATGGCAGTATTTCCCGTTTTATTTAATAACAGTGCATCATAATCATCTTCAAGAATATAACTATTATTTTTTTCTGCGTATTCAATAATTTGCTTTTTTCGTGTTGCACTCATTTGAATGCCACTTGGATATTGGTTCGCTGGCGTGACGTAAATTGCTTTTGCATCATGAATATCCAGACAGTCCTGTATTTTTAAACCTTCATGATCTAGGCCAATACATTTTAAATCCAAATTCATATGCTTAAAAAGTTGATAGGCATTGGAATAATATGGATTCTCCATAATAATTTTATCATTCGGATTAAATAATACTCGTCCACATAGATATAAGGCTTGCTGGGTACTATTCACAATAAGCACTTGTTCTGCAGATATTTGGGCATTACGATTCAAATTAATGTGTTGGGCAATTTGCTGACATAATAAATCATCACCAGCAGCATTATCTTTTAAGAAGATATTTAAACCATACTGGCTTAACGCATTTTTTTCTATTTCGTACCATTTTTTAAATGGGAAATTGCGTATTTCGGGCATACCGTCAGCAAAAAAATTCAGGTTTTGATCAAAGAATAAATTCTCTAATTGTTCGGTATTTTCTGGAAGTCGATATTCAACCGTTTCAGATGGTAGCTGTTCTACTTTTACTTGCGCTTTAATAAAAGTGCCTTTCCCTTTGATTCGCTCAAATATCCCTTCTTGTTCTAATTGGGCATAAACTTTTTCAATGGTGTCACGTGATACACCTAAGTGTTCGGATAAAAATCGTGTGGATGGGCATTTAAAATTAGACTGCAGATGTAATTGTGGCAAGGTTTCTTTAATGGCTAAATATATTTTGGTTCTTAACTTATTTTCATTATTCTGGGCAAGATTTTGATTTAATAACTGGATAAATTCATTTTGTTTCATTTCACAACCTGCACGCATCCAAATTATTTAGACAACAATTAAAAATACCTTATCGAAACAAGGCATTATCTTCAAAAAAATTTAATATCAAGAGTGAATTATCTTTTGAGCTTGTCCCTTTGCTGCTTCAGCCAGCTTCTTCTGATGTGAAGGCATATACTCTGGCTCATTGGTCACTGCCAGGGAAAAAAAATCCAAGGAACATGCAGCCTAACAGCAAACTAATTCCCACCACTGAATATGGGAAAAGTTTTTTTAGCTTCGTTCATGAGCATACCTCAATTTTGATTCAAGATTGTTTTTAAAGATGGTTTCGGTAAATTCACCAAAAACAGATAATTTTTCAAAAAGATGTTCGCTGTACATCAAATCGTCAATCAAATGCGCTGCATCGTTTAATTTCATGTGAAACTGACGACTGACCAAAGGTGCATTTTCATTTGCGATGTCTTGACAAACTCGTGCTAATTCGGGAGTCTTTCTTTTCCAGAATAGTTTTTTAAAATCAATTTCTGTCAAATTAAACTGTTTTTGCTCCGGTAATATCTCATCAATCTGAACCTGGAATAGACTTGCTAACTTTTGTTTGGCAGCAGAATCCAGTCCACTCTGCCCGACTATAGTCATCTGCTGACAAGCAGGATCAAGTAAGGCTTTGGCTAAAGCATACATTCTAAATTCAGCCGCATTAAATTCTGTTGGCACCAAATCCAGACATAGATTCATTTCAGTAATAGATTGCTGATTTTTCAGTTCTAACGCATCAAGACGAAAATAATGGGCATAGACCTGTTCAACAATATTCTGTCTGGGTGCGATATAAATCGTATTTTGATTCAGGACGGCGTAAATAAAAGGTGTAAATAAATAGCTTAGGCTATTTTTCAAAGTCGAGCTTTGAATGATGTAATTATGGGATGATTGATTGCTGCGTGATCGGACAGCTAGGCTTTGCTGAAGAATCACATCAAATTCGTCAATGGATTGGATTTCCAGTCTTTGCAAAATTTTTTCTGAACCAATTTGATTCACTTCGAAAAAATCTAAAATAAATTGGAAGTTTAGGCTTCGCAGCATGATCGCCTCGGACAATACGCGCTATAAAATGAATAAACATAATATAGAACTTAAATCAGGATAAAGTGGTCTGCTATACAGGCAAAAAGTGGTCTGTTTTTAGCAAACCACTTTTTAAAATAACTTTAAGTTGTTGATTAGATATAGGCCAATTGAATCAAGAGCCTGAATGCACCAGCTACCAGAGCCAAAGTGAAAAATCCACCAAGCCACAAAACAATAAACCACTGGGTTTGTGAGAGTTTCATATTTACTCCTTAATGATAGCCTTTATCACCAATCCGGACTTTATCGCGGAATACCCAATAGGATAATGCTGTATACATCAGAATAATTGGAATCAGCAGTAGCGCACCAATTAAGGTAAATAACTGACTACTTTCTGGAGCGGCTGCCTCCCAGATGGTAACGGATGGCGGGATGATATAAGGCCACAAACTAATAAGAAAGCCGGTATAAGCCAAAATTACCAAAGCTAGAGTATAGATAAACGGACTAAGTTCTTTGCGCTGTTTACAGGCGCGTAAAGCCAGAAAGGTAAACACTAAAACCAGAATCGGGACAGGACTAAAATAGGTTAGTTGCGGTTGACTGAACCAGCGTTCAGCAATTTCAGGATGAGCTAAAGGCGTATAAATACTAACGCAACCAAAAATAATGAATAAGGCAATAATCATCTTCGGCATGATTTGGTATATTCGACTTTGCAAGTCGGCTTCTGTTTTAAAGATGAGCCAGCCACAGCCCAAGGTGGCATAAAGCACCACTACACCTATACCTGTGAAGATTGAAAATGGCGTTAACCAGTCCAAACCACCACCGGTATATATTCCATTGGTGGTTTTAATCCCTTGAATATACGCACCCAGAATAATGCCCTGTAAAAATCCGGTTAAAATGGAGCCGCCAATAAAGGCCATATCCCAAAGATGTCGGTTACGTCTGGATTTAAAACGGAATTCGAAAGCTACTCCGCGGAAAATAAGCGCCACCACCATCAGAATAATAGGCAAATACAGTGCAGAAAGTACCGTTGAATAAACCAGGGGAAATGCAGCAAATAACCCTGCCCCTCCCAATACCATCCAGGTTTCATTGCCATCCCATACTGGAGCAACAGTATTCATCATCACATCACGTTCTTGTTGCCCTTTAAAGAAAGGAAATAAGATACCAATGCCTAAGTCAAAACCATCCAGGACCACATAAATCAGTACGCCAACAGCAATAATTACAATCCAGATAAAAGATAAATCAATCATTTGTCATTCTCCTGGTGATTGTCGAGAGACGGACCATCCAGCTCTTCATCGGTACTGCCCAATGGACGATGCGAGGCTTGAATAACTTTTTCTTCGCTATGTGGTATTGAATGGACAAATTCTGGACCTTTATGCATGATTCGTAACATGTAATAAATGCCAATACCAAAGACCACGCAATACACCACTACAAAAATAATCAGGGTTAATCCGACTTGTTCTGCAGATACCGGGGATAAGGCATCTTTAGTCCGCATGACACCATAAACGACCCAAGGTTGACGTCCCACCTCTGTAGTAAACCAGCCAGCCAACATTGCGATAAAGCCGGAGGGTCCCATAATCAGTGCAAAACGGTGAAACCATGGACTTTCATAGAACCGGCCAGTTTTCCTGAGCCATAAACCGATTAACGCTAATAACAGCATCAACACGCCCAGACCAACCATGATCCGGAAGCTCCAAAACACAATGGTAGAATTTGGCCGATCTTCAGGTGCAAATTCTTTCAAGCCCTGAACTTTACCCTCCATGGAGTGGGTTAAAATCAGGCTTCCCACATTTGGAATACCTATTGCATATTTGGTTTGTTCTGCCTGCATATCTGGAATACCAAATAAATACAAAGGCATGCCTTCATTATGATTGGTTTCCCAGTGCCCTTCTATCGCAGCGATTTTTGCGGGCTGGTACTTTAAGGTATTAATGCCATGCAGATCTCCAATCAGAACCTGTAAGGGTGTAAGCGCCAAAATCATCCATAAGGCCATGGAAAATGACGTTTTTACCAACGCATCACGGCGACCTTTGATTAAATGCCATGCTGCTGTGCTGGCAACCAGCAAGGCTGACACCAAGAATGCAGCCATTGCCATATGCGCCAGACGGTATGGAAAAGAGGGATTAAAAACTATCGCCAGCCAGTCTTGTGGAACGATAATGCCATTTTCAATGCTAAAACCTTGTGGGGTCTGCATCCAGCTATTTGACGATAAAATCCAGAACATGGAAATACAGGTTCCCACTGCCACCATGACGGTGGCAAAGAAATGTGCCCGAGGACCCACACGCCCCCAGCCAAACAGCATAATGCCCAGAAATCCGGCTTCCAGGAAAAAGGCACTCAGTACCTCATAGGCTAAAAGCGGTCCTGTAACACTGCCTGAGACACGTGAAAATTCACTCCAGTTGGTTCCGAACTGGTAACTCATGACCACGCCTGAAACCACACCCATACCAAAGGCGATGGCAAAGATTTTGACCCAAAACTTAAACAGGTCTTGATATACCGGATTTTGGGTTCTGAGCCAGCGCCATTCTAAAACAGCAAGGAAGCTTGCAAGACCAATAGAAATTGCAGGAAAAATAATATGAAACGATACGGTGAACGCAAATTGAATTCGTGCCAGTTCAAGTGCGGTTAATCCTAGATTCATAACATCACCTTTTTTAATTCGTTGATATGGTGAGTGAACACGCAGATACACAATCGCGTTATTTTGTTGTTTTGACCTGTTTCAGCATACGCTCGAAACTTCAGCAAAGTATGTTGATTTATTATTTCAGCATTATTTAAAGGACTTAAAATTTGGGCACAGGCTGTCTTTTTCCTCATATACGAAGGAAAGAAATAAATATTCATGGGAATCTCTATAAAAATGGTTTATTAGTTTCATGTCTAAAACATGGCATCCAATTTTTTATAGAGATAAAGGTGGAGCTCGACCCTGCAGTATTAAAAACAGCCGTTGTAGCTCAAAATAAACGTGTTTAAAGCGCTGTACAAATACCAAAAAACGTACCTGTATCCGGTCTATCACTGTTTTAATAGCAGAATCAGGGTACAAAACCAGGTCGGAATATACTTTGCAATATTGACATTGATGATTATGTGCATGATGTATAGGTTCATGCTGATAAGAAAAATAATGACGTAAAAATTCTAAATGATGTTTTGTTTCACGAACTGGTTTAGAAGTATCGACCTGATCAGATGAAGGTGCAATTAAATGATGGGTCATTAACTGACAGACCGGATTAATATGATATTTTTCCGGTAGCAATGGCTGTAAATATACAGCAATCTGTAAAAGCACAATTGCAAAAGCAAGCAGCAACCCACTACGTAGAAGCAAAATTCAATCTCAAACTATGTTCGCTTGGCGATTCATTAGAAGCATTTAAAGGTAGGATTTAAATTCCATACACTTCACTTCAACTTCTATCTCCCTTTCTAGTTTATAAAAAAGTATTTTCAAAGTGGTCTGAATCTATTTAAGTCATTGGTCTTTTTTTGTCTAGAAAACCTACTTTCAACCTGCCTAATACTTGAACAATCTTATAAAGAGGCGTAAAGTTGAATTAATTTAGTTACCCTGGCTAACTATAATGTCACCTCAACTTAAATTTCGAGCTTCATTATTACGCTGCGCGCGTCTCATGAGTGATGAAATCAATACCATTTTATTGCCCCATCAATTGAATTATTCCTTGTGGCAAGTGCTGTATGTGATTCAGTTAAAACAAGGCTGCACCTCTATCGACATTGCGGAGTATCTAAATGTCTCCAAGCCGTCCATTGCAAAACGTATTCATGCACTGATGCAACTAGAAGTGCTTGAACAAGTCGATACTGAAGATAAACGGCAAAAGAAACTGATCCTGAGTCAAAAAGGTAGACAACTTTTTCAAATTTGCTCTGAAAAAATGGATGTGTTTGAACAGCAACTGCTATTGCCACTAGATCAAGATATGCAAAAAATTACCCTGACTACCCTTCATACACTTATGGACCATCTGCAAGATCTTAAATCAGGTATACGGCCATGAATGAAAATGCCCCCTTATGGTCAAGAAATTTTATTCTTGTCAGCGCTATTAACTTTCAACTGGTATTGACCTTTTATCTGCTTGTGGTGGTGATTGTCGGTTATGCCGTAGCTGAACTCGGTGCAACCACGGCACAAGCAGGTCTAGTCTCGGGTTTATTTATTGTCGGTACGCTAATTGGCCGTTTGTTTGTAGGCAAATTTCTGGAACGCTTTGGAGGTAAAACTACACTGATTGTCGGTTTAACCGGCTTCCTGATCTTTTCCGGCTTCTATTTTATGAAGTTTGATGTCGGCATGCTCTTGCTTGTTCGATTTATGCATGGTTTTATGATGGGTATGGTCTCCACTGTTTTAGGCACCATTATTGCGCAAATATTGCCGCCAACTCGTCGCGGTGAAGGCATTGGTTACTATAGCATGAGCAGTACTTTGGGAACGGCGATTGGTCCTTTCCTCGCCATCTGGATGATGCTGCACATTGGTTATGATTCCATTTTTATTGTTTCAAGCATTGTCGCAGTGAGTTGTCTTGTAGTGGCTCTGCTGATTCAAGTACCTAATCTTGCGCAACAGAACAACCTGCTTGATATTTCTGTGCCCGCTGAAAAACCCAGCTGGATTTCCCAATTTATTGAATACAAAGCACTGCCAATTTCTTTTGTTATGCTATTGGCATCTGTTTGCTATTCAGGTGTGTTGTCCTTTATCAACTTTTATGCCAAAGAAATTGATCTGGTTGAAACCGCCTCCTTTTTCTTCTTGATGTATGCCATTGCAATCTTGATATCGCGTCCGTTTACCGGTCCATTGCTGGATCGTAAGGGTGAAAATATCATTATGTATCCTGCTTTTATTATTATGGCAATTGCCATGATTTTATTAAGTCAGGTACAAAGTTCGTTTATGCTTCTGGTTTGTGCAGGCTTACTGGGTTTTGGTTATGGCAATATTCAATCTGTTTGCCAAACTGTTGCGGTAAAAAGTGCCAGTATTGAGCGAATGGGTTTTGCGACCTCAACCTTCTTTATTTTTCTCGATGCAGGATTAGGTTTTGGTCCTTATTTCATTGGTCACGCACTGGATTATATTGATTATTCACAACTGTATTTCTACAGCGCAATGTGTGTTTTAGTCTGTATTGTAGTTTACTATCTATTGCATGGTCGCAAGGCAAGCAAACGCCGATGCATCTCAGCTTAAAAACAAACATCTAAAAATAGCGCTGATAGAAAGTCTCCTTTATAAAGGCAGATTCAAAAAAAGAGAGGTCATATTGACCTCCCTTTTTATTTTCTTTCTTGTAAAATCAACAATTATTTAAAAACTTTAAAACGCACTGCATCATCCATATAAGCTTTGTCTTTGGCTTCACCTTCTACTGAACCAAACACGAGCTGTGCACGAAGTTTCCAGCTTGCAGAAATATTCCATTCAGCATGTACTTGCTCATCTACAATTGGGTTGTAATGCTGAAGAGATGCACCTAAACCATCCGTATGTAAGGCAGTCCAAGTCGCGAATTGTGCAATGGCTGTAGAATGCTCTGCCCAAACCGGGAAGTTATCGGCATAAGATGGGAACTGCTCTTGCAAGCCTTGAATCACGTCCATATCTTCAAAAAATAGAACGGTACCTACACCGGCAGCAAAGCTATCCATTTTAGCTCCGGTTTTTGCAGCAGCGTCTTCATCTTTCGCATAAGACTTGAGTTTTTCTTTCACAAATCCCCAAAACTTTTCATGCTCATCATTAAATAAAATTACGGCACGTGAAGATTGCGAGTTAAAAGATGATGGACTTTGCTTAATTGCATGTTGAATCAATTCAGTTAAGTATTCTGGACTTTGTTCTACATTTTTACCCACTGCATAAATGGTACGGCGTTTATTAATTAAATCTAAAAACTGATTCGACATTTACTGAAATCCTTTGATATTTCCTCGGGAAGATTTGAAACAATCCGCTTAAACTGTTAAGAAAATGTGAAATATTAAATTTCATAACAATGAAGACGCAAATTTGTTACTGCCCTACCATATGCAATAATAATTCCAATATCTAGTACATTTTATTGATAATTAAATCTTTAATTTTTTATATAGAATCTTGCCTAGAATTCAGCCAGACCTTTTATAAACGACGCGGCCATAAAAAATCCCCCAATATTTGGAGGATTTTTACACTATTTCATTCTATTTTAGAATTTAGCATGCAATACACTTTGCGATACTTTATGCTTCCAGATATCACGTAAAGTTGGCAAATAAAATTTCTCACCAATTTCAACCAGTTCAGCATCAATCAATGCATGAATTTCGTGCATAAATAAATAATCCAGTTCAACTGTTTTCAGCATCTTATTGGCCTTGGCAAATTCTCTACGTTTTTGTTGCGCGGCTTTTATCAATTGATCTGCATAGTTCTTATTTTTATATTGAGTAATCGCATTTAGACGTAATTCAATCACGCCCCAGCCACTTAACAATAATTTGAACAACTCAAAATCTTTTGTGGTCGATTCCCAGGTCATTTTATCCAAATTTTCGTCGTTAGGAAGCACAGGAAGAAGCAGTTCCATCACACTCGGAAAAATCTTTTTAAAATTCAAAATAAATTTAACAGGATGCTCACCAGGATAATCCTTAAATTGCACCTTTTTCTGAACATCTGTTAAATAAACATCAAGCATAATCAATCATCAGCAGTTAATTTCTAGCTATATTGTACGCATATATGCAGCAGATAAAAACCACTGATGATCAATAGATCAGTGTTCAAGCCTTTAGTTACTTATTTCACGTTAGCCGAAACCATATTTTCAGGGATCACCACGGCATCAAACTGTTCTGCTGTCACCAGGTTCAATTCAACCGCAACCTGTTTTAAGGTCTTGCCTTCTTTATAAGCTGTTTTTGCCACTTTGGCAGCATTTTCATAACCAATCACAGGGTTTAAAGCCGTAACTAACATGAGTGAATTATGGAGGAAATAATCAATTTTTTCACGGTTTGGTTCAATTCCGACGGCACAATGATCATTGAAACTATTACATGCATCACCCAGTAATTGAATCGATTGCAACAGGTTAAATGCAATCACGGGCATAAAGACATTTAACTCAAAGTTACCCGAAGCCCCTGCAACATTAATGGTCGTATCATTACCCAGTACTTGTGCAACTACCATGGTCATGGCTTCACTCTGGGTTGGATTAACCTTGCCTGGCATAATGCTTGAACCAGGTTCATTTTCTGGAATACGAATTTCACCAAAACCGCAGCGTGGTCCACTGGCTAACCAGCGAATATCATTGGCAATTTTATTTAGACTTGCGGCTAAAGTTTTTAAAGCACCCGACGCAAATACCGCAGCATCACGCCCGGCTAGAGCTTCAAACTTATTTGGTGCAGTGACAAATGGCAAATCGGTTAATGTCGCCAATTGTGCCGCGGCTTTTACTGCATAATCAGGATGTGCATTTAAGCCAGTCCCGACAGCAGTTCCTCCTAAAGGTAGCTCATACAACCCTTCAAGTGCCTGATCTAAACGTTTCAATCCGTGGTCGAGCTGTGATACATAGCCACTAAATTCTTGCCCCAAAGTTAACGGGGTTGCATCCTGTAAATGTGTGCGTCCAATTTTAACAATATCTGAAAATTCCTTCGATTTTTCGTCTAATGTATCGCGTAAACGTTGTACTGCTGGAATGAGCAATTCGTTCATTTGCAGGCTCGCTGCAACATGAATGGCAGTCGGGAAAGAATCATTGGTCGATTGCGCACGGTTCACATGATCATTCGGATGTACTGGCTTTTGCGAACCTAAAGGATTGCCCAGTTTCTGATTGGCAATATTAGCAATCACTTCATTACAGTTCATGTTACTTTGCGTACCCGAACCTGTTTGCCACACCACCAATGGAAACTGTGCATCCCATTTTCCAGCAATCACTTCTTCCGCTGCATTCACAATATAATGCGACAACTCATGAGGAATTTGATCTAGCTCGGCATTGGTCATCGCTGCTGCTTTTTTTACCAAACCCATCGCACGAATCATTGGTCGTGGTAAGCGTTCTTGCCCAATTTTAAAGTTTTGCAAACTCCGCTGTGTTTGCGCACCCCACATTGCTTCACTCGGAACTTCAACATCGCCCATAGTGTCGTGTTCAATACGTGTTTGCATCCTCAACCTCATTTCAATCTAGTTATATAACTTTAGCCAATTCATCTGTTTTGACACATTTAATGATCTTAATCAAATGCTTTATAATTGTAAATGATTATTATTTACATACAATTTTTTAATGTCCTTTTAGTGTTTGCTGATAAAACCGCCATGAATCTTCTATGATTTGGGTAATTGTGCGTTTAGGCTGCCATTTCAAAATTTCATGCGCTTTGCCTGTGGTTGCCCCAATCTGGTCTAATTCAGCATAAGTATAAAATGGTGCATCTATCGTTTTAATTTCGCTCTGGGTGACTTTGGCGACTTCGTTCAGTAAAGCACGAATGGACATATTCTGCCCTGCAATATTAAAAGCATCACAGGTATAGGGTTGAATTCTGAGCCATTGCAAAGTCGCTATAATGGCATCACAGCAATCCAACACATGTAGAAAGCTGCGTTCGACGGTACGGTCTAAGGTGTGAGCTTGCTGACGTAACTCAATATAGTCTCGTTGTTTGGCGGCAGCTTGCAATGCCAAGGGAATAATATTTTTAGGCAAAGGTGCAACAAACTCTCCTAACACAGCATGTTCAAAGGCGCCTGCAATATTACTCAATCTCAAGATTGCAATTTTCCATTCCCTGTCGGTCAGTGCGGTATCGCGTATGATTTCTTCCACCATTTGTTGCGACTTTACATAAGGGTTCGGATAAGCATAGTTAAAAGGCATATCTTCAGACAGGGTTGAACTCGACTGCCCATATACGGCCAAACTGGATAAATGGATTAAGGTTCGGACTCCTGTGCGCTGCATGGCACGCAGCAAACTCATAATGCAGCTAACATTATCGTTATAGTATTCCAGCGGTTTAAGTGCCGATTCCTCAATTGATTTAAAGCCTGCGGCATGAATGACCGCTTCTACAGAATATTGTTCAAAAACTTTATTTAAAGCCGGTGTATTACGAATATCAATTTTGATAAATGGCACATACATGCCGGAAATAAATTCGAGACGTTCTAAGGTTTGTAAACTTGCATTGGATAAATTATCAACAATAATGACTTCTTGCCCATGCGCCATGAGGCTTAAAGCAATATGTGAACCTATAAAGCCTAAACCACCAGTCACTAAAATCATTGTATACTACCTTTTTCTTATGAAGTTTGGATGCATCAACATTGGATTGGGCATTCCTCAAGTGAATTTCGATGAGTACCTTATTACTAATTACCTCTGCTCCAACCTCGATCTATGCCTGGCATGCGCTAGGTCTGACACAGGCCTTACATGCTAAGAATCAAGCATTTCGCGTGTTTTTTTATCAGGACGGTGTTTCTGTTGCGAATGCTTTGCAGTGGGCTCCTGATGATCAACGCCATTTGACTGAAGAATGGCAAAAGTTAGCCATTCGCTTACCCGTTTGTGTGAGTGCTGCCTTGGCACGTGGTATTACCGATCTGGAAAATGCGAAACGACATCAAATTAGTCAACATAATCTTGCACAAGGCTTTGAATTGGTTGGACTTGGTGAACTTGCCGATGCCGTCCAATCAGCACAACGTCTGATTCAATTCTAAGGCGTTATTTTCAGGAATTTGTTGCTTTTAAAAGGTAAATTGTGTGAAATCTGTACTCATTATTTTAACTCAAGCCAATCTTGCCAATTTACAAGTGCATGAAAGCTTGTCTGCCACGATGGTATTGGCGACTTTTGGCTGTGAAGTCAAAGTCTTGCTACAAGATGCAGGCTTAAGTTTACTCAATTCAGAACTGCAATTTGAACAGCTTAAACATGCCTTTAAAATTGCATCCAATATGGTCGATAGCTTTGAGTTTTACGATCTCACTCCTGTCTTGGTCGAAAAGAAAAGTCAGAATTCTCACTTTGTTGTTCAAACTCAGCAGGATATTGAATTTGTTGAACTGAATAGTGAGTTTATTCAAAGTTTTGATTTTGTGCTGTACTGGTAAAGATGAAGAGTGAAATGATCATGTCGAATAAAAGCTTATATTTAGTGCAAAGTAATTTTTCAGCTACGCCATCCGTACTGGCAAAACTAGAACAACTGTACAGCCCTGAAGATACCGTTATTTTAATGGGTGAATCTGTATTGCAGTTTCAACAGCCTTTCTTGCAACAAGTGAATTGTGTTTATGTATTAGAGAACGATGCGGAAATTTTAGCGGGACAAAAAACAGAGAATATGCAGATTATTTCGTATGCCGAATTTGCAGACATCTGCTTGAATCATACTCGCTGTATTCGTTTGAACTAATTTGAGATTAATGATGAATTTAGAACTCGATCAAGATGGTCACTTAGTCGATTACACCATTTGGAATGAAACAGTTGCGCAAGAATTGGCAAACACTTTAAGTTTAGAACTTACAGCATGGCATTTTGAAGTCTTGCATGCAGTACGTCAGTTCTATCAACAGTTTGGTCATTCACCTGCGACGCGCCCACTAATTAAATTTCTGATGAAAACAGTCAGTTCCGACATTAATAATGCAGTGTTACAAGACAAATTTAATACCGGTTTGGTGGCACGTCATTTAAGCCGTTTGGCAGGCATTCCGAAACCACCGAATTGTCTATAAAGATGATTGATTCAGATTTAAGACTGTATTTTATGCTGTTCTAAATAATTAAAATAATCTTGGGTCAATTCGGGTTTAACTTGTTTGGCATGAAGGGTTCCATTGCATTCGGAACACACCAGTCGTGGTGTGATTTTATGACCACAGCTTTTATGGGTATATTGCATTGGCTTTCCGAAGCCCTTATTCATCCATTCATCTGCCCAATTGGCCATCGACATTAAAATTGGATAAAGCGCCAAACCCTTTTCAGTCAAATGATATTCATAACGCTCTTGTCGTTGCACGTAAGGGGTTTTGACTAAAATATCATTTTCAACCAAACGTTTTAGACGGTCGGACAGCACATGACGGGTTACCCCTAAATTTTGTTGAAAGGATTCAAAACGGCGTGTACCCAAAAAGGCATTCCTTAAAATCAGTAATGTCCAACGATCACCAATAACCGATAAGGTTCTGGCAATTGAACACGGTTGATCTCCAATATCATCCCATTTCATAAAGAAAAATCATCAACAAAAAGTTTAACCCAGAAAAGTTACTGCATTCATCTCGATATTGAAAGGCTTGTAATCGGAATCCACAAAATTCCAAAACAAAAAATTTATTATATTCAGCTTTTTAAAATGATCAGTTTAAATTCATCATTCCACATAGAACCCCTTATTTTATGGGTGATTGAATGATTAAAAATGAATTTCATCCTGATTTTCTTCAATAATTTTTAGCCACGCTCGGGTCGCAGGATTCATTGCAACCGTATTATTCCAGGCCATACTCAAGGTCCAGTTGATATTAGGATTTTCCAATATACTGACGTTATATTTTTCTTGATCCAGTTGTTCACAATAGGTTTTTGGTAGCAATGCGATTCCAACATCCGATTCCACCATTTTGGCAATAAAGTCCCATTGACTACTTTTGCACACCACCTTGGGTTCAAATCCGACATAGTGGGCTGCTTGTATAATCATATTATTTAAACTAAAGGTATCGGCATACAGTAGAAATGACTCTTCTTTCAGTTCAATTAAAGAAACTTTTGCTCTATTTTTCCATTGCGTATCTTTACGTGAAAGTAAACATAAAGGCGAATCAATAATCGGAATGCCACTTAAAATCGGTTTTAAATGCCCCAGTAAAATCCCGACATCTACTTTTTTTGCCAGAATGGCATCTTCAATACCCGTCGCACCAACTTCTAAAAAACTTAATTCAATATTGGGATATTGCTTGTGAAATTTGGCAATTAGGCTGCTAAGTAATGCCGATCCTACGGGTGGAAGTCCGATGGTTAATTTACCCTGTTTCAAATGTCGTACTTTAGCCACTGTTTCAAAAATACGCTGTTGCTCTTGCAATATCACTAAAGCATGCTGGTAAATTTGCTCCCCCATATAAGTCAAAACGACATCGCGTTTTCGACCTTCTTCTCCCTTATAAAATAAAGGCACGCCAATTTCTTGTTCTAAAGCATGAATTGCCTTACTGATTGTGGGCTGTGTGACACACATTTCTTCCGCTGTACGTGTGAAACTTTGCAGTTGCACAATTTTAACGAACATAGTCAAGCTCTTAATATCCACAAAACATTCCATCTAGGCATAATCTTTTTTTTATTATTCATAATATAGATAGTCGGTCAAATCTAAACTACACCTAAGCTTTTATCTCTTGTTATTATGTCTACCTCTTTACTCTCTCCCAAGCTGCTGCATATTGCTCAAATCATTCTGCAATTGAGTTTTCTGGTCATCATTTGGTGGGTCGCTTCAGTTATACAGCACACACTCAATTTACCTGTATCTGCCGGTGTAATTGGTTTGTTGTTGGTTTTATTGGCTTTGCTTAGCGGTCTATTTAAGTTGCAATGGATCAAAACAGGTTCGGATTTTATTCTGGGAGAACTGGTCTTATTATTTATTCCCTGTGTCGTCGGCATCATTAAATATAAAGATCTGTTTTTGACCCAAGGTTGGCAAATCATTCTTGCGGTATTTATCGGCACAATTTGTGTGATGCTTGCAACTGCATATAGCGTCTATTTTGGTTTTAAACTAGAAGCGCGTTTAAAGCAAAAACATAAGCATAAGCATCATTCTGATCCACTGCTAAAACAGGGAGAGTAAGATGAACCTGGTTGCTATTCTCTGCTTTATCATTACGTTAATGGGTTATGTGCTGAGTAAAAAATTGCATCAAAAATATCCCTATATGCTTTTAGCTCCGGGAATTTTTGTGCCATTTGTCATCATTGTGCTGATGGTCATTTTTAATGTCTCTTATGACACCTACATGATTGAAAATAAATGGCTGATCTGGATGCTTGGCCCTGCGACCATTGCTTTTGCCATACCTATTTATGAATATCGAAAAGTCATTCAAGAACATGTGCTAGCGATTAGTTTGGGTATTGTTGTAGGTATGATTGCTGGTGTGATGAGCTCGTTTTATTTAGCAAAGTTATTCAACTTTAATCAAGAAACCACTTATAGTTTAATGGCGCGTTCTATTTCCACACCATTTGCCATGGAACTGACTTCACATATTGGCGGTTCGGTGGAACTGGTGATTTTATTTACCATGATTACCGGTATTGCCGGCGTTGCCATGGCCGATATGATCTTGCTTGCATTAAAGTTAAATTCACGCTTTGCGCAAGGGGCAGCTTTAGGCAATTCAGCACACGGTCTTGGCACCAGTAAAGCCTTTATGCGTCATCGTGAAGAAGGTGTGGTTGCCTGTTTAACGATGGTACTTTCGGGGGTGTTTATGGTGTTGTTAGGACCTGCGATTATTCGATTTGTAGTGACTTACCTTTAATCATATACAGTTGAAGCCAATAGAAGCGTGATTCTATAGAACTGAATCACGCTTCATGAAATATGAATATTTAAATCCAAACCACAGGCAAATAAAAACTAAATACCACCAGACTTAAAAGACTAACCGCCTCACAAATTTCAATACTTGCTCCGACGGTATCGCCAGTAATTCCACCAATTCGCTGGATAAATTTGTGTCTTAAATAAATTAAGGTTCCTAGAAATATCATTGCAGTTAAAATACCCACCCAGGCAAAATATACAGATGCAACTAAACACAATATGAATAGAATCACTGCGTTTATTTTAGGAATAAATTCTGCAATTGAAGATCCTAAACCTTTTTCACGCACATATTGGGTAGTCAAAAATAAAAATAGTGGTGCTAAACGCCCCAAAATCGGAACTAAAAACAGGGCTGAATAGAGTTTTTTTTCTAATAATACATACAGTGCCGACCATTTAATCAGACACAAAACAATTAAACTTAAAACCCCAATCGGCCCGCAACTCGGGTCTTTCATAATCTTTAAAGTGCGTTCTTTATCGCCAAAACCACCGACCCAGGCATCAGCGGTATCAGCCAAACCATCCAGGTGCAAACCACCCGTCAGCCAGATCCAGAGCACTAAAATTAAACTGCTTAGCAAGATCACCGGCAATGCATGCAGCACCGTGGCGATAGCAAATAAAATTGCACCAATTATCAAACCAATCAATGGATAAAACAGTAAAGATTGACCATTTTGCTGTTTGCTCGGCATTTCTTTTAACTGAATAGGAAATGTGGTTAAAAACTGCAAAGCAATAAAAAATGGTGTCATTGCTGTTATTCCTTGAGCACATGAATTGAAGCATCTTTATGTATTGTAAAGGAATTGAGTTGACCTAACTCTGCTGACATTTTTAAAATATCATCCAGCGAATGATTTAAGGCGATACATTTTAAAAGTTTAATCACACCGCCATGCGTCACCACTAAAGCATGCTGCCAACCATTTTCCAACATCTGTCGTTGCATTTGTTCGAGACTAGTGAAGATGCGTTGATAAAAGTCCTGCATATTTTCAGCATTCGGTGGAGTAAATTGAGTCGGTTGTTGCCAAAAATTCGCCAGTAATTCCGGTTCATTTTCATAAATAACCTGGGTAGATATGCCTTCCCAATCGCCAAAATGCATTTCTTGCAAACCTGCATCATAAAAGAGAGGTCGTTGTTTTTGATCTGCAACAGTTTCAGCAAATAAACGACAGCGTTTTAAGGGTGAACTAAAGATCACATCCCATTGCATATTGTGATGCATGGAATCTTGCTTGGAAACATGCAAAAACTGATCGATGGTTTGCTGCATCTGCGCCCAACCCAAATCGGTTAAATCATCATCTGTAGAACCGCGCAAAGTATGACTTAAAGTCGTTTCACCATGACGAAGCAGATCAATCTTTAACATGTTCAATATCCTGTTGAATCCATTTAAGGTTAAACCTTTTCACCAATCACAGCAGCTTCTGCAAAAGTTGCCATGTTGTTATGCAGACTACATGCCAGTTTAATCACCCCTAAAGCAGCTCCCGCACCACTGCCTTCACCTAGACGTAAGTTCAGTTTGAGTAATGGATTGGCATTCAGTTCCTGTAATAAACGTCGATGTCCATATTCTGCCGATTGATGTCCAAATAGCATCCATTCACGAACTGCAGGATTTAAACGTACCGCCACAAGCGCTGAAACTGTGGTAATAAAACCATCGACCACCATAGCTAAACCCAATTGTGCACAACGAATATAGGCACCCGTCATTGCAGCAATTTCCAAACCTCCCACCGCGCAAAGTGCTTTAAAGGCATCTTGACCGACATAATCTTGGTGTAAAGCGATGGCCTGGTTAATGACATTTTTTTTATGAATTAGTTGTTCTTCACGAATTCCTGTACCCACACCTGTGAGCTGTTCAGCAGGTTCATTCAGTAAATAACAGGCAACTGCTGATGCTGAACAGGTATTGCCAATGCCCATTTCCCCTGCGACATAAATAGACGCACCATAAGCAATAGCATCTTCTACGCTTTGACGTCCCAGATTCATTGCTTCAATACACTCAGCTTCAGTCATGGCAACCTGTTTGGCAAAATTCGCTGTACCTGGAATAATACAATGACGTTCTACGCCTGCATATTCATAGGCATTACCCACAGACCCACAGTCAATAACTTGTAATTTGGCATTGTATTCTTTAGCAATCACACTGATACAAGCGCCACCCGTGGTGAAGTTTTGCAGCATTTGACGAGTTACAGCTTGTGGGTAGGCAGAAATATTTTCTTCCATCACGCCATGATCACCGGCAAAAATCGTGATCCAAGGCTGATCTATATTGGGACGTGGATTGTCTTGCAAACTTGCCAGTTGCACAGCGGTATTTTCAAGTTCAGATAATGAGCCTGTTGGTTTGGTCAGTTGTAATTGACGTTCTTCCGCCTTTTTTTTTGCTTCCGTACTTGGCGTTTTACATGCATCCAACCACCAGTTCATTATTTCTCTCCTTTTAAAATCATGGGAAAACCTGCCACACAAAAAACCACTTTATCGGCAATTTGCCCCAACTGCTGATGCAAACGTCCGGACTCATCCACAAACTTGCGGCTAAGTTCACCCATTGGGATCACGCCTAAGCCGGTTTCATTACTGACTAAAATAACGTCTGATTCTAATATCGGTAAAATATCCAGCAGTTTTTGGCATTGGTGCATCTGCAATTCAGGATTTTCATGCATCAATAAATTGCTCATCCACAAGGTTAGGCAATCGACTAGAATCACTTGATTGGGTTGATCTAGCTCAATTAGACAATTGGCCAGATATAAAGGCTCTTCAATCACAGTCCAGTGCTTTGGACGTTGCGCTTGATGATGATGAATACGTTCTTGCATTTCGGCATCAAACGCTTGTGCGGTTGCAATATAAGTTACCGCCACACCTGAATCTTTTGCAGTTTGTTCTGCAAGGTGACTTTTACCAGAACGGGCACCACCTAAAATAAGTTGCATCATACGTCACCCAATTGAAATTGATGAAATGGATAGAGCTGACCTTGCAATATTTTCGCGTTATATGTGCCAAAAGTCAGTTGGTCGACTGAAAATTCAAAGCTTTTTTGTTCGATGCTGTTGATACGATTAAAAATTAAATCACTATTAAAATCTTGACGATACAAACCTAAAGTCAGATGTGGACAATAGTCGAGCGGTGCAATTTCATCGCAACTTTGACCGAGTAAATGACGCAATTTTAAAAGTGCATCATTTTCATCAATAATTTCGACAAATAAGGCACTTTCAAAACTGTTGATGCGACCGGTTTTTAATTGAATTTTGTTCTGGGAATCATCGGTTAAATGTCGAATATGTTGATGCATTTTTTCAATGCCAAAATCATCATTCCACACCGGGTTTTGTTCGGTGAGGAAGCCACAAATAAATAAAGTGATGTGAAATTGGCGGGTATTGGGCGTGTATAAAAAATCTGAAAAAGTCGAACGCAGCTGATTTAAATACTCTAATAATTCTGGATGCTCAATTTCGATATACCATAACGAGAAATGCTTACGTCCACGATGCCATTCAGGATAATCCCCAGAAAGTGTAGGAACAACGGACGTAGAAGGCTTTAAGAACACATCAAATCACTTTAAACTCAATAGTGTTATTAAAACATGAATGTCACTAATTTTCTCGAGGTATTGATTTAGCAATATTCAATCAACAATGAATTATATTCAGCTTTCACCTATTTAAAGCATGAACCTCGATGTTTTATGAAAAAGCTCTAAAATCTATCCTAAAACAATGCCCTACGAATTAAAACTAAACTGGCACCGATGACTGTTACATAGTTTTTGATAATAGATGAAATAAATAGCCAAAAACATAAACATTAAAATTAACAGATAAAATGGATACTCACTGTGCCACTGATACAAACCGGTACTGACCAGTGGACCAAATACAAAACTTAAAGCCTGTATTGTGTTGATTCATTATTTAATTTAACTCAATTTTATTTTTATAGACTTAAAATAGCAGCTTAAGAGATGTTATCCATTTTATATTCAACCCATCTTTTTCGGTTTTTCTAACTATGTGATATTTTCGGCAATCGGCAATCGGCAATCGGCAATCGGCAATCGGCAAATGTGACTATCTTTCTCTTATAGAGACATACAGGATATTTGAGAACACTAACTATAAAGATGAATTATAACCTACTTATAACTTAGTTTTTTGAGCGAAAAACCTGTGGGAAATAATAAGTAGATGACATACAAAATTATTAGGACTTGTTCTGAATACAACGCTTAAGTTTTAATCTTGATCTAAAACACCTGCAAACTGTGCGCCCAAGACTTTGACTAAATCTTGTGGTTTTACCCCAATATCTAGGCCTCGTTTACCACCACTGACATATATTTTAGTCAACAACTCTGCAGAAGCATCTACCACCGTTTTTAAACGCTTTTTTTGCCCGATTGGACTGATACCACCTACCAAATAACCAGTTAAGCGTTCGGCATCTTTAGGATCTGCCATATGTAATTTTTTAGCCCCTACCGCTGCAGCTATTTTCTTCAAACTTAATTGATGTGCAACCGGCAAAACAGCGACATAATAATTTTTATCATCGGAAAAAAATACTATAAAAATCTAAGCAAACCTAGAGAAATCAAAATTCTTTATTTTCCTTTTTAAATAGCCATTTAACAAACCTAAGCAATTTAAAGCAATCTATGCAAAATTGGATATTGTGAGTAATATCGTGAGTACCACTGCCAATACTCACTTTAAATTTAGAGTTACTCACACATGATCACAGATACTAAAATTAAGAGCCTGAAAGCCCAAGAGAAGACCTATAGAGTAGCTGACCATAATGGCTTGTGTATAGAGATTCGACCAAATGGATCTAAGTTGTGGCGATATAGATACCGTTTTAATGGTAAAGCATCCATGTTGAGTTTGGGTGAGTATCCTATTGTGGGTTTAGCAGATGCCCGTAAAGCACGTGATGATGCGAAACAGCTTTTAATTAATGGAACCAATCCATCTGAAGAGCGCCAGAGACTAAAAAAAGAAACCATAGAAATTAATACCAATAATTTTAAGAACGTATCAGAAGAATATATATGCGAAATGCTGATCCAAAGAACCGAGGGATATAGATCAAAGGTAAGGCGATCACTTGAGATTGATATATGGCCTGTAATCGGTGACAAGAATGTAAGGGAAATTTCATCTGCTGATGTTTTGCAAATACTTAAAGCGACGATTACTCGTGTAAGAAAAACAGGCATTAGGGGTACTGGTGAAGTTACAGCAATGAATAATCAGAAAATTATAGGTGCGATTATGCGCTATTCGATTGCTACCCTTCGTGCTGAGAATGATCCCACTTATGCTGTACGTGGTTCTGTGGCAAGGCCTGACATTGAACATGCGAGACCACTAACAAAGCAAGAGCAGACGTTATTTAGAACTGGTGTTGAATCATATAAAGGTTCAAATACTGTAAAAAATGCCTTACTCACACTTGCATACACAATGCTTAGATCTATAGAGATACGACGGATGAAGTGGGAATATGTTGATTTCGATTTAAAGATTATAAATTTCCCTATAGCCTCAAAGACAAATAACCAGGAAAGAACAACCAAAAAGAATCGCATTCATATTGTGCCAATGTCGACTCAGCTTTTTAATATTTTAAAGAGTCAGCATAATGAGTCAGGTAATAAAGAATATGTGTTCCCCGCGGTTTATCAATTCAAAAATGAAGGCATGGGTATATCAACAATTAATGTGGCACTTAAAAGAATTGGACTCAAGACCATTACAGCTCATGACTTCAGGGCTACAGCTTCTACAATTTTGAATGAAAAAGATTTTGATGAGAATTGGATAGAGAAACAACTGGCTCATGCAGATCAAAATAAGACTCGAGCATCTTATAATCATGCAAAATATCTGGAACAACGCAGAGATATGTTACAGCAGTGGGCTGATATTGTGGATGGATGGAAGGAGTAATATGAGAAATGGCCCCACTTTCACCATGGGAATACATTTAATTACTAGCTTTAGGAGTTCAATTTGTTTGGGAGAGATTGGCTTATAAATAAGAAGGGAAATTGAGGAGAAGTGACTTGAGAGTTAATTATACATTTTACGGTTAAATAAGCCGCACTTTTCTTTCATCAAATGCATAAGTAGATGACTAAAGTATAATAAATAATGATATTGTATTTGTTTTGTAAAATACTATATGCTTGACTATTAATGTGATTTATTTCAACTTAACAGGATTTAACATGAAACAAGTACTATTAACATCTATATTTGCTATCTCATTTTCAAGTTTAGCGTATGCTGATAATGGGTTTTATGCATCACTTAAGGCAGGTATCAGTGATACCAGATTTGATAATAGTAAAGACCAGTTAACTCTTGCTGATAATGAATTTAATTTTAAGCAAACCTTTCATAATACAGATGCAGATGAGAGCATCTATCCGAATATATCTACTGCTATCGGTTTTGATTTCAGCAAAGTAAGTAACGTAAATGCTCGCGCTGAATTGGAATATACATACAAGGATAAAGCTAAATTTAATTCTAATTTAAACAGAATTACGTTTGAAGAGGGTGAAGAATCTGAATCAATAGATGTGCCTAACGGAACTCCAAGTTTCTTTATCAATGAGCTTAGAACCCAATCTTTAATGTTTAATGCTTATTATGACTTTAAAAATACATCTAAATTTACGCCATATTTAAGTGCTGGTGCAGGTGTAACTCGCATCAAAAACAAGCAAACATTAAATACAGAATTTGCTCCAGAAGAAAACTTAAATCTATCTGATACAAGTAACAGTTTTACTTGGGCAGCAGGTGTTGGTGTAGCATATAAAGTAACTGAAAATGTTGCTCTTGATTTAGGTTATCGCTATCTAGATGCGGGTGAAGTTGAATTTAAGAATGATGTTAATGATTTTGGAGAATCCGGTCGTTTACAGACAACTGCTGATTTAGTGTCACATGATTATTCATTAGGTATTCGTTACAACTTCTAAGAAGCTGAAAGAAATATAGTATTCTTAATTAATATTTCTATTGTAAAAGCCCTCACTTGAGGGCTTTTAAATCACTACTTCAAAAACAACTCACGCTCTTTAGCTCTGCGATTCACCAATCCCTGCAAAACTTTACCACCACCCTTATTCCAAACGGTAAACTGATCTGCGGCACCTTGATAATCGCCAGCGTTCAACTTTTTAAGCAGGGTGGATTTCTCAAACGCACCTGTGCCAATGTTGTATGTGAGCGATACGAGTGCATCAAACTGGTTTTGTGTAAGTGGTACTTTAACCAAATCATTAACTGTTTTTTCAAAGCGTTTTAGATCATGCGCTTTAAATTGTTTAGCTTGTTCCAGTGTGCAAGAATCACCTTTTTTAACCTTCAGGCCACTTGGGTAAACTGTGGTGCCAAAACCAATGGTCCATACTTTGGCCGGGCATAAATATGCTGCAAGTTCACACCCTTCAAAACTTGAAAGTAGATTGATTCCGTTTGGGCTTATTGATTTTTCACCTTTAAAACCTGCAAGCAAATCATTAATTTTACTTACTTGTGTTTGAGTAAGAGAACCACCTACAATTTTTCTAAAATTACTAAACAGGTTTTTCAAATTATCGTCAGCACTTGGGACTGCAGCAAAGCTTTGAATCTGATGCAATGATGGCTGGTATAGCTTTTTGCCGATATATGATAATACAACCATTAAACCGCCAGTGACATACGCATGATATTCAACTGGAATAACCTTAAAATCTACCGCCCACTGTAATGCCGGAATTAATACAAGCATTAAAAAAGCCCCCAAGATCGGGAGCTTTACGGACAAATATTGCCATGCATTTTCATTTGTAAATTTCATTTAATACTCCACTTTGATGATTGTGATTTAAGCCAGTTTTCAATAAATGTACTTCCTAAAATCCCGAGGCTTGATGCAATTGCAATCAAAGCCAGTGGATTGATGTCTGGGATTTGCAGCACGATAGCGCCTGCAATCGTCGAAGTTGCTGCGCCAAGGATTGTTCGGCCTATCGTTAAGCGCCAAGTAAGCTTTTCATCTGAGACAAGCAGTTTGGCAAAACCAATGCATGCCCCGATTGTGATAAGCAAAAGTAAATTTTTCTCATGCTCCTGCATGAATCCCCCTTAATTTTTGGCAAAAAAAATACCGCATATGCGGCCTATTTGATTTCTATGTTTTACAACATTAATGCTTGCTCCCACATAGTGTCGATTTGCTCATCAGTCCACCCAAGCAAGTCTGACATATAAGCAACGGCAGGGCTTAAACGCTCAAAGTCATCGGATGATGAATATTCGATCTGCATACGTCGTCGTTGCGTTGAATCCTCAATTGCATCGATAGCGTTTTCAACATCATCCAAAAAACCGTGATCAAGCATATAAAGCTGAAATTTTCGCTTTGTGAGTTTCGGTAATGATCTTCGTTTCAGAAATTGTTTTTCTTCTTCTGTCCGGTCATCCACCCATTCCGCATTATTCCAGTAGTGGAATTCGCTTGGCCGTCTCTCTGAAAATGTTAAATCTATAAAAACATGATGTCCGCTATTTATTTTGTCTAGCGCGAATATATGCTCCTCATCACTAATGCTTATTGCATCATCCGGAATGTTCTGATAGTTCAAAACATCATCAAAAAATATTTGTGTTTTTTCGCTAAATTTAATCATATCAATACCCTATAGCAAACCAAAAAGCAATTGTGCTTGTTGCTGCTGATGAGTTATAGCGCAGGTTAAAGCCTGCCTTTGTAACACCAGTAGCTGCTACGTGCGCCGCATTACTTGATGATGTTGATAATTCATTTTCTGTTAATTGCACATTTAAACAAGTATTCGGAAATGTAACAGGGAAAGTTGTCGGCACGGTTTGCTCATCCGATATTCTTGCTGATGTCCCCCATTGAAAAATCAGGCCATCGCCTAAATATTTATAACCATTGGTTGACTTTAAGCTTTCAAAATTTTGTAATACGGCTGCAATTGCAATATTGCCCGAACCGTCAAAATTCGCAGAACCCGTAACGGCACCTGTTAAACCGATCATGCGCGCATTCGCTAGTTTTGTAGCTGTAGCCGCATTACTAGCAAGCTGTTTGCTTTCAGAAGTATAAAATTCAAATTTTTTGGCATCCTCTAAACTATTTGAAGGAACAGAAATCCCATATACACGGCCATCTATTACCGATGCACCTATAGCAAAAGTACCGCCCCCCTCAAGTGAGGAAACCATCCCCGCCCCATAAGCCCCAAACAATTGAGCGGCACCATTTTCAAAAAACGGAACTGATAATCCATAATAAGTATTTAAAAATTGCTCTAGCGTTGCACTAGTCCCAGCTCTTGAACTACCCGCTTTCATTAACTGGTTTTTTTCCAGTCCTACAGGAATATTCTGTTCAGAAACACCTGTCAGTAGCCCCTTTTGATTTACGGTAATTACTGGAATTTTAAGATTTGTTCCATAAGTATTAGCAACAACACCTGAGTTTGCTAGGGTCAAAATAGCAGAACTATTTGATGAGCCGTCATAATTAAATGAACCTGTTCCAGCACCAGAAAAACTGACAGTACGGGCTGTTGCTAGTTTTGTTGCACTAACCGCGTTCGCATCTTTATCGAGTTTATTATCAACAACTTCATTAATTTTCAACATTAATACGTTGAACAACCAGTTAAACCACTGACGAGCAGGTTTTTTACCAACTGGAAATCCATCTAGTAAAGTCAGATCGTCAGTATTTTTTTGTCCATCTTTTGCAAACTCAGGTAGTTTTTCGATAGGCATTTTCAATCCTCAATAATTAGTTCAACGCCGGCAGGCAATGGAAAAAACATTTGCACTAATATCTTTTGCGTCGTTGTAAATTGCGTAGCAAGATTTTTAAAAGTCACAGTCATATTGTTGTTATCAATAACTTTGAATTGATAATGATTGAGAACAAAACCAAGTATTTCTTTAGTTTCGTTAATATTTCCTGTGCTCTTATTTTTAAGAATTTTGGCTTTAATTAGTCGCCTTAAAAAATCGCCAGTTGGGATTAAACCACCCGTACCACTTTGGCCAGATTCACGAAAATACCCACCCACATCAGGATCATCTGTCTCGCCAAATGTGAGTGAATTTTCTTGATCAATGAAGCCAAAATATTCAAGCTGTGCAGCACCAGAAATAATGAGTGGTGTACCTGTCCAGTGCGCCAGATTTTCTAAACACTTTCCCTGTGCCGTTTCCAAATCATGAAATTTACTTAAATTTAAAAGCATGTTTTGGCAATCAACGATCGGGCTAAGGGTTGCTTTTATTGACTCTATAAATTTTGGTTTTTGACGGTGCTGACTTATTACCAAGTTGACATACTCATTAATGTTTTTATCCACTTGTCACCTCAATCACAATTTCATTTGAGTCGCAGAAAGCCACATTTCCGAATGCAAGAGTGTAGTCACCGGCATGCTCAACACCATTTGCAATAGTCTTAATACTTACTACTTCATATGTTTGAGATTGTTCAGCACCGTACAGATTTGCCACGCCAGTAATTTTATTTTGAGTAATTTTATCACCAATATTTAAAGCATTGGTGTATTCAGCTAGAAGATTTTTAATGGTGTCCTCAGTATCTGCGCTATATGATTCCTTAGTCGCAATAGAGAGCTTGTAACTAATATTCGTCACATCTGCACGATAAATAGAAATGACTTCTGGCTCGTTATAAATATTTAGAATAGTCACGTCAGTATTGCCATAGTAGCCACACCCCATAGATTTCTTAATGTGCATGAGCTTTGCAATTTGCTGTGAATCACCGCCATGAACAACAACGCATGCTGATTTTGGAGGAATGTTATTTGCATCAACCGCACTGGTTTTATTGTCAAAAGTCACACAGCGCGTCACACCGTTTAGCGCAAGTATTGCACCTCGCAACCCTTCAAGCTGAGACATTGAAGCATTCGCTGTAGATAGTGATTGGCGCTGTCTAAGTTTCGTGTCTGATTCAGCATCTTGACCGACACTTGAAGAATTTGGATTATTCATGCTGTGCCAGCCGCGAGTCGGTTTTCCAATCTTTGTGACAGTATTTGGCATTGCAATTACTGCACCTGCCTTCTCTGCGGTAGCTGTCACAACAATTGATCCACTCGGGGGAATGGTGATATTTACAGGTAAAACCCATACATTGTTGCTTGTGTCAGATGCGGTTGCATTAGTGATACTTGTTCCTGCTAGGCCGGTAATAAGCACATCGACAGTTGAATATGTTGCAAGCGATGGCTTAATACCATTCAAAGCAACATTACGCGCCAATGCTTCCTTCGTTGCAGTTTTTGGTGACATTGTTGAATATGACTTAATTGCAGCAGAGTTACAGTCAGAAATAGCTTTTGCAATAACACCGATCCATTGACCATCCTGCGAATCATTTTCTAAGTAAGCATCCTCACCATAGATTTTTCGATTTTCAGCTTTTAGAAATTCAACAATTTCATAGTATGTCGGGGCGACTGGCCCTGCTTCAGCCATGACGACCGCTACCGAGGAAATGGTCATGCTCTTAGCTCCTCTTCTAATAATTGTGCGTTTCCATAAATTGTATTAAGCGCAATGGAGATTGTAAGTTTTCGAGTTTGCGTATCTAGATCACCTGAGAAATCTTCAATGCTTTGAACACCAGGTGTCTCCAAAACTCTTTGCCGTAAAGTCAGTTCGTATAAGTTGCCAGACTGCTTTCCAAGAATTGACTGATTCCATCCTGTGCCATCGGAAGTATCTGCAAACCACTCACCCACCCATAAATTGAGCCGAGTCAAAACAGCTTGTGCCACTGCTTCAGGTGAGTTGGTGTGAAAGCTATTTGCACCGGCACCAAAGACGTAATCGCCATTTTCATCTAGTTTTCTATAGCGCATAAAAAAAGCCGCCTTTCAGCGATCCCTCAATTTGATTTAGATAATTATTTAGGTGTATTGGTATCACTACCGCCTGATTGAATGCCGCCATGCTTGTGGCTAAATAAGCTAATGGTTTTAGCTAATACATCAGAAAGTGATTTAATAATTCCATCAACTGTAAGCGTACTTTTCATTTCAACAGGGTGATGGAAAACAGATTTGGTTCCAATAAAATTAATCACTCCATCTGGCGTAATCTGAATTTTGCATGTGTTTTCATCATTGCGAATCTCTAAATTAGTCGTTGAAATATCGCTAATTTTATTCGCTTGAGATTGTGGTCGAAAGAATGCAAAACCGTCAGACAGGTCGTGTTTTCGTGTATCAAAAGGATTTTGAACACCGCCTGATTGCCACCAGACATCTATATTGCGTGATGCAAAAGATACAAAGCACTCATCACCAATGTTAATTGGGTGAGTAATAGTGAATCCTCCTGCACATGGGAACATGACGGGGACATCCATTAATAATGGAAGCTGTACCAATTCAACAGACCCATTTATTTTTTTAACTGGCACCTTGATTGTGGGTTGCACAACAACTGTGACTGCATCAGCATCATAGCTATCAACAATGCATGGCAGTGAAGTCCAAAGATTCGCCAACTCACCTCGTGTAGCATCTTTTATGATTTGAAGCATATCCGGAGAGCGTTCATTTAATGATATTGTCATTGATCTGGCCTCGCTGTATAGGATATTCCAGACTTTGGAACTGTCGCACCGACACCAATACAAACTAGGCTTGTATACCAGTCACTGCCACGATTATCACCGCTATGCGTAGCAGAGCAGAGCAGATAATAAACATGCCATCTGCACCACTCGCTAGTCTTGGATTTTTGAACGGCTGATCTAGACCTGCCGAACCCCAAGCAACGTCGTATGACTCGGTTTGCATATTGGTCATATCGACCTGCACCCGCCCACCCCATTTAAGTTTGGGATTCAGCAAGCAAGTGATATTTAAGCCCTCACTGGTTAGCTGTGGCATGCCAATAACGCCCGTTTTTGAACTTAATATCTGCACAGGTTCAATCGTGTATTTATCAACGATACGCATGTGAATTTCTTCATCTGACAACGTGTAAGCAAGGTCATTATCTTTACTGAATTGCTGCATATTTGCATCAAGTGAACCGAACAATACACGCCCACGTATGAGTTTTTGATCGGATAATTGCGGTGATTCCCCAAGTTGTAAACCTGCACCCTCATATTCTTTTAAGAGTATATTCTTGGTTCCATTAACACTTGTTCCAGCAGGAACAGTAATACCAATAACGCTATTATTTTTAGCAACTTTGCCAGATACTGCCAAAATACAAAGCCATGTATCTGTCTGGTTGTCACGGCCTCTACGATACTGAAAGACCTCTCCTTTAAATAAGGTTGTAAATCCTGAATCTTCATAACCAACTTCAAGAATTACTTGGCAGCTAACCTTTTGGTCATCCGCATCACACAGTTTATCCATTGTGCTTTTAGACACATTGTAGATGTAAATTTCAGCAGCTTTTGGTGCTTCAGTTGTTGGCTGAGAAACATTGAAATAAATATGAAAATCGGATAGATCTAATGCTTCAGGCGCATCTTTGTTAATTTGAATCGTAAGTCTGCATAATCTTCCCCATTGCAGCGACATATCAATCCCTCCAAAACAATTGAATTTTTACACCCAAATCATTAAATGATTGGCTTTCATCTGCATTGCTATTCAGTACATATAACCCGCCTTTGATTAAATGCTGATGCTGTTCCAGTAGATTCACACCTTGCACCATCGGCAGTGCCGCCAACATTAATTGACCTGCGCTGTCAGAGATATCTAGGAACCAAGTATCCAAGCGGTAAATTAGGCGCAACTTATAGATTATTGAGCCAAGTCGAACATTGAATTGCTGATTAGTCTTGATTAGCGGTATTTCATATAAAGCCATAATGCTCACCCAAAAGGATTAAGAAGAGTGTAAGCGCCACCAATATCACCACCAAAAGCCCCTCCAATTACTGAGGTTGGTACTTCTTTGGCCTGAACAGTGCCACCATTTTGAACCGATGCTGTTCCTGCAGGCGAGGCTTGATTTTCAACAAGCACTGTTGTTTCTGATGTCATGACTCTAATCACCTTTTTGAATGTGATATCAATCATTAAAACGTGTTCTGTTGTCTTTTCAGTTGTGCATGAAAGCGACTTAATAAGCATGTTCGTATAGAGCCTTTTCCCACTCATAACGATCAAGTGGACTTTGCTTTTTTGTAGTTTTTGCAATAATTCATAAACAATAATCAGACTTATTGTTCCGCCCAGAAATGAGTTACCAACATAGCCGTTCAACTTTCCTGCGCTTTCAGACCACCCCACTTTCATTGTGAGCTCTGGTGCTTCCATATAGGCATGGTCTGAAATAGATGCACCGGCCTCTGTTGGATGCTCAGTGATATTTAGTTCATCTTTGTGCTTTTCTTCAATTGTCACATCTGCAAAAAGGCCCATGATTGTTCGGCCCTTACCTGCAAGTAGTAAAGATCCGACCGACTCGGTTAAAGATGAAGATGTGACGGAATTAATTAATGAGCCGATGGTCATGTTTGCTTTTCCTTAGGCGTAAAAAAGCCCACTCTCAGTGGGCCTAAATTGAATATCAAATCATCAAAGGCTACTAACACCTTCTAATTCACTAATAATTTTTTCACAAATTTGTATTGCTTGATTTGCAGTTTTCTCGGTAACCTCCACATCGAGTTTATAATCAGACTCCACTCTCAAAATATGGAAGTTATTGAGTCTAAAAGCGATGCTTTTTAATTTATTATTGGCCGGACGTAGTGCTACTAAGGTATCTCTCAAGGACTTATGCGTTCCGCCTTTATAAGCATTAACAGGAACCCCAAGACTGATAGCCTTTTCAGATACTTGATGAAATGCACAATAATAACTTCGACTTACAACTTGCCTGAAATCAATTTCACTCAATGGTGATAAGGAAATAATCTTCTTTGAAAAGTTCAAAAACTCAATACTATCCACAACTTTCCCTTATCTTGCTAAATTAGTTGAATAATTATCAGAGGTGAATATTATTGGATATTTCAGTAACTCCTCATAATCATACTTTTCTAGTAAATCTACCAAAGCATTATTCATCTCATCATTTAACAATCCAACAGTTTTTAAATCCAACTCTGGGTTAAATAAAATAGTTGATACATTTGAATCTGATACATCTGGATATCTTGTAATCTTACCTACACAATTTGAAAAAAATACAGTATAAGCCGCACTCAAAATATCTCTATATATTTCTAATTTTAGATTACTATTCTCTAATTTATTGATTTCATTTTTTAGATCTTCTAATTCAGTCTTAACATATTTTTTATCATCTTCATTTAAGGATTTCATATCATTTATCCTTTCATCATAAAAATCATAACTTGCGGCGGTACCAAAAAAAGCAAAAAAATAAGTTGAATCCAAAGTAAGTTTATATGCCATCCAGAAAACATCTAACGCTTCTTGATAAAGTCCTTGGTGAGAATAGCAGTTTCCAATAACTCTGTACGCCATGGCTTTATGCAGATTGCTTTGCGTAAGCAAAAGAGCTGCTTGGGCTGTGCTTCTAGCTTTCTCATTTTCATTTCTATACGTATCTAGAATCGCTAGCATGAGCTTGTGTTGAAAAAGATCAACAGCTTTTAAGCTCTCCGCCTTTCTTCTCCAAGACTGTATTTTGAATTCACTTTTAGTTTTAACAACACTTGAGAAAATTTCGCTTAATAAATCTGAGTAAACAGTTTTAGGAGCTGGATTCATTAACTAGTTTCTCATTTCAAAACATGGCATAAGTCAATTTATTATATCAACTAACTATTTTTTTGTACTATATATTTGTAGCATACGATTAAAACTACATTAAGAGCAAAAGACGAATGAAAAAACTACTACTTTTAATGTTATTAGCATGTAGCTCAGGTGCATATGCACAAGTAAATTGCTCACAATTAAGTGAGATTGCTGATGATAACTATACTGAGCTAGATGCATTAACACTGTTTAAAGTTTCTGGAAAAAGCGGTTCTCGTGCTTACTTTTATTCAGCACCATCAAAAGCATGTAAAAATAATCAGGTATTTGTAATACCAAACGACACTGTCGTTGCTTACTACTCGTTCAATAATGAGGGGCAGCAATGGCTTTATGCTGTATACACTAGCAAAAACAATGTGAAGACCAGTGGATGGTTGCGAAAAAATGCATTAACTTTTGCTGGCACAACCGCCTTGGGTGATTAGCCAGCAAGCGGATTTGTCGCACCTCTAGCCATAAATGCCAATTGATTCTCTTGCTGACGTTTTACCGCATTAGCAGATTCAATTGGCTCTCTAGCACCGTTAATCGTCATATCAGTCTTGAAGCTCTGGTGAATAGTGACATTCGAAGCACTCATATTAGATGAATTGCTTACTTGTGACTTATGGGGGTTGCCCGATGGGATTTCGGCATTTTGCGCAAAGCTGAGATGTTAGCTTTTCAATGGCTTCGAAAATACCAGCCAAACCATCACCGGTCATAGTCACACTCATAACTGAATACCACCCGCGCCAATCATCTGCATGAGTTGATAAAACTGAATGCCAAAGGTTGTTTGATTCCAATGCCCTGCTTCGGTATTTAAGATCGCCGATACATCCATTGACTTAGACACGCTATCAACTGATTTAGATGTCTCGTTGCCGATCACCTTGCCGCCAATGCCACCGATATCCACAAAAGCCATATCACGCGCATATAGCACTAAATAGTGAGCAATGAAGAAGGTTAAGCCGTCATCCAATAAATCATCCCAACGGCTTTCAGGTAACAGCTTTACTCCAAGTTTTAAGTAAAAATTGAATTGTGCCGATGGATAATCATCAACACTGGCGAAGGCTGGCATCGTCTGCCGAAAGGTAGATTCATCTAGCATTATTTAGCCTTTGGATCTGGTTTTGTTTCAGGCGGTGTTTGAGCCTTAGCCAACTGAACTTTTAATGCTTCGATTTCTTTATCTTTACCCTGACTCGATTTTTCTAGTTCAGCAATTTTCACATCAGCTGCAGCAGACTGAACTTTTAATGCTTCATGCTCTGCAACCAGTGCATCATGAGCATCTTGAAGTTCTTTGTTGGCTGCGGCAGAGGCGGTGATTTCTTGCGAATGTGCTTTGACGAACCAGTGTTCAGCAATTCCAGTTTCCACCTCCTGCACACCGGCAGGAAGGGTTACTGTTTTTTGCTGACCATTTTCATCTTTACCAAGATTCACAACGAGTTCTTTCGTCAAAAGGATCTGTACA
This sequence comes from Acinetobacter sp. TSRC1-2, assembly GCF_049895885.1. Lineage (NCBI taxonomy): Bacteria > Pseudomonadati > Pseudomonadota > Gammaproteobacteria > Moraxellales > Moraxellaceae > Acinetobacter > Acinetobacter sp. TSRC1-2. The sequence goes on from NZ_JAFCTF010000005.1 coordinate 162,454, forward strand.
AGTTTAGTCATGGTCAGTGCTCCTTATAGACCGTCAGCGTAATAAGCAGTTTCAGGGTATACCCATTCAACCGCACCAATACGACCAAAGTAAGTCGTCAATTGGCGTAAATCACGATACTCAAGTGGAGTACGTTGTAATGGCACCAATGGCATACGAACGCGGTTTTCTGATTGTGTATAAACCATCATGCGGCCTGTAGTACCAACACCTCGACCAGTCAACCATTTTGAAGGTTGAATATCCAAAGGCTTACCATTCACCGAGTTCGCCAAAGAGTTCACTTTTAGGAATTCAATAATGGAGATATTGCCCGCCTCACTCACGATGCGACTTACCAGCTGTCCATATTGAACAGGCGGTAAAAGCAATTTATCAGGACAAACAGCAAAGCCGGATGCGATCCAAGCGTTATTCAACACAAGATTTACATCATCTAAGATTTGTTGAGGTGTAGCAGTCGCCCAAGTCGATGTGACGTTAGTTGCCCCAACTTTGCTTGAGTTCACAAGACCCTCTAAGCCTAATTGCGCATCACCGATATAGACTTGCTCATCCACATCCATGTTGTATTTAAGCGTTAAGCCTGCATGTTTTTGCGCATCAACTGGACGACCAACTTTTAAAGCTGATTCAAGTTCAGGCAGTGTATAGCCGATCTGCATAGCCCATAAAGTCAATGGAGATGCAGTTTTGCCAATATCCAAAGCGATACCTTGAATAGCATCAGTATTTTTACCGACCCATGCTTTACCACTACCCGATGGACCACCTGCAGCAGCAAAAGTAGAGTTGGTGAAAGATGATGTTTCATCGGCAATCGATACATCGGAACGCAAATCAATATCACGCGACCATGTGACGCTTGCCAATGGTTCGTGCATGGTTTGGTCTAGGCGTTCAAGCTCTCCAACCAAGAATGCACCAGAGCTATCTACTGTACGTTGGTCAAACGTCAGCATCTGGTCACGCGTTTGTGCGCGAATAGCTGACATTGCAGTACCAACTGCAGCACCTAAAATCAATTTCTTCATGTTTTATTTTCCTACAGACATAAAAAAAGACGCTCTAAGCGCCCCAGTTCATGTTGTTTATATTTAGATGTTGTAAGAGATTTCCACGTTTCCGTTTGCATCAGCCGCATGCATGAACGTTGCATTCACTTCAATCGTATTGGCCGCATCTGCAACAGCTTCAATACCACCCAATGGTTTTGCTTCCGTACCTGTGGCGATACGTACAAATACTTTGCCACCTGCTTTAGCAGTACCTGCATTACATTTCACAGTCATATAGCCACGGCGCAATACATCATTAAAGCCTGCCGACGGTACAGCAGCACCCAAGGCATTTTGTGCAGTCTGTGTTGGATATGAACGAACGATAAGGCCATAAACATTTGCAGCGGTATCACCTGCAGTAAGTGGGGCAAATTTACCGTTAGCATCCATTTTCCCAAATAGACCAAATGCAGCAAAACCTGCAATAGTGATTTGAGCTTCAATGGTTGAATGCGATTTACGTGACACATCACCAGGAATGCCCGAAGGCATGCGGTATAAAAATGAGTTACCCATGATTACTGTCCTTTATTCCAGAAAGCTTTGTTTTTAGCGTTAATGTCCGCAATCGTTGGCGCTTGGCGACCAAAATCGCGTGTCGTCACACCAGTGCGTACGCCTTTCAAATTGTTTTGTTGTTTGATGAGTTCGGATGCACCAATGAATGCAGCATCAATCGTATGCACAGGCAATGCATCAATATTTGCATTAGCACCACCCACGAATGGACCAATTGTTTTAAGACCATCAGCGGTTGCATAAGCTAATTTCAAAGCATTACGTTTTGCTGTATCTGCAACTTTTCCAACGTCTTTCGCAGTTGAATCCATTGTTGGAAGTTTTAAGCCTGGTGCAAGAATTTCAGCACGTGAACGAATGTCTTGAAGTGAGTCACCGGTGTAGGTTGTGCCTACGTCAGCTTTGCCAGCTTTTTCTGCTTCCAAAATATCGTCTACAGTTTTTTTAGCCTCATCATCAGAATCGTCACCATCTTCGGTTTTCTTTTCAGGGTCATCCGAATCTTTGGTTTTTTTCTTTTCCAAAGCACCAAGTCGAGAATCCATGGTTTTAAGCATTTTAAGAATTTGACGATTTACAGCGGCATCAGCAGTTTTGCCTTTATCATCGTCTTCTGGATCATCTTCACCGTCTTTGGTTTCAATATCCAGCTCTTCATCTTCAACAGCTTTAGCTAATTTCTCAGCTTCTTCCGCATCCTTAGTTTTCACCAGGTTACGGATTCGATCAGCAAAGCTAACCTTCTTTTTGACTACCTTAGCCATTTGTGTATCTCCAATTGAACAACGCGAACCGCATCGCCCTTTGTCTACTAATGCAACGTGATTACCAATAATGTTGCTCTGAACCCCTTTGCCCTTACTGATTTCCTGATAATCAGCATCGTAGCCTAGAGAAATTTCCACCTTGCCTTCTTGAACGGCATTAATGGCTTCTTGATCTTGGATAAGTAAATCTGCAATCAATAAATGATCTTCAACACCTTCACCACGACGAACGTTCTGCGCCACACCTTTCGCTAGATTCTTCCAGTTCTCGGGAGCAACCCAAGTATCTGGATGGTCGTTTGTGACTGGCTTACCCTCAAAACTTGAAATTGTTTGAGGACTGAATAAATCATCATCGCCACGAGTAATAACAATAAGACCGGCATCCGCAGTTACAGGTACTTCACCCTCGCCATAAAGCAAGCTGCCAGTGCAGGCAATCGCTACATCACGACATAGCAAATAGCCTTCCGGTGTGACTTCGCGTGTCTTACCAAGTTTGCCAACGGTGTAAAAATTGGATCGATCTTTAGTTTGTCGATCCTTTGTATGTTTTTTCTTGAACATATTTAATCTTCCGGAATAACTGGTTCTGGATAACAGCGACAATTCCAAATACAACCGGCATGGGCGCGCGTACCAGTGCGCTTGTCTGCAATCGGTGGCTTATCCCATGGCACGAACTGACCATTCAATTCATTATGATCATGCCGTACATCGCTATCTTCAGAACTTCGCCAGATATAACCATCACTACCCAATGCTTCAGCACGTGCCTGTGTGAACAGTGTTGTAGCTCGTGATACTTCAGTACGTGCAATGGTATTTGCTCGTGCCTTAGTGACACCACCAATAGCCATGATCAAACCTGAGATTTCATCAGATCGACCGCCTTCAATGACTGCACGTGTGGCCAAGTCTTGAATGCGTTGTGCAGCATTAAGGGGTAATGACTTGATTAGATTTACCTGGTCATTTAGCAGTTTTTGATATGCCGCGCCTATATCGGTATTCCTGATCTGATCCTTAATACCTCTCGACATATCCTGTGCATAGATCAGCCAAGTACGCTCATCACGTAAGGCCACATCCATCAAGATTTTTCCAGATGCATGACGAGCCCATACATCTAAGGTTTCAGCATACTTGCGCAAAGCTGTGACCATTGAGGGGTAGACCGTTTCATCCTGAACATCAAAACCTTTAACAATTGAATCGATATAACTAGATATCTGCCTCAACTGTCTCCCGTACTTGATTTCCACTTTCCTTGCCCGGTTCGGTGTGTGTCGAATTGGTTGTTTCATCTGGATCACTCACTGGTGCCGGTGGATCGTCGTTTGCAGCTTCAATATCATCATCGGTAATGTTGGAGAAAATACCGGTGATTTCACTCGACTGGCGAAGTTCCTTCAATGCTGTTTTTTGCGTAATCAAACCTTGGTCTTCGGCCTTACAAACAGCATCTGTAATTTTGGTAGCTACATCAGCTTTTTGCACATCATCCATTTGCCATAGGGAAGCAAAATCAAAGTTGAATGAATCAGGTAATTTTTTACCAAGTGCAGACAGAGAGACAATCTTCAAAAGTTTGCCAAGCCCTGTACGCATTCGACGTTCTTGCTGTTGATTGATATTGTCGTAGTAGTTGCTTAGGTCTGATTCACCAGTGGCATTCATACCTGCAGGAGATTGACCAAATAGGCGAACTAATGGAATTTGTGATGCGCCTGAAAGTTGTTGGCCAAACTGAAGTAGAACGGCATCAAGTCCTGAGAAGCTATAAGAATGGGCTTCAAATTCATCCTCGGAATCCATGAGAGTCATCCCCTCATTGGATTGCCATAGACGAATATGCTCCATCTGTTTTACTAGGCCCTCTAAAGCCTTGCCACCTGCCGCAATAATGGAACGCAGCCCTTTAACCTTGTAGGTGCGTAAATGCGCCTTATAGACAAGTTGGGCAATACCAGTAGTCGTGCTGTCAAATGCAACCAAACGGTCTAGTAGGCGCTCAATGACTGACTGCCCCCAAAGGTTTTCAGCTATACGTTGCCAGTAAGGTAGATCCACACCATCGAATCGGATAATACGAGAATAGTGAATACGCTGATTGGATAACCCCAACGAGTCCGCAATCACATCGTAATATTTAGGCATACCAAAATCAGGACCATATTCAGTCACCAGGTCTTGTAAAGTGGGCTGAACAAGCCACCGATCCAGCACCATCAATCCTTTAAATTGGTCTTTAGATACCGTATCAATATTTAATGGTGTGCTTACGTTCTGGCCATCCACCAGCATTACGGCAATGGCACCACCATAAAGCCGCCCCCACTTGATCACATTGGTAATCTCATTCCAGATTTCCAGATCATCCAATTTTGCCTGAATCAGCTCTGCATCCTTAGGGTCTTCCAATCCACGAAGATTGATCCCTTCCCGGGTCATATCCTCAGCTACAACATCAACCACTTGACCTACGATCCAACTTGATCGATACATAGCCTCAAGTTTTAATCGGTCACGACTGAGAAAATCAAAGCCATAACCTGATTGGTCTTGTTGACTTCCTGCGCCCAAGCCGAGTCGCGCAGCAAAGTTTTGAAAACCATCTGCGGTAAAAATATTTGTGAATTTCATTTTATGTCTCGGTTAGAGCTTATCCCATATAGCCATATCGGAAATTGCAGGGTTAAAGCAGATCATCACACTATCAGCCCGGTTGGGAGAGACGGCGCCATCAGGCTGCTTATTGACTAAGATTTTTCCGACACCGTTTTTCATGTAGGTCGGTTGTGATAATTCCATGATCAGTTGATCAAACTCATTTTTATCAATCTCACTAGATAGTGAAATTAGATTGTCTGGTTCGTACTCCATGCCTTTTAAAGCACGATAAGTATTTTGGAATCTCATGCGTAATGACCACCAAGACTGAGCCTTGAGATTTGCAAAGAAGTCTTTATTTTTACGCTTCTCCACCATTTCACCTTCAGGATCATGAACGGATGCAGAACCTCGGAATGATTCAACGGTAATCTCTACACCACCTATTTCACGCTGTTTCTCATTGATCACACGAGCATCACCACGAACGCCAGCGCCTAAGCCGTCGGCATCGTAATAAAGCAGACCGTAGTTATCATCAATACAGGTATCCATGGTTTTTTGTGTAGTACCAAAGATGTCATCGCCTTTACCAGACCATGACTCCAAGTATTCCAAAACAATGCCATGACGACCTGCAAAAGAGTTCTTATCTCGCCCCTCGTCTGCAACGTCTAACGCCCCAATACGATCACCAGTAGGTTCAATATTAAGTTTCTTGTGAGCATCAATGGCAGCCTGCACCCATACGGAAGGAATCAATACACCTTCAACCGATGCGGCATAGTTAATATCAACCTCTTGGGCTAATACCACTTCATCCAATGTGGCCAGTTGTTTTTCATACCATGGGTAAATCAGTTTGCCACGTAGATCGACCTGCCAGTTCTTATCCGGGTTATCACGCCAAGGCATAGTAAAGACAGAATAGCGACCGCTAAAACGATCACGATGGAATCTATCTCCGATACCGTTTGGAGTAGATCCCTTAATATGAACGTTTGTATTTTGAGAGATTGCAGCATCTACAGCTTCCTGGCGTTCGACGAATGCCCATTCATCAAGAAAGTACATTGATGTACGACCACCACGGCCAATATTGTCACCGGCTTCACCGGTAATGGTTGCACCGTTGTCAGGGTTCACAATACGCATGTAGTTATCATGATCACGTACTGAAAAGTTTTCAGGCTTCATCCAGTCCGGCATCTTGCTAAACATATCCCGAAACTTATGCAGTAGTGTTTTTGGGTCACCACGTTTATCTACAAGTTCCTCTTTACGACTCCCTACACCACCGGCAAAGCCTTCGATAAATAACCATCGATGTAAAAAGAATCCGAGCACAACGTAACTCATCCCCTCATCACGAGATTTTTCAATTAAGCCGTGAGTCTGACTACCCTCTCGTTCAAGCAACCAGTGCACCAATTCAACCTGCTTAGGCCGCAATACAAAAGGGATATTCGCAGGTAAGCCAAAGGCCATGCCTCGGGGATCGTATGTCCAGATCCAGTTATTAAACCAATGTACCGGGTCTTTACTGCACTTATAGATCTCTGCCTGTTTGCTTAGTTCACTCTGCTCAGTTACTGCTTTGTAGTAATAACGCCTTGTCATCTCAGCAATGACTTCAGGTAGACGCGTGTTGATCGTCCACTCTTTAATTAGTGGCGCTATTTCTTCAAGTGCATAAGTCATAACTTGCCATTAATTGCCAAACGTGAAAGCTCTTGCGCGGTCATGCCTGCAAGTTGCTCTGGTGTGTATTGGGGTGAGTTCTTGGTTTCTTGTTGAATAGGACCACCATCTTTACCGGTGATTTCCTGTTTGGTCACACGACCATCTGTCTCTTGAAAGGCTTGTTTCAGCAGGTTTTGTTTTGCTCGTTTATTTTTTCCAGAATCGTCATACATTTTCTGAAGCTCACGCAAACGAAATGCTTTATTAGCTATCGCAATATCTTCAACATTCTTACGAAAGTCTTTACGTGTACGTTCAAATAAATCCTTTAATTTTTTACTGAGATTCTTTCCAGTGGGCTTGGTTGGGTCATAGGCTGCAACCTGCTGACGCTCAATTTCAATACCAAATTCTTGTTTTACAGCATCAGCTACCTGTTGAGGTGTATCAAAGCAAGCAAGAGACTGAACTATAAAGATTTTTATAGGCTCCCTTAATGTTGCCATAACTACCCCTTTGTAAAACCACGTAAAACAAGATAGGCCAAAAAAAGAGCCCTTAGGCTCAATTAATCACACAGTTCCCACAACACGCAGCAATATTAGTTTCTGATACGAATGGCGCATTCTTGGCAATTTCCAAAAGTCGTTTTACAGACTCATCCGCACCCCATCGTTTTGTCTCGCCAAAGAACACTTCAACATCGTGGCCAGCCAGGTAATGCTTGGGTAGTCCAGTCATATCGCTATAAATGATTTCACCATCTGCATCACGTTCAACACCGATGTGATATAGCTCATGTTCAATCAAACGACAAAATTCACGATCAGAAGTTTGCTCACAAAATGCAGCATCAACAGTAATCAAGTATTGAGGGACAAAGCCGAACCAGTCACGCATCTGTTGTTCCTGGCGTGCCTTCTTCCAGCCACCCTGATTAAACATCACTTTTTCACACTGGCCTAGTACCATACGCTTTTTAGCCACACATGCAGATGATGCCCAGGCGAATGCAAGAAACTCTTCATTGTCATGCAGCAGCTCAGCAACATGATCGTGATCCGGGTTATGTAATTCACCACCAATGGTCAGCCAGTTTTTTACTACCCATTCTTTTAGATCTGCGGCTGGTGCAAGCAGAATTGCTTCTTGTTCTTCAGCCCGATCAATTAAATCAGTCGGTGGGAATGGTCTGATCTGTTCCATTGAAAATACGCCCTTTCAAATTCTTAAGCCACTGTGACGCTAAGTGAGACTTTATTTGCAATGGTCCCGACTCAATATCTTTAAATGATGGGGCAGATTCTAATCTAACGACTGTAAAACCCATCTCGGCAGCATCATCGTAACGATCCAGACTCCAAGCCTTGTTTTTAAGCTTTCCACCACGCCCACCCGACCAAGGACCACCAGAAATCTCGACTAAAATTCTGTGCTCTATTAAATGAAAATCAAAACGCCAATGTTTGGTAGATTTAAACTGAAATTTCTTTTCATATTTGATTCCAAATACATTCAATGCATGTTCAAAATCTTCTTCTGCTTCTAAGTATTTTTCTTTTGCCTTAGGTAATGGTTTGGTTCGTGGTTTTGTTTTATGTGGGCGTTTCTTGGTTGTCCAGAAATAGTCATCTATATCCATAAATTGCGCCCATTAAAAAACCTCCCGAAGGAGGCCTATTCTGATTTACAACACTTACGCTAATTCTTTTGCCTTAAGATTAGAAACGAAAACTGAGAAATCCTCGAGCGATTCAAATGAAAAACTACAGGTATGATTTTCTGTAAAATAAAAAATAACCTTAAGCGTCTTATCATTTAACTTTATATGAGTAACATTATCCAGATTTACAATCTTGTCTTTATGTTTAATTAACATATTAATTTACCTTAATATTAGTTGTTATTAATTATTGAATAACAACTGTAATTAATTCATGTCAATTTAGCAATTAATCATACGTGTAAAACTGTACGTAAATTTTTAATCTGTTCTTTTAATCGGATCATGATTCCATCAATGGTCATCATTTCACCACGCGATAAACCTGAACGACTCAAGTTCTGATATTTACTCAGTTCATCACAACAGAACTGCAAATCTTTTTTAGCTTGTACACGATCTGTCATGGGTACCACCAATAAGAAAAGAAAAACCCCGCCAAATTATTATTGAGCGGGGTTTATGTGTCGTAATACGTTCGACAAGGAAGGAAAATATAAATATATTTCAATAAAAAATCTGTTTAATTCTCCCAAATTAAACAGGCCTAATTCGCGCTAAAAATTTAGATTTTTTTTGCATTTATGCTTTGTTTTAACTAAATATATAATCAAATTATTTCAATATCATGAAAACCAAAAAGCATGATTATTAATTTAATTAATCGTATATTTTTTGATTGATTATTACTTAATTTCTTTCAAACAATCCCGACAAACATTGGTTTCTTTATCTTTAATCGGGTATTCAACTTCGGATACGCCATGTAAACCAAATAAACACATTAAGAATCGGAGCATAATTTTCTCCTTAATTTTAGGCAAAAAAATACCTCCCGAGGGTGGGAGGCTAAAACTAAAAACCAGAAACTACAGCGATAGATTCTATGGCGCGTATTTTATATAAAATTAATTTTCAATCACTGGCAAAATATTACTTTCAAATTCAATTTAAAAAACCAATAAAAAGCCCGCTTAACTAAGGGAGCTAAGCGGAGTAATTTAATTAACCTGTTTTGTTCTTTTTACTAGATCATCTTCTATTTCTTTGGAGTGATTAAAAGGTAGCACCTCAAAGCAAATAACAAAGTATAAAGAATTAAATAAAAAAAGCCTGCGACTTGGGGAAGGCGCAGACTGAAACTAAGAATTAGCTTTACTGGAGAATACATACTATTTTACTAGGTTTTTTTTCAAAGTAATTAGCAATACATTCCAATAAAAAAAGCCCGATCAAATGACCGAGCTTTCCTTGATATTTAAATCTATTCCTTTGAACACTTCACTTCAAACTGGTATTCGTCTTGGGTAACCTTAATTTTAATATTTTTATATTTTCGTTTGTTTGGATCCATTGCCGACCCTGCTACTTCCTCAAAAAAGCCGCGATCATTGATTAGCTCGCCATATGCTTTATAACCCAACAAAATCTTTTCAGGTTTTTTGCCGTTAACTGCTAACTCACTAAGAGTATCATCTAATTTCTTGACAGTTAGAATTGCCATTTCAAGTAAAGCTCAAAAACAAAAAAGTTATTATCACTAAATTTTATGAACAAACAATGTCAAAAAAGCCCACCTTTCGATGAGCTTCTTAATTAATCTAGTGCTTTTACGTACACTTCGATCACTATAGCAGAAATATGCCATACCCCGTATTTACAGTCAAGCACATTCATCAACCAATATTTTTTTAGTGAATTTATCAAAAGTAAAATGAGGATACCGAGATTTTATAAATGCCAAGCCGCATTTAATGTCTTGCTGAATCTGCGAAATATACGTGTCACTGCTTGCGGCAATATCACGAATCGAATTATTCATCACATAATGCGACCAGATTGCGCCAATCCATTCCTCTACAATCTCATCATCAATGGGAGGAAAAGCTTTTGGCTTCACTCTTATGTTCAATCAGTGATTCTTGATGTAGAATCAAATCATAAAGCCGCTTAATGCGGCTTTTGTTTTTTTATGGGAATTGCATAAGTGAGTAATAATGTGAGTAACACTTAAAAATACACTCAAATTAATAGCCAAAAATAATGTGATTATTCATCAATAATATCAGCAAATTTAGCACCCAAAACCTGCGCCAGATCACTAGGCTTAACCCCTATATCCAGCCCTCTTCTTCCACCACTTATGTATATACATTCAAGCTCTGTAGCACTATTACAAATCACTGTTTTTAAGCGATTTTTCTGTCCGACTGGACTGATACCACCTACCAAATAACCAGTTAAGCGTTCGGCATCTTTAGGATCTGCCATATGTAATTTTTTAGCCCCTACCGCTGCAGCTATTTTCTTCAAACTTAATTGATGTGCAACCGGCAAAACAGCGACATAATAATTTTTATCATCGGTAACCAGTAAGGTTTTAAAGACTTCTTTGACTTCTAAATTTAACTTTTCAGCCGCTTCCAGTCCAAAACTTTTTGCATTGGGATTATGCTCATATTCATGGATAGAAAATTCGATTTTATTTGATTTTAAAATTTTGCAAGCAGGTGTCATTTTTCGATTATATAAAGAACTGGAGCACTAAATTATATGCTTTTTCAAAGTCAATGTTTAGCATGCTTAGGCTATTTTTAGCTTAATAATGCGGGTTCTTTGTCTGAGAATATGAGCAATTAACAATCAGATTATATAAAAGTTGTATGTTAAATGGTTGTATTGATGAATTAAGTAAAATTAAAAACCAAAAAAAACTGAAGTTTCATTTTCAACTCCACATTGAATCTTATAGATTTTATTGTGGGAAACTCTATCTCACTTCAGAGTCCCCCTGCCGTTACATACTGCTGATTTATAAAAAATATTCCCAAATGACGTAACCTAAACCGAATCCGATGAATGAATAAAGTGTGATGATGAAGAATACAAAACTAGCTTTATTTTTCTTTTTTAAAAAATTCATATTGATACTCAAGGCTCAGTCTAAATTGCATCATATTATTGCACTAATTTAGAGCGTGTTAAACATTAATAATTTCAACTACGCTAGTACAGGCAATACAATTAGCTTAGCTGCAATACTAATTTGTATTTAGATACTCTTGTCTGGATTCGAAACGAGAGGAAATAGCCCTAAATTGTTACGAACTAAAACCTTCATAATTGATTAAATTAAAAGGTATGCTCAAACTCATCCGCAAAAATTGGGGGGGTATTTTTTGCATTGGGAAAGCCAGAAACATTGAAGCAAACTTTAATTTGATTAAATAACAATCAATTCTATTGGCAAAAAAACCAGAATTGGTTGAGAAATAATCAGGTTGTTTCAAAACCGGATTATCGCCTATTTTTCGCTCAGATCTAAATTTTTAAGTCATTGATATTTATATTAATATATAAGTTTTACAATAAAAACACTCTGATGGATGGAATGAACATCAGATCCATCCTTGTTTGACTGCTTATAATAACTATACTACTAAACAAACTATAAAATAGGATTTTTCCTACAGGACATTTACATGGTTTGGCTTATCACTAAGTACGCTATTACCGCAGGTATGATTGTACTTATTTCAGAAGTTGCTAAACGTAGTGACCGCTTAGGAGGACTCATTGCAGCCTTGCCTATCGTGACGGTACTTGTGCTGATATGGATGAAACTTGAGGATCAAGATCCACAAAAAATTTCAAATCATGCTTGGTATACATTTTGGTATGTGGTGCCAACCTTGCCTATGTTCTTAGCATTCCCAATACTTTATCAGCGTTATGGATTTTGGCCATCTATAGTCATTTGCTGTGTAATGACTGTTCTTATCTTCATTTTATGGGCTGCTATATTGCGACATTTCGGCATTGATCTACTGTAAATAAAAGAAGGGCAATTATGTCAGTTTTCCTACAATTAATATAATACATGTTATACGAAATTTAATTAAATTGTCATATAAAATCAATACTATAGCAGGTTGTAAAAAGCCCATTCACCCTCGAATGGGCTTTTTCAAATAATTTATCAACTAAAAGTTTCTTTCAAATAAATTACTTGTTATGCGCTTCACTTTATTATTTTTTATTCAATAACTGATCAAGCACGCCAAATTTCTTGAAAATTTTCGCACGGCGTTTCGGATGAATATTGGCTTTATTTAAATCGCCCTCGTAATGATCAAATACGCGTTTATCCATCATTTTAAACCATAGCGCTGGAATTAAAGCTGGCAATAACATGGTTGCATAACCACTTGGCAATTCAGGCGCTTCATCAAAGTTACGTAGTGCCTGAAATGGACGTGTAGGATATGCATGATGATCTGAATGACGCTGTAACTGGTACAAAAACAAATTGGTGGTAATGTTATTATTATTCCAGCTATGCTCTGGCATGGTACGCGTGTAAGTTCCGTCTTCTTTTTTATCACGCATTAAACCGTAATGTTCAATGTAGTTAATAATTTCAAATAAGCTTACTCCATAAAAAGCCTGTGTCACCAAATACGGAATCACATCTTTACCAAACAGCTTCAACATGGTGGCATGAAAACCCGCACTCATCGCCCAGCCTTGAAGTAGTTCATTTTCCTTGCTAAAAAATGATAAACCTTTGCGTTTTAAACGGTTCTTTTCAATTTCAACCGCTGATTTAAGACCCCCAAATACCGTTCTTGGCCAAAACTCATAGAAGGTTTCCCCCATTTTAGAAGATGCCGGGTCTTCAGGTGTTGCCGCACGTTTATGATGTCCATAAGGATGCTCAACCCGAAAATGGTTATAAAACAACGGCATTAACGTGGCATGAGAAAAATAGTGATCTTTTTTATTCGGGCGATGCGACAATTCATGGGCAGTATTTACCCCAATGCCATTAATTGCTCCCATCGAAATCCCTAACAGGATTTGATCTAAAAGAGAGGTATCTTTACGACTCACCACATAGCCTGCAAATAGATTGGCTGCCATTTGTAAAGGAATAAACAGTTTCACAATACGATCATAATAAGGATCGTTAACTAATGAGGTAATTTGGTCATCGTTTGGGTTGTTATTGTCTTTGCCTACGATTGAATCGATACTGGGAATAATCACATGCAGTAATAAAGGACCACCCAAAGCAAATATTTTTTTTGTCACTTTAGGACCAAACTGATAGCCTGCCAGAATACCCATGCCAATGACAGGTAAACCCGGGCTTAGTAACCACCAATAGCGTTTTTTATCCAGTGCTAAACCTGAAGCAGTTGGAAGGGTTTGAATTGTTGCTTGATTTAAATTTACTGGTGCATTCATGCTCGCGGTCTTCCCTATTTTTTGTTCTACCGTTATATTTCTAGAAATAGGCCATCAAGAACAGTTTTAAACGTCCAAAAAAGCTATGCAAACGTCCTTGGCATCAATAGCCAATATGTGGCCTGAAAACACATGCTTGAGTAATTTAAACTTTTATAATTTTTACTAGATGATGACAGAACGATAAGCCATGGATGCTTTAAGTAAAATTTTTGATGATATTCATCTTAATAAATCTGAATATATTTATTTAAAACCGCAAGGTGACTGGGCCTATTCTTATCAGGAACAAGATGCCATGATTGGCTATGTGGTTCTGGTTGGCAATATGACGATTCAGCTGAATCCACAAACCCAACTTCAGGTCGAAGCGGGTGATTTGGTGCTGATCCCTTCAGGAAAAAACCACTCTTGCCATAACAATGATAAAAGTAATTTGGTTGAAGCCTTAAATATTACTGAACTTTTTGATCGAAAAAGGCAAGAAACCATCGAGTTTGGAAGTGCAAGCGGTGAGCCTGCTCTCATTTTAGCGATTCGTTGTCATATCGATACGATTATGGCGCGTCCTCTACTCAATGCCTTACCCAACTATATTCATATTCACCATATTACCGGCAGTACCGCACCGGAATGGCTACAAATTGGCTTACATTTTTTGGCGGTTGAAGCCTATCAAATTCGGCCGGGTCGTGACAAAATTTTGGACCATTTGGTCAGTATTTTATTTATTGAATGTGTCCGTGACTACATCGCGCAATTAAAGGATTCCAATAATTGGCTCAGAGCTTTGGCACATACCGAACTGGCGAATGCTTTGGCCGCCATTCACGGCAAACCGGAACAGGCCTGGACCGTGGAAAGTTTGGCAGAACAATGCTGTATGTCGCGCTCAAAATTTGCCACTTTATTTAGCAATATTGTAGGTGAAACACCGTTGGCATATTTACAGCAATATCGTTTCCGTTTGGCATCACAACATTTACGCGAAGGACAATTGTCAATTCAACAAATTGCCCATCGCGTTGGCTATTCTTCTGAAACTGCATTTAGCCAAACCTTTAAGCGGCTGTTTGATTTAACCCCGAGTCAGTATCGTCAACAATTTCAGTAAATCATTCTGGGTTGGATATGTTCACAGCATCTAAGGTATTCAAAATCGCTTGAACAGGATCTTCACTATTTCCGGAAAGTAATTTCTTATGCATGGTGATGTGCTGCATGGCCTGAATTTGTGCAGTTTCAATATTCATCAATTTTTCAATTTCAACAGCTAAATTTTCTGGCGTTGCATCACTCTGAATCAATTCTCGAATGATTTTTTTACCGGCAATAATATTGGGTAAAGAATAATAAGGAATTTTGATCAGGAATTTGATCACCACATAAGTCAGCCAATTTAACTTATAAAACGTCACCATCGGACGATGTAATAACATTGCCTCTAAAGTGGCCGTTCCGGATGCCAAGGCCACAATATTGGAAGCATTCATGACCTGACGACCAATTTTCGATTCTGTATCCGTATTTTCCATCAAGCAAACTTTAGCCACAAAATCAGCAGGATATTGTTTTAATAAAGCTTCAATCTGCTGTTTGCGTGCATCATTAATTGCAGGAATTAAAAATATATATTCAGGGTGCTTCTGACCCACGATTCTGGCTGCATCCAGCACCAAGGGCCCCAGTCTTTCAATTTCACCACGGCGGCTACCCGGTAAAAGTGCAATATGTTTATGTTCAACATTTAGACCCAACTCATTTTTTGCTTCAATAAGCGGATTCGTGAGCGGCAGTTGACTTGCTAATGGATGACCAACAAAAGCAGCGCGAACATCAAATTGCTTATAAAAGGCTTTTTCAAACGGGAATAGACATAGCACCAAATCAATACTGGCTTTAATGCCATGTACCCGTCCCTGACGCCATGCCCAAACCGAAGGACTGACATACTGTACGGTTTTAATCGGCAGATTGTGCTGTTTCAAGCTTTTAGATAAACGCAAATTAAAGTCTGGTGCATCAATCCCTACAAATATATCGACGGGATCTTTTGTCCATGTGTCTACCAATCCATCACGGACTGCGAAAAGCTTTTTAAGATCTTTTAAGACTTCAATAATCCCCATCACCGATAAAATATCCATCGGATAATAACTCTTGAAGCCTTCTGCTCTCATTTGAGGTCCACCAATGCCTTCAAATTCGGCATCAATTCCTTGCTCACGAAAACTACGGATGAGTTTAGCACCAAGCGTATCCCCCGATACTTCTCCGACCACTATACCGATTTTAAGCTTCCGATTTTGCAAGACTTTTACCCTCTGTAAAATTATCGGTATTTTAACATATACATCTATTTTAAATCTTCTCTATAGCAACAGATGCAAAATTAATAACGCTTTAGCGGCTTAATACCATCTAAATTATCATTTTCCTATTAATGATCTATCCGAAATACCAATTGCCTCAATATTGAGGTTAACTATAATTAATACTAATATAAACGATAATCATTTACATTATTATTTAATCATGCAAACAATAACTCCCTTTCTTTCCCACAATTTCAAACTGTCACTTCTCAGCTTGGCCCTGCTTGGCGTGCAATCTAGTTTTGCTGAGGAGGTACAAACCTTATCGACCATTCAATTACAAGCTCAATCAGCTAATAGCGAGGAGAGTTCAGAAAAAACCAAAGCCTACATTGTTAAAAATAGTAGTAATGCGACCAAGCTGAATTTAGCAACCAAAGAAACACCTCAAACTATTAATATCGTGACGCGTCAGCAACTTGATGATTTTGCAATTACCAGCACGCGTGACGTTCTAAGAAATACTCCCGGCGTGAGCGTCAGCAATCAGGAAACTGATCGTACTTCCTACCTATCGCGCGGTTTTGAAATCTCCAATATTCAGGTTGATGGTGTCGGATTCCCCTTAGGAAGTTATAACTACAACAACAGCAATCCGGACACTTTTCTTTATGACCGGATTGAAGTGGTCAAAGGTGCAGACTCCTTGAGCAATGGTATCGGTGATCCAAGTGCCACCATCAATATGATTCGTAAACGCCCTACCCGCGATTTGCAAGCTTCCGTTTCTGCCAGTTATGGATCTTGGGATACTCAGCGTTATGAAGCAGATGCTTCTGCTGCATTAACTGAAGATGGACGAGTTCGTGGGCGAGTATTTGGTTATCAACAGACAGGTGACTCTTACCTGGTCCATTACGCTCAGGAAAAAAACGGCATCGGGGCGATTGTAGAAGCTGATCTGACTGACACCACTTTATTTACAATGGGCTATTCTGAAACCAACAGTAAGTCAGATGGGAACAACTGGGGTGCTAACCCGTTAATCAACACCATGGGTGAACAACTGAGTTATCCGCGTTCCTATAATTACAGCCCCGACTGGACCTCTTGGGACAGTAACGTTAAAAATTATTTTGCAGAATTAAAACAGCAACTGGCTGGGGACTGGGAAATTAAGCTGAATTATGATGAAACCCAGACTACCCGCAACTCCAAACTCTTGTACCTTTCTGGCAACCCGGGTAGCGACAATACCTCAGGGATTTATCTCTGGCCAGGCATGTATATGGATGATGATAAAGAACGTCAAGCCAGTATCAATGCGCAAGGGACATTTCCCCTATTTGGACAACGTCATGAAGCCGTACTCGGTTATAGCTGGGCAGAAAATCATATAAATGGCTTGGGCTATGGTGGCAGTTATGCCAATCACCTCACCAGCGATTTATCCAGCTGGACGCCTGCCGAACCGACCTGGAATATGTCTCAGAGCAGTGGCGAAGCACATACGGGACAAACTTTGCAAAGTTACTATACAGCAACGCGTTTGCATTTGAATGATGACTTGAAAATGATTCTGGGTGCAAATTATATACAAGCTGACAGTAAGGGAAGCAGTTATGGTACGGACATGTCTTATGATGAAGATAAAGTCCTGCCTTATGCCGGTTTAACCTACAATTTCACCCCGGAATACACAGGTTACATCAGTTACAGTTCGATTTTCCGTCCCCAAACCACCCGAGCTTTGGATGGCAGCTTAAATAAACCGATTGAAGGTGAAAGCTATGAAATGGGACTAAAAAGCTCATGGTTAGATGACCGGTTGACTGGCTCAATGGCCATTTTCAGAACTGAAGAAAGTAATTACCCCCTGCGAAACTCTGATGGTTTGCCGATCAATCGCAAAGTACAAGTCAGTGATTTACGTTCACAAGGTTATGAATTCGGTTTAGCGGGTCGACTGACCGACAACTTAAATGTTTCATTCGGTTATACCCTGTTCAGTCTGAAAGACCTGATTAACGGCGGCAAAGCCAGAACTTATAACCCAAACCAGATGTTTAATTTACTCACGACTTATACTGTCCCACAGTTGCCACAACTAAAAATTGGCGCGGGCGTACAATGGCAAGATAAAACCTATTTGGATGTACCCGAAACAGCAGATGCTGCTGGATTAGTCACCCAGAATGCCGGAACCATTCGTCAAAATGCCTATGCCTTGGTTAATTTGATGGCAAGTTATGAGATTAATGATCATTTCACAGTACAAGCCAATGCCAATAATATCACCAATGAAAAATATTTATTTAACTTCCCGGATGCACAAGGTTTCTATGCCGCACCTGCGAACTATAGCCTAGCAGTACGTTATAAATACTAATTTGTCGCTCTGAACCTCAGTCAAAAATAGCTTGGGTTCTTTTTTCAAACTGCTCAAAGTGTTTTCTATGATCTTAAAAACTGCTATTCAATATCGCTTTGCTGTGCTCTACCGCTTTATCATCGCCTTTCTGCTCGGTTATGCCTGCACCGCGTTGTTAGCCAGCAACTTAACGGTACTGTTAAACTCTTCACTGCCCAAGGCAGAAGCCATCTATCTGGCGGCATTCATTAGTATTTTATTCTGTGTCAGTTTTGTCATTAGCAGTTTCTGCATTCGCTCTTTACATAAGTTAAGTTTCATCAGCATCAGTTTGGCTGCTGGTCTTTCTGCCATTTACTGGATCGCAGGTTAAGTCATGCAAAAATCGATACGCCAATCTATGGCTTGGTTACATTCATGGACAGGTCTGATTTTTGGCTGGTTATTGTTTGCCATCTTTCTGATGGGGTCGCTGTCTTATTATCGTCATGACATTAGTTTATGGATGCAGCCTTCACTTGCGCACATCCAGGTTAATCAAGATACCGCCATACAAACGGCATATCAGTATTTAGAACAACATGCGCCTGATGCCAAGACATGGTTTATTAATGTCGCAAACGAGCAAAAACCGGTGAACCAACTGTATTGGCAAAAGTCCGACGGCGCTTATGAAAGCAAGACTTTAAATCCAAATACAGGAATAGAGCTAAATCTGGCACAAACACAAGGCGGAGATTTTTTCTATCAATTCCACTTTCAACTGTTTGGCGTGCCTATTTTAGTCGGCCGGTTAATCGTTTCACTAACAGCCTTTATCATGCTGATTGCTCTCATTTCCGGCATCATTACTCATAAAAAAATTCTCACCGATTTCTTTACTTTACGTGCATTTAAAGGGCAACGCTCCTATCTGGATTTTCACAATGTCAGCTCTGTTATTGCCTTACCCTTCTTTCTAACCCTTACTTTTACCGGCTTGGCCATTTTCTTTTATCTATATTTACCTTGGGGCATGCAAAAGCTTTATCCTGAGAATAATTATCAATATTTTGATGAAATCAACTCTAAATCCGTTCCACACAGTGCAAGTACTAGACCCGCTGAAATGCTGTCTATTCAAATACTACGTCAACTCTTAATTCAGCAATGGGGCAAAACTAAATATAGTTCTATTAATGTAAAAAACCCGAACACTACTCAAGCACAAATCACCTTTACGGAAGCTAAAGATCACTCAATTACCCGTAATCAGCCACAGATCACCTTAAATGCAGTCACGGGGGAAAAATTATCCAGCACCAAAAATAACAGTGCAATTGCAACACTTAATGCCGGTGTATATGGACTACATATGGCAACTTTTGCACAACCATTGTTGCGTCTGGCGCTATTTTTTTCGGGTTTACTCGGCTGTGCCATGGTGGCGTCAGGTTTACTGCTTTGGAGTTTGAAACGACAACTGCAAACTAAAACTGAAAGATTCCATTTAGGTCATTATCTGGTGCAAAGGTTGAATGTCAGCGCCATTATTGGTTTACCTATAGCGGTACTCAGCTACTTTTATGCCAATCGGATTGGATTCATCTTACAAAGTTCACAAAATTATGAAGTAATGACTTTTTTTAGCGTTTGGCTTCTCAGCTTTTTTCTCAGCTTAACTATAAAGAAGTACCATCTCTGGAAAATTCTATTGGGAATTTTTATAGTTTTCGCTTTCCTTTTACCTATTTTTAATTTTTTTATTCTACTTCAGCAAAATCTAACTCAAGGGTTCGTAGAGTTTTGGATCTTCTTTAAGATAGATCTATTTATGATTATTTCTGCTTTATTAGCCCTATTTCTGTATAGAAATATCCAGCCGATTCAATTCAAAGCACAAAGCAAAATAAAAGCTAAACTTAAGATAGTACAACCTGAACATAAAGAGGAAGGCTGCTGATGAATATTCTCTTTAGTTTTCTGTTCATTCTGTTAGGCACTTGGGGTTTGTATCAGGTTGGTGAAAAACAAATTAAAAAAACCAGACTGTCCAGATGGTCTTTTTTAACTATATATCCACCTATAACACGTTTAATTTGTCTACTGTTACTGTCTATAGCAATGTTTATTCTGATACAGAAAGAGGGCTCCTCTATCGGTGTGGTCAGCTTCTGGATTTTCGCAACTCCGCTGATTTTTATCTTTATTCTTTATATTAATGAGCTTAAACCTAAGCAAAAATAGCAATACTGATCATATTGTTTCACTGGAGCAGATAAAAATTAAAAGATTGCTACAAACAGATTTTACTTTAGCTTTTTTTGGAATAAGCAAATCAACAATCAAGACAACGACTTATATAAAAAAGTCATAACATATGCACGTTTTTTGATATTTGGCATATAACCATGTTTGGTCCATTAGAATTTATTTTAGCGGGTGTTTTGGTCGGTTTCTGTGTTGGGATTACGGGAGTTGGTGGAGGCTCATTAATGACCCCTATCCTGATTAGCCTGTTTAGAATTGAACCCCATATCGCGATTGGTACCGACTTATTGTATGCCGCAATTTCTAAATTCTGCGGTTCAATTGTCCACGCAAAAAAAATGAATATTGTCTGGCCAATTGTGATCTGGCTTGCAGTGGGAAGTATTCCGGCCTCGCTTGCAACGCATTGGGTTCTAGAAAATTATTTAAGCCAGTCTTCAAGTTATAAAGCAGTACTGACCACCGTGTTAGGCTTTATGCTGACACTGACCGGCGTCTCTATTGTTTTTCGTGGCCACATTGAGCGCTTCTTTAACAAGTTCCGTAAAGATGAACCTCTGGATATGACTCAGGATTTAGAAAAGGTCAATTTTCAGGCGAAAGACAAACGTGCTTATATTGTGATTATGGGTATTGTACTGGGTATATTTGTGACCTTGTCTTCAGTCGGTGCAGGTGCATTCGGCATCATGGCATTGGTTTTGATGTTCCCGAATTTACCCATGATTCGTATTATCGGTTCCGATGTAGTCCATGCCGTGCTTTTGACTTTAGTCGCAGGACTTGGACACATGAGCTCGGGTAATGTAGATTTGCATTTACTTGGATGGTTGTTGGTCGGTTCAATTCCTGCCATTGTGGTTGGAACTTTAATCAGCTCCCGCCTGCCAGAAAAAATTATCCGTAAGATTCTGGGAATTACCTTATTCGCATTAGGCATGAATTTCATGCTTCATCCGGTCAAGGCAAAAGCTGTAGAAAAACCGGCTACAGCGCAAGTGATCATTATTGAAAAATCGATGAAAGTTTAATTTAACTATACGATTCATCACTTTTTTTTGACCTATATATTGATCTTTTTTATAACATTGTGAACATACATTCGTGTTATATTCAGATTGAGAATAAACTTTTGTATGATCGAACCAGTGACGGCAATGAATACACTACAGTCAAATCCTATTACACAATCAGACATCGACGACGTGAATGTACAAAGCATTCAGCCTTTGGTAACTCCTGCTGAATTAAAAAAAGAGTTACCTCTGACTGAACATGCCTATCAAACCGTACTAAAAGGTCGTGAAACCATTCGCAATATCTTAGATGGTAAAGACAAACGTCTATTTGTGGTGATTGGTCCTTGCTCAATTCACGATACGGTTGCTGCACATGAGTATGCAAATCGTTTAAAAGTTTTAAGCGAAAAAATTAAAGATACCCTTTATATCGTGATGCGCGTTTATTTTGAAAAACCGCGTACGACGGTAGGCTGGAAAGGTTTAATCAATGACCCTGACATGAATGACTCTTTCAATATTGAAAAAGGTCTTCGTATTGGTCGTCAGCTTTTGGTTGAATTGAATGAAAAAGGATTACCTTGTGCCACTGAAGCACTTGATCCTAACTCACCTCAGTACTACCAAGATCTGATTTCATGGTCAGCGATTGGTGCACGTACTACAGAAAGCCAGACGCATCGTGAAATGTCTTCAGGTCTATCATCACCTGTAGGCTTTAAAAATGGTACAGATGGCGGTTTAACGGTTGCGACCAATGCCATGCAATCGGTTAAACACGGTCACAGTTTCCTTGGGCTGAATGATCAAGGTCAGGTTTCGGTCATTCGTACCAGCGGCAACCCATATGCACACGTGGTACTTCGTGGTGGTAATGGCAAACCGAACTATGATGCAGGTTCTGTTGCAGAAGCGGAAAATGCTTTAGCCAAAGCCAAAGTCAGCAACAAAATCATGATTGATGCCAGTCATGCCAACTCAAACAAAGACCCATATTTACAACCGCTGGTATTGAAAAACATTACAGAACAAATTCTAGATGGCAACAAGTCTATTGTTGGTCTGATGGTTGAAAGTCACCTTAAAGGCGGTCGTCAAGATATTCCTGACAATCTGGATGATCTTGAATATGGCAAATCAGTGACTGATGGCTGTATTGACTGGGAAACGACTGAAAAAGCCCTACTCGATATGCATGAAGCACTCAAAGACGTTTTATCAAATCGCTAAGAGATTTAAAACGCCATCTAGATAGATGGCGTTTCTACTTTAACCTTAGGAAAGATTTTATCTTATGAATGAAATTGAAAATGCATTAAGCCACATCGAGAATTTCCAGTTTATTCACGAACACCTATTCACGTCAGCTCAGCCCACTGCTGGACAGTTGAAACTGATTAAAGAATACGGCGTGACCACAATTGTAAATATGGGATTGTCTGATGCAGAGCAGTATTTAGATCATGAAGATAAAATTTGTTTAGAGTTAGGCTTAAATTATATTCAATTGCCGATTTCGTCAGAAACACCGTCTGATGATCAATGTTTACTGGTCTTAGACATGCTGGCGCATTTAGTACAAGAACAAATGGTGTGGGTGCATTGCAGCAAGAATTATCATGTCAGTAGTTTGATGTATTTATATCGTCAATATTATATGGATATGGACATGCCTACGGCTCAAGAGCTGATGCATAACATTTGGGAACCGAATGAAACCTGGACCGGTCTCATCCATGCAGTAGCCCTACAACTGCAAGGGCGTAAAGCTACCAAAGAATTACAACAGTCGTTGATCCATCCAAATCATTTTGGCTGATGTGAAACTAATACTGTTGCCATCGAAAGTATTCCTTCCTGACGTCCGGTAAACCCTAATTTTTCAGTGGTTGTTGCTTTAACACTAATTTGTGTGACATGCACATCCAGAACATCTGCAATACTTTGACGCATTTCCAGATTATGTTTCGCCAGTTTTGGACGCTCACAGGCAACTGTAATATCGGCATTATTTAACACATAACCACGATCCAAAATCAGTTGATAGACATGTTTCAGCAATACTCGGCTGTCCGCTCCCTTAAATTCCGCATTGGTATCGGGAAAATGCTGCCCGATATCGCCTAAAGCCAAAGCGCCTAACAAAGCATCACATAAAGCATGAAGTACCACATCACCATCTGAATGTGCTTTTAAACCTTGAGTATGCGGAATTTTAATCCCTGCCAAAGTCACAAAATCACCTTCTTCAAAGGCGTGTACATCCATTCCCTGACCAATTCGAATTTGTGCGACCACTTTGAGCATCCTTAAGAAATAAATGATTGAAATGTTGTATTCACGCTTTCTATTTCGCTATAGTTACATCAGCGCAACATAGTGAAATTATAAGCGATCATGCTGGTGAATACCGAAATTAATCTCATTAAAACATTATGCACATTATTCAGTATTGGCTGTTTGTGCTCAACTTTGGCTCATGCTCAAAAAATTGACTGTTCTAGTCCCAGTACGTCGTCAATGAAACAGATTTGTGCTGAAAATTTTGCCGAATCGCGAGAAAAATTGACCAATCACTATATTACTGCTTTTTTGGTTAGTGATGCACCGGTTCACTTATTAGAAGATACCCACACTTTATGGTTTAAGCGTTTACAGCAATGTAAAAGTTTGAATTGTTATAAGCAACAATTTGAATTGCGTGTTGATGATCTTAATTTTTATACCTCTTTAAATCAGAGTTTAACTAATCATTATTTAAAATTTGAGAATGGGCAAATTGCCAGTCAACCTGTGCATTTACAAGTCCATCAACTCACCAAAGACAGAATTAAAATTGAAGGCATCGCCTACCGTAATCCAAACAATAAATTAGAAACACAAACCATTCCTTTCTTGGCCTATACAACACCCGATAAGAAAAGTGAAATCATGGATAACGAACATGATTGCAAATATCAGTTCAATTTTAATAAAGCAATTTTATCGGTCAAGACCGAACAGAAAGGCTGTGAACGTTTTGTTGGTGTGTATCGGGTTTATGATTAATTTTTTAATATAATTAGTGGTTTTGGAAATTGAATATTAGCGATATTTTATTGCTTAACATCCAGATTCATTTTTTGCCTGATCAAATCCAGAGCTTGTACATATTTGGAAGATAAATCTGGAATGTTATATGCATTAATATTTTGCCAGAAAAACTCAAAACGATGCCCATAATCGTCTAATGTTTCATAACTCCATTGATCCTTTAAATTTTGACTTGAGGTATCACAAAAAATAAAGTACCACGTTTGATTGCTTATTTGATGTGATCCCCAATCATAACAATGTTGTTCTTCCACAACGATCCCCGATTCTTCATACAATTCACGTATAGCTGCCTGAAAAATTCGTTCTGATTTCTCAATTGTACCTTTTACAAGCTGAATACCCGTTGTCGGATGTTTGAAAAGTAAAACTTCCAATATTTGATTTTTTTTCCGAAGAATTACTGGACAAACTTTGTTCATTATCTTGCATCTCATGAAAATCTTTTGATAATCATATATTAAACTGGCAAAAAAAATGCAACATATCACGTTGCACTTTTTAGTTTCTATGTAATTAAACCGGATGTTGCAAAGCCACTTGCTGACTAATCATCACCGCTGTAGCTGCAGATAATGTCCAGCCTAAATGACCATGCCCGGTATTATAAAAAATCCGCTCACGTTTTCCACGGCGTACAATCGGCATCATATTGGGCATCATCGGCCGTAAACCTGCCCAAGGCACAGCATTTTCAGTACTGATATTAAAATTTTTATTCACCCAATCTATCAAGGGCTGAATTCTGTCTGCACGTATATCTCGGTTATAACCATTAAATTCTGCCGTTCCTGCAACGCGTAAACGATCTGCACCTAAACGTGAAGTCACAATTTTAGAACTTTCATCAAGCAGGCTTACCCATGGCGCATTCTTGATGCTGTCCTCATCATTCAAATCCAACGTAATCGAATACCCCTTGACTGGGTAGATATTGACTCGATCGCCCAGTAAATTTGCCAAGTGATAGCTTCCTACCCCACCACAAACCACCACAGCATCTGCTTCCAATGATTCAACTGTCGCTGCATCTGACTGCATATTTTCATTACTAGCATGGTAAAGCACAGTGACACCTTTAGCATGATGTTTGACATCCGTCACTTCCATACCAAACATGTATTTCACACCATATTTTTCAGATGCTGAGGCAAGCCCTTTGGTAAATTTATGAATATCGCCTGTAGCATCTCCAGGACAGTAAAAACCGCCATAATATTCGCCCTTCAAGTTTGGCTCTATGCTTTTAATTTCATCTGGTGTAATAGCAATTCGCTCTAAACCTCCATTAATAAGCAAAGTATTCACCCGAGTCGCCACTTCATAATCCAGTTTGCCATGGTAGAAATGCAGAATTCCACGCTTTTCCAAATCAAACTGAATATTTTCCTGTTCAGCAACAGCAAATAAACGTTCACGGGCTAATAACGCCATTTTCACAGTATCGCGAGTATTTGCTTCGTAATTTTTAATATTGCCAAGGAATTCCATTAACCAGCCATATTTGTGCAGGTCAAATGAAGGATTGAGTAACAGCGGTGCATTTTTATTCGACATCCACTTAATACCTTTCAGTACTGTGGCTTTTTGATTCCAGACTTCTGCATTACAGGCAGAAATTTGTCCACCATTGGCAAATGAGGTTTCCATCGCAGGATACAAATGTTTATCCATGACAGTGACTTTATAACCCAATTTCGCCAGCTCATAGGCAGAAGTAACACCGGTAATTCCTGATCCAATCACAACGATATGACACATACGACACTCCCTGGAAATGTGTATACATTTCTCTGAGCCCCATCTGTCATTGATACCTGAGAGCTTCGATCATGACGTTAAAATCTTAACGCTGACCATCCCCTTCGGTGAGCATATTTTCTTATATGCTTCTCTCCAGATTTTTGAAATTATTACAGTCCTTTTGCCTGAGAGTTTCCGGGGTCGTTGCTCCTTCGGCGTGTTCACAGAAGAACATCTCTCCTGCAATAATTGCTTATATTAATATGAGCAACTTTTGTACCATTCGCGAGCACTAAATTCATTTATTTGTTAAGCCCTGTTATTACTATAAAAATAATTATTTATTTCAAATACTTAAAATTAAAACCAGTTTAATTCAATAATTCAACTCAGGCCATTATATTGATGAGATGCCCTGTTTTGAGCCGTTAGCTTATGTCGCTTTTAGCACCAGCTTTGACATATGTTGTAATTGCAGATCGATCAACGGCTGCCCTACATTGGCATGAATGGGATACGACGCTGTATGCTGCGTTTTAACATAACCACATCTTTCATAGAATTGAATCAGCTCTGTTCTGGCATCCAGTGTATACATTTCATACTGATTGACTCCTGAAAAAATTTTTAATGTCTTTTTTTCAGCATATTCCAAAACCTGCTTTCCAATGCACTGATTTTGCCATTGAGAATTGCCACAAAAGTGCCTATTTAAACAGTATTTTGCTGAAAGGTTAAACCTATACAGGCGACTAAATTAGACTGCTTATTTCCCAAAATTTCAGCAATAAACAAATAGAAGTTATCTTGTTTTAAACTTTCCAATAGCTGACGATGATTGATTCGATCTCCAGCAACAATCTCCTGTTCACTTGTCCAACTAAAACCAGTATTCGTGCGATATGCCTGATTAAGCAAAAGTACTAAACGGCCAACATCATCTGTACTTACTCGTCTATATAGTAATTGATTCATTATTTTTCTAAAAAATTGAATTGAAAGAAAATTATCACACAGCATCATCAAACAAAACTCTATCCATAAAAAAACCAGACTTAAAGTCTGGTTTTTTATCTAAGTTTGTAGTTCATAAAGCAGCGCTTTGTTTCTATTCATAGTTCCTAGCGTAGCTATGAACTTATTGCGTTCGAGCAAACTTCACTTAGGCTCAATCGGAGCAAACGGCACAACCACATCCGCATTTTGTGCACGATGGCGCATGAAGTGATCCATCAATACAATCGCAAACATGGCTTCAGCAATTGGAGTCGCACGCACGCCCACACAAGGATCATGACGACCTTTGGTCAACACGTCCGTATCTTCACGATCGATATTAATGGTTTTACCCGGTGTGGTGATACTTGCAGTTGGTTTCAAGGCAATTGCCACACGAATGGTTTGACCACTCGAAATACCCCCCAGAATCCCGCCAGCATGATTGGCCAGGAAACCTTCTGTAGTGAGTTCATCGCGCGATTCATGACCAAACTGTTCTGCAACCGCAAAACCATCACCAATTTCTACGCCTTTAACCGCATTGATGCTCATCATCGCATGTGCAATATCAGCATCCAGACGGTCAAAAACTGGCTCGCCCCAACCCACTGGCACATTCTCTGCAAGAATTTCTAATTTCGCACCACAGCTTGTACCTTGCTCACGGAGTGAAGTCACTAAAGCTTCAAAACGTAGCACGGCATTCGCATCGCCACAGAAAAATGGATTGTTTGGCACTTCACTCCAATCCAGTGTATGGGCTTTTTCTGTACCAATTTGTGTTACATGACCACGAATCACGATACCAAACTTTTCAGCCAAATATTTCTTCGCAATTGCACCCGCAGCTACACGCATTGCTGTTTCACGTGCGCTTGAGCGACCACCACCACGATAATCACGGAAACCGTACTTTTGGGTATAGGTATAATCCGCGTGACCCGGGCGGAAAGTTTGCGCGATATTGCCATAATCTTTCGATTTTTGGTCGGTATTACGAATCAGTAAACCAATTGATGTACCGGTGGTTTTACCTTCAAATACACCTGAAATAATTTCCACTTCATCCGGTTCTTTACGCTGAGTGGCGAATTTAGAGGTGCCCGGTTTGCGGCGGTCTAAATCTTTTTGTAAATCTGCTTCAGTCAGTTCAATCCCAGGCGGTACCCCATCGACAATTGCCATGAGGCCAACGCCATGAGATTCACCACAAGTCGTTACACGGAACAGTTGTCCAATACTATTACCTGCCATGTTCACAACTCCTTATGCTTGAACAGATTGTACAAATAAATCACGGTGTTTACGGCATTGCTCTGCTGTTAAAGCAAAAATACCCGAACCACCTTTTTGGAAGGTTAACCAGTGGAAATCAACAGTATTAAAATTCTGTTTCATTGCCCATTCAGAATTACCCACTTCAATGACAATTAAACCATTTTCAGTTAAATAATCTGTAGCTTGTGCCAACATTTTACGAACCAAATCCAAACCATCTTGACCTGCAGCAAGTGCAAGTTCTGGCTCATGCAAAAATTCAACTGGTAAATCTGCCATATCTTCAGCATCGACGTACGGTGGATTCGATACGATTAAATCATATTGATTTTCAGCAGGAATTTTTGAAAATAGATCAGATTCCATCAATGCAACCTGATATTGCATATTGTGATGTTCAGCATTAATCGACGCCACTTCTAAAGCTTCTTTAGAAATATCGGTTGCATCCACTTCAGATTCAGGGAAAGCATAAGCCAAAGCAATCGCGATACAGCCCGAACCGGTACACATATCTAAAATACGACGCGGCATTTGCGGATGATCATTTTCAGGAAGATTATTCAATGCTTCACGCACCAGACCATTTTCATCTAGGCAATAAGGTGCAAAGCGTTGATTAATTAATTCTGCAATTGGTGAACGTGGAATCAGTACACGTTCATCCACGTAATAAGGTTTATCGCAGAAATAAGCCAGATTCAACAAATATGAAGTCGGCACTTTTTCATTGATACGACGTTCCAGCAGACTGATAAATTCTGCTTTTTCACTTGGCAGCAATTTCGCATCTAAAATTTCTGGATTTGCGTTCCAGTCCAGTGCCAGTGTTTGCAATACTAAAGCCGAGCTTTCTGCAAAAAAGTCTTCAGTACCTTGACCTAAGTGTGCATCGTATTGACGTAGAGCTGAAACACCAAAACGGATAAAATCACGAATAGTTGTGAGGTTTTCAGCGGCTTCCTGTAAATGTTCAGGGCTAATTGTCAGTTGATCCACTTAAGGCATCTCCAAGGTCAAATTTTTTAAAGCGCCTTATGATACCTTGTTTTATCGGTTTTTTATAACGTTTCAAGCAGATTAAAACCAATAATCTATAAGCAATTTATTTAATTTGATAATAGTAAGCACGTTCCATTGTCATTTCTAAAACACATTTTTCCTGTTTGACTTTAAGCAAGCTCGATGTCACTTTTAAATAGCATTGCTGATTAACACGGTTTACCCAGAGTCGATGTTGCTGCTCGACATTACTTTGATTATTCCCACTGTTTTTTAAATAATTCTTATAATATTTGTTCAGGCGTTTTTCCTGACTTTTCAACTCTTTCTCTACACATTTTTTGACTGTTTCAGTTTGACCATAAGATGTGTTTAGACATTTGTTATATTCGTCAGAATATCCTTGTGCTAAAACTGAAGTTGAACCCAAAGCAGCCATACTGAAAATCACTGGCAGTAAAAATCGCATAATATTCCCCTGTCTTAAATGACTCAAATTTAAATAATATTCGTTTTATTTATTTAGGAATATTACAACAAACCTGTGAAGATTCCTATATCACCGCATTTAAAGCCAAAGCACAATAAACCTTGCAACATTTTGGCTATTGAATCTATCTAAAGTGACCTTATATAGTTTTCATTATTTTCTAAATACTGCTGGTTATGAGCTACAAACACAATAATTTAATGGCAATGCGCCAAAACTACTGGAATGATACCGATTCTGCCCAAGTTGAAAACGAGAAACAATTTTTTCAACAAGTCTTAATCGAACATAAAATTTATCCAACGCCCTCCGAAGATGATGCCAAATATCTGTTCTTTAGTTTACCGAGTATTATTATTGTCAAAGGCTATGCCTTGGGTTTTAAACATGACACCGTGCAAGCCATGATTTTTAAACATCTTCAAGATAATAAAACCATATTGCAGCAAAAAAGTGACATTAAAATTCAATTCCGCATGTAAATATTTATTTAATTTACATACAACACAATTTCCTGTGCAAGTATCTTTCTCAAGGCTCATACAAGTCTGAATAGCCCATTTAATTCACTCGTGTGAAAGGCATCCACGTCTTGTCAAACTGGAGCTTTTATAGAAAATAAATTAAATATTAAGCATATTAATGCTCTGTACAGCAGGTTGAACTTTTTTAATACGTGAATACACGGTAATATCCGCTACAATTAATTATTCTGCGACTTGCTGATTAAAGGATTTTGTTTAATGTCAGATCAGAACGATAAGCTTAAACAACTCAAAACCTCCTCTATGGATCGACGTTTATCTATCGCTAAAGCATCCTTACTAGCAGGAACGCGATGGGCGGCATCTAGCGCAACCACCATGTTTTCCAGTGAAGCAGAAAAAGAAAAGAAACGTAAAAAAGCCATGAAAGAACAAGCAAATTATCTTGTTTCTGAAATTGGCAAACTTAAAGGCTCTATCGTTAAAATTGGGCAAATGATGGCGCTTTATGGCGAACATTTTTTACCTGAAGAAATTACTCAGGCGCTGAATACTTTAAATAATCAAACAATCGCCCTTGCATGGCCAGCAATTAAAGAACATTTAGAACAACAATTGGGTTCTAAACTTAATGATTTAACCATAGATCGTGAACCACTCGGCACAGCATCTTTAGCACAAGTCCATCGCGCCACCCGTAAATCAGATGGTTTGGAAATTGTACTTAAAATTCAATATCCGGGTGTAGCAGCTGCTATTGATTCAGATATGAGCCTGTTTAAAAACATGCTCAAATTGACCCGCATGGTGCCGCAAACGCGCGAATTTGATCAGTGGTTTGATGAAGTTCGTGAAATGATGCACCGTGAAGTGAATTATGACATTGAAGCTGCGACCACGCGTCGTTTCGCTGAACGTTTAAAAGATGATCCGCGTTATGTCGTACCGCAAATTATTGATGAATATTGTACTGATCAAATTCTTTGCATGACCTTTGAACGCGGTGTACCGATCAATAGTCCTGTCATGCTCTCTTTGCCTCAAGAGCGTCGTAATCAAATTGGTGAAGCTTCACTCGAGATTGCGGTACGTGAAATATTTGAATGGGGTGAAATGCAGACCGATCCAAATTTTGGTAACTATTTAGTTCGTCTAGGCAATAATGAAGACAGCCAGGATAAAATTGTACTGTTAGATTTTGGGGCCATTCGTCAATTTGACGAGCATTTGCTGAGTGTGGCACGCAATTTAATCCAAGCCGGTTATCATCATAATCTTGATGAAATGGTTCGCGCCATGACGGGTTATGAATTCTTTGATTCAATTCCACAGAGCATTAAGCCAGATATGGCGAAAGTGTTTTTACTCGCCACGGAAGCCTTTAGTACAACAGCAAATAATCCGGACTTACCTGCAGGTGTCATGGATGAGCAGCAACGTTATGACTGGAAAAAAAGCCAATTGCATAGTCGCGTGATGCAACGTGCATCTAAATCAATGGCATCGCGTTATTTCAGTGTTCCACCGAAAGAATTTATGTTTATAAGTCGTAAATTCATTGGGGCATATACCTTTATGACTGTGATCGATGCAAAGACCAATGTGCGTAAGATGGTCGAAAAATTTTTATAATCTATGCTGACTAGAGTGACTGCATTGTCATTCTAGTCAACCTTGTCTTTCTAACTCGCTTTTCTAATGATTAAAAAAACCTATTATTCAACCGCTTAATCAATTTAAAATTCATTTCAAACCATTCATCTAAGTCAACTTTAATTGTCATTCATGACATAGTCATTTCGATCTTCACATGTCAGCATAAAAATATAAAGAATCGAAAATCGATGGACGATAACAATGACCAATATGGTAAACAAAGCGCAAGGATTTGGGCTATCACTGATCACTAAAATTGCAGGTAGCGAGGTTCTTGATCAATTCAAACTACGTAAATTACTTGAAAAATCTTTATATCAAAGTTCAAAAATCGGTTTTAAAACATTAAGTAAAACCCAAAAGGTATTTAAAGCCAATTCGCATGTCAGCAAGCAACGTTTACCGAATCAACACAAGTCATTGTTTGATTTAAGTTTGACTGAAGAACAGCAAATGACCTGCAATGCGATGGATCAGTTTGCATCAGAAGTGCTTTATCCATTGGCAGCTCAAGCGGACAATAATGAAAAATTTCCCACCGCACTTTGGCAACATGCTACTAACTTAGGACTGAATTACTACGCACTTCCCGAAGCTTTGGGTGGAGTGACAACTGAAAAAAATATTTTGAGCAATATTTTAATTGCAGAACATTTGGCCAAGGGTGATTTCACTTTAACTGCAGGCTTACTTTCAACCTTTAGCGTGATTAATGCGATTACCCAATGGGGTTCTGAAAAAATTCAATCTACCTATTTATCCAGCTTTGCAAATGATGCAGAGATACACGCTACGTTTGCCATCCAGGAAGCCACGCCTGCTTTTAATCCACTTAAATTAAAAACCAAGGCCACCTCGAGCAATGGACAATATATTATTGATGGAGAAAAAACTTTAGTGCTATTAGGAGAAACTGCTGATCTATTTTTAGTGAATGCTGAACTGAATGGCTCGCCAGAGGTTTTTATTGTAAAACGCGATAGCAGTATTACCGCAAAGAAAAGCTCAGCAATGGGTCTAAAAGCTGCAGAAACCGCAACATTACACTTCAATCATAGCCCTGCTGAATTATTGGGTGATGATGACTTTAATTACCCTGCGTTTTTAGATTTGGGCAACCTGATGTGGTGTGCGATGGCTGTGGGAACCTGCGAAGCAGTAAAAGCTTACTGTATTCAATATGCCAATGAACGTACTGCTTTTGGTGAGCCTATTTCACACCGCCAAAGTGTGGCCTTCATGATTGCAGATATGGCGATTGAAATTGATGCCATGCGTATGTTGATTTTAAACGCTGCCAGTCTTGCTGAGGCAGGTCAACCGTTTCATCGCGAAGCCTATTTAGCACGCCTACTCTGTGCAGAAAAATCAATGAAAATTGGTACGGATGGTGTCCAAATTTTGGGTGGACATGGCTTTACCAAGGAGCATCCTGTTGAGCGCTGGTATCGCGATTTACGTGCTACAGCAATTTTACATTCAGGTTTACATGCTTAATCTATAACAATAAGGAATCGAGCCAATGAATTTACAAAATCCTAAAAAATTTAAGATGTTAATAGATCAGGCCCATGAAGCAGCTTTAAATGTAATGCGCCCCATTTCACGTAAATATGATAAAGCTGAACACAGCTATCCCCAGGAACTAGACATGTTTGCCTCACTCATTGATGGCATGAACGAGGGTGGCGAAGGCATCAATGCGGGAGCTACGGTCGGAAAACGCGGCAACAGCGATGTCGGAAATAAAAATGACGTCAATATGTCCACTGTACTTGGGGTGATCGAGATGTGCTATGGAGATACCGGCTTATTGCTGAGTATGCCACGTCAAGGTTTAGGAAATTCGGCCATTGCAGCAGTCGCCAATGACGAACAGTTGGAGCGCTTTAAAGGTACTTGGGCGGCAATGGCCATCACTGAACCCGGTTGCGGATCTGATTCGGCAGCAATTTGTACTACCGCCACAAAAGACGGTGATGATTACATCTTAAATGGTGAAAAGATTTTCGTGACATCTGGTGAGCGTGCTGACTCTATTGTGGTCTGGGCAACTTTAGATAAAAAACTTGGACGCGCTGCGATTAAATCTTTTGTAGTTCCCAAAGGCACCACAGGTATGAAGGTGGAACGCCTCGAACATAAACTCGGCATTAAAGCATCCGATACTGCCGTGATTAGTTTTATTGACTGTCGTGTGCCTGCCAAAAATCTACTCGGTCATGCTGAAATTGATGTTGCCAAAGGTTTCGCAGGAGTAATGGAAACTTTTGACAATACCCGCCCATTGGTCGCTGCAATGGCGGTGGGATGTGCCAAAGCATCTTTAGAAAGAATTAAAGAAATTTTTAAAGATCAATTAGATGAAAACTATGCCACTCCTTATTTGCAAACCTCTTATATTGCAGCACAAATTTATCGTATGGAAGCTGAGTGGGAAGCTGCTCGCTTACTCACCATGAAAGCTGCTTGGATGGCAGATAATAAAAAGCCCAACTCACCTGAAGCTTCCGTTTCTAAGGCAAAAGCTGGACGCATGTGTAATGAAATTACCTTAAAATGCGTAGAACTCGCTGCGAGTGTAGGTTATAACGAAGATGAATTATTGGAAAAATGGGCACGTGACTCAAAAATTTTGGATATTTTTGAAGGCACGCAACAAATACAGCAACTGATTATTGCACGTCGTGAATTGGGCAAGAGTTCAAGTGAATTAAAATAATTTCTCGCTTTTTCAAAGCATAAAACTGGTCAAAAGATGGATTTTTATCAAATATAGCGTTATAAAAATCCATCCTTTTTTATTTCTATATATTTAAGCTTATGTATCAAGTTAGACCCATTCAAGCACAAGATAATGCTGAAATTGCACGTATCATTCGCGAAGTTTCTCAAGAATTTGGACTTGCACCTGAATCAGGTTTTGCTGTAGCTGATCCCATTTTAGATGATTTATACACGGTCTATCATCAACCTAAGGCTCAATATTGGGTGATTGAAAATGATCAGGGAGAAATTTTGGGTGGCGGTGGTTTATCTCCATTAAAAGGTGATAACACTATTCTAGAAATTCAAAAAATGTATTTTTTACCTGAAGTTCGAGGCTTAGGACTTGCCAAGCAACTTCTAGAAAAAGCTTTTCAGTTTTCTTTACAGCATGGTTTTCAATGTTGTTATTTAGAAACCACCAAAGAACTTTGGCAAGCAGTCAAACTTTATGAAAAGCTAGGTTTTGAATATTTAAATCATCCCAAAGGTAATACTGGGCATAGTCATGCCTGTGAAATCTGGATGGAAAAAAGATTGTAATTTTTCCATATTTTTAAATCTGTATTCGCTCTAAAATAATACTTTTTAAATTGGATTGGTTCTATTAACTCATCTTATTAATATGTCCTGTCAGCATTTGCTTACATGGAAAGTATTTATTGACGTCTATGCTGAAACTAGTATGCACCTTATGATTAAAACATCAGGAAGTAGGATGTTTCCCTAATAAAAATAATAAACGATATAAGCAAGCAGGAAGGATAAGGGTAAAACAGGAGTTATACCTTGTAACTGATATCAAATAAGCCCCGTCATGATGATGGGGCTTATTTTTGCCAAGAATTTTCAAACCTTAACAAGAATAAGCCAAAATCTGTACAGCTTCATTAGTTCAGCTTGTTAAGGTTGAATATTCAATAAGTAATTCAGGATCACTAACATGTCTAAGAAAGCATTATTTATTACTTCTAATGTCGGCGTAGAACAAGATGAGTTGATTAAACCATTTGAATTTTTACAATCAAAAGGCATTGAAGTGATTCATGCCGCAGAAGAACTAAAGGACGTTCAAACGGTTAAGAGTGATAAGGAACCTGCAACCGCTTATACTCCGCAAACCACTTTATCTAAAGTTTCTCCAGAAGATTACGATATTTTAGTGATTCCGGGAGGAACGGTAAATGCAGATACCCTACGTTTAAATGAAGATGCTCATAAAATTATTCAACACTTTACTGATAATGCCAAACCGATTGCAGCCATCTGTCATGGACCGTGGGTATTAATTAATGCTCAAAGAATTAAAGATAAAAATTTAACTTCTTATAAAAGTATAAAACTAGATTTAGAAAATGCCGGTGCGAATTGGGTGAATGAAGAAGTCCATCGTTGCAATACCAATAACTGGTCTTTAATTACTTCGCGATGCCCAGATGACATCCCGGCGTTTAATCAGGCGATTTTGCATGAAATGGATTAATTAAATATGCTAAGAAGACCCGTCCCATTAATATAATGGGACACGTTTTTTCATAAGTTTTAAAATTTAATCATTTAAAGATCAACTTATAAAAATACTTCATAAATCATTTGAATAATACAAAGTCTTGGCGCTTGACTCGTTCTACTCAGACCACTAGCATAACTTCAATAAAATTTTACTTTGGGTTTCTAACCTTGTTAATTACGCATCATTTATCTAGTTTACGTTTAAAACTCTCCACTATTCATTTTTTTTCATTTAAATCAATAGCTATCGTCATTACTACCTTAGCTTTTACCGGTTGTACTTCCTTTAATGGTGGCTCAGTCGCTAAACGATCTGCTAAATTATCTACAGGTATACAAAAAGCATATGCTGTTGCGCCAGATACTGCGAATCGTGTATCTCCAATGATCATTCAAAGTGCAGAAAAATATGCTGTGGATCCATTACTATTAGCGGCTATGATTCGACAAGAATCTAGTTATAGAAACTATGCTATTTCACCGGCGGGTGCTGTGGGACTCACTCAAGTAATTCCACGCTACTGGCAACAGATATGTCCAGGTGATTTAAGTGATGAATATCATAATATTAATTGCGGAACGTATATTTTAGCCTCATATAACAGTAAAGCAGGAAGTTGGCCTAAAGCTCTTGCCTATTATAATGTTGGGCCTACAGGCTATAATTCTAACCGTAAAATGAAAAAACAAGGTGAAAAATATGCTCAACAAGTTAAACAACATCACACCACATTAAAAGATGCTTTATAAGTTAATCAAAATCCTCCTGTCTATTAGATAGGAGGTAATCATGCCTATTCATTTGACCTCTTTCAGACTCTAACTAAAGCTCGAAAACCTCGGGAAGCATAATAAAATTCTGCTCCATTGTGATAAACAAAAACTCGTCCATAACGTTTATCAGCAAAAAGAGCACCACCTTTTTTTTGGACTTCATCAGGTGTAAATAACCAGCTTGAGGTTTTCATATCAATCGAACCTATCGCTTGCAATTCATAATATTCATGCTCGGTTAACAATTCGACTCCCATAACTAAAGCAAGATCCAAGATCTGAATTTTCAGGTTTATTGGATTTTCTTGAATCTAATGCTTTCCGGTCATAGCATAAGCTTCTACGGTCCAATGGACTCTCTATACTACAATCCATAAAAATATACTGATCGGTAATATGATCATGCAATACCACATCAGGTTCACCACCTGTTTGCTCCATTGCATGTAATGAGCACGTTTTATTTGGCTTCCCCTCCAACTTATGTTGGATCTTCGACCATTGCATGGCTTTATGCCGCTGCATATTTTGTTCAAATCGTATTTTTAGAATATTTAAAAGATCAGCTGTTTTTTTATAGTTAGTTGTTTTTCCATATATTTATCTTCTTTTCATTTTATATCACTCTATTTTTATTCTAAATATTTTGCATTATTTGTTTCACAAACTACAAGTCTAAAAAGAATGCGGAATTGTACAGATAAGGTCATTCCCTTTTCTTCCGGCATAAAAAAAGCCCCGCTATTTAAGCGGGGCTTTTTAGGAATAATGAGCTGGCGATGACTTACTCTCACATGGGTAACCCCACACTACCATCAGCGCAAAGAGGTTTCACTTCT